>DBGCAP010000001.1:0-69785 GCA_048367555.1 Collinsella sp.
ACGTTTTGCCGAGAGGCATGAATGTTTAAAGCGCAAAGAGTGCGCGACGGGCCCCGCGAATGGGGCGATGATGCCCGAGAGGGCCAAGAAGGAGTCTCATGTCCGAGAACGAAGAGATCATGAACGAGACCGAGAACGAGACCATGGCTGCCGAGGTCGAGGCAGTCGAGACCGTGGAGACCGAAGCTGCTGAGGTTGAGGCTGCTGACGAGGTTTCCGCCGAGGAGGAGGCCGAGGTTGTCGAGGCCGCCGCTGATTACGATGACGAAGAGCTGATGGATAAGATGCAGAAGGCCGCCCGCCTGCTGCGTAGCCGTCGCTTTGCTATTTCCAAGGAGGAGGAGGCCAAGGCCGAGCGCATGGCGAACATCGAGCGCGCCATCAAGCTTCTTGACCTCAAGCCCAAGATGGAGCAGAAGGAAATGTCCGACCTGCTGGGCATGCGCCTCCGTGAGCTCGATGGCCTGATGGCCGAGGCCGAGGCTGCCGATCTGGTCGGCCGCATCGACGACGCCGAGGGCGATATGCGCAAGATCGTCGTCTTCGCTGCCGAGGATGCCGCTGAGGGCCTGGTCGAGCTTGCCAACAAGAAGGAGAAGCTCCTGCCCGAGCTTTCTTACGAGGAGGCCACCGAGCTGATGGCTGCTCTCGATAAGGTTATCGCTCCGCTCGTCGCCATGGGCCTGGACGAGGACCGCGGTCCTCGCGGCGGCCGTGACGATCGCGGTGGCCGTGGCGGCGACCGTGGCGGTCGCGGTGGCGATCGCGGTGGCCGTGGCGGCTTTGGTGACCGTGGCGGCGACCGTGGCGGTCGCGGCGGCTTTGGCGGCAACCGTGGCGGCTATGGCGACCGCGGTGGCAACCGTGGCGGTTTTGGCGGCAACCGTGGTAACGACCGCGGCGGTCGCGGCGGCGACCGTGGCGGCCGCAACGGTGGCGGCTTCCGCGGCAACCGCTTCTAGTTGGGTTACGCGGTTTACCAAACCGCGTAACGACTCGACGCTGCAAACCCGCCAGAGCGGCAATCTGCCTTTCAACTTCGGCGGCATGACCAGAAGGTCAATGTCGCCTCGTTTCAAGGCACCTTGCTCGCTCTGGCGGGTTTTCGCTGTCGGTGCCAAAACATCGGCGTTGTCGAAGTAGTCATTGGGGACGTTCTTAAACGACTACGTAGTATGAGAGTGGATAATCTCCCGGTTTGAGCCTGCATTCGAGCTCAAAGTGGGAGATTATCCACTCTCATTTGTTATGTGTCCGAAAATCCACGCTCGTTTCTACTCCGCCTACATTTGGAGGAAGAGCTCGTGGAGGCGGGTGTCGTCATCGAGCTCGGGGTGAAAGGTAACACCGAGCTGGTTGCCTTGGCGGGCGGCGACGATACGGCCGTCGACTTCGGCTAGGGCCTCAGTGTCGCTGTGCACTTCGACAATGCGGGGCGCGCGGATAAACGTCAGCGGCACCTCACCGTCGATGCCGGCGACAGATCCTTGAGTGCGAAAACTGCCGAGCTGTCTGCCATAGGCATTACGCTCAACGAGTACGTCCATGGTTGCCAGGCGCGGCGTTCCTTTATCGTCGTGTGCGGCAAGATTGCGCGCCAATAGAATCAAGCCGGCGCAGGTGCCAAGGACGGGCATGCCTTCAACAATGTGGGTGCGAAGCTCATCGAGCATGCCGAGCTCGGCAAGTAGCTTGCCCTGAACGGTGGACTCGCCGCCAGGGAGGACCAGGCGGTCAAAGTTCTGCTGCAAATCGGCCGCCTGCCTCAACTCAACACAGCGTGCGCCCAGCTCAGATAACCTTGCCTCGTGCTCGGCAAAAGCGCCTTGGACCGCCAGCACGGCGACCGTTTGGTCTGCATAATCGCTCATGTGCGATCCTTTCTGCTGGACTAGCGTCCGCGCTCCTCCATGATAATCTCGATCTCGTTGGCGTTGATGCCCACCATGGCCTCGCCCAGGTCTTCCGAAAGCTCGGCGATGAGCTTGGCATCGGTGAAGTTTGCCACGGCCTTGACGATGGCGGCGGCGCGCTTGGCGGGGTCGCCGCTCTTAAAGATGCCCGAGCCGACAAAGACGCCCTCGGCGCCCAGCTGCATCATCAGCGCGGCGTCGGCGGGGGTCGCTACGCCGCCGGCGGCAAAGTTCACGACGGGAAGCTTGCCCGTGGCATGGACCTCGCGCACCAGCTCGACCGGAACCCGTAGTTGCTTGGCTGCCTCAAAGAGCTCATCATCGCGTAAAGCAACAACGTCGCGGATCTGCTTTTGGATCTTGCGCATGTGGCGCACAGCCTGGACGACGTCGCCCGTGCCCGGCTCGCCCTTGGTGCGAATCATCGTGGCGCCCTCGGCAACACGGCGCAGCGCCTCGCCCAGATCGCGGGCACCGCAGACAAACGGCACGTCAAACTGGGTCTTGTCGATATGGTAGACATCGTCGGCGGGGGAGAGAACCTCGGACTCATCGATGTAATCGATCTCGATGGCCTGCAGGACCTGCGCCTCGACAATGTGACCGATGCGGCACTTGGCCATAACGGGGATGGAGACGGCCTCCTGGATGCCCTTGATCATCTTGGGGTCGCTCATGCGCGAGACGCCGCCTGCGGCACGGATGTCGGCCGGGATGCGCTCGAGTGCCATGACGGCGCAGGCGCCTGCCTCTTCGGCGATGCGCGCCTGCTCGGGCGTGGTGACGTCCATGATGACGCCGCCCTTGAGCATCTGCGCGAGCTCGCGATTGAGTTTGACGCGATCGGCCTTGCTGGTCTGTTCTGCCATGGTTGCTCCCTTGGTTGGCATGTGCATTGCTTGACGGAACATCCTATCGGGGAGCTGGGTATGGCGAAATACTCAGTTATCGAGATAATAACAAGGTCAGACTAATACCAGATTGAATGACTTTATAAGGTCAGGTGACAAATTCATGCTTGACTACAATTTGGAAAAACGCGGCGAAGCATCGCTTTATGAGTATGTTTACCAGCAAATTCGAGATGATATCGTTGCTGGACGTATTGCGGCGGGGGAGCATTTGCCGTCTAAGCGCGCCTTTGCCACTCATCTGGGAATCAGTGTCATTACCATCGAGAATGCATATAGCCAGTTACTTGCCGAGGGCTATATTTGCTCAAAGCCGCGGCGTGGCTACTACGCATGTGAGCTTCCGGATGCACCGGTTTTGCCTTCGGCTACGGGGAACATCGACCGAGATACCGTCTCTGTGGACCCCAGCGCGCATGATGTCAACGGACAGGTCGAGCGATTCGATGTGCTTTCTCCTTCCGCTTTGGAGGCGGCGCGGCTTTGGCAAGGCACGCTACGGGCGACGCTGACATCCGAAGACGAGTGCGAGATTTTTTCGCCCGCACCGGCACAGGGCACCGCTCGGCTACGACGCGCTATTGCTCACCATCTGCGTGGGACGAGGGGCATGAATGTCGATCCCAATAACATCGTTATCGGCGCGGGCGCCCAGCTGCTCGATACCATGTTGGTTCAGTTGCTTGGCGCGGACAAGGTGTATGCCGTTGAGGACCCGGGCTATTTGCGCTTGACGCGCATCTATCAGGCTATGGGCTGCAAAGTTCGACATATCCCGTTGGATGATGACGGCGTGGACCTGAGCACTCTGCAGAAAAGCGGGACCGATGTCCTTCACCTGATGCCGTCCCATCAGTATCCGACCGGCCTTGTGACGAGCATTGCGCGTCGCTATGCCCTGCTGAGCTGGGTCGCCGAGCAGCCGGGCCGGTATCTCATCGAAGATGACTTTGATTGTGAGTTTCGCCTTGCTGGTAAGCCGATTCCCGCGCTCGCGTCGATCGATGCCGCCCAGTCGGTTATCTACACCAACACGTTTTCGAAGAGCCTGTCATCGGCGTTGCGTCTAGCGTACATGGTGTTGCCCGATGAGCTGATGGAGCGGTTTAGGCGCAACCTTGGTTTTTACGCCTCGTCGGTGAGCTCTGTTGACCAGGTCGCTTTGGCGCGTTTGCTGGAATCGGGTGATTACGAGCGGCATGTGAACCGCGTGCGTGTTCGTGCTCGCGAGGCGCGTGATGGCCTGGCGGCGCTTGTACGGAAAGCGTTTCCGGCAGGGGAGGTCTCGATCGAGCATGCGGACGCGGGCCTTTACTGCACTGTGGTTGCGGAGCGCGGAACGGGTGGAAGCTCTTTTGTGCGGGCCCTCACGCGCTCGGGTATTCCGTTTATCGATATCAGTGACTGTTATTGGTGTGCCGATGGTGCATTTGTCCCTGAAAACTCGACTCAAATTCTTGTCCAGTATGACGATCTGGGTCCGGAAGTGCTTAATAACTTGGAACTGCAGCCAATGGGGGCACTCTGCAACCTAAGTGAGTAGACTTTTGGAACTTTGGCGACCAGGCAGTTTTGTAACAAGTCATTTACCTGCGACTTTATAAAGCAATATGGATGGTCTGCGCGGCAAGTTCGAAAAAGTCTACTCACTTGCCGCGCAAAGCTTCTGCATGAGAAAAAATGGGGTTTTCAACAGTGCTTCGTCCAGCTTTCGGCAAGCTTTTGGTCAGTTGGGGAGGGCTGTTGAAAACTTAGCAGTCCGTTCGGTGCCATTTTTGTTGCGTTCGCGCCAATGCGAGACCGACTGGGTTGAAATCCGTGTTTTCCTGTGCCTATGAAGGATCTACTTTGTGACATATCGGCTTTTAGGTACTGGCGTTTGCCTCCTCAAGTCCGCGCTTTGTGTCCGCCGCTTCCACGACCGGAAGAAGACCGGCAGCGATATGATCTCGCCCGCAACCCGACGGCTGCAGTCGCGCTCGGTTTTCCGTTGTATACATTAGTTCGGACGAGAAACAAACGGACTTGCCCTGCCAGCATTAGGCAGCGGCTGTTCCTTGGTGAACTCCCCAGGGAATCTGTGCTGGAAACGGAGCATGGATTTTTGGTCACGTCCCCTCTACTGACGGCATTTATCATGTCTCGACATCTGACGGATCTCCAGCTTCTTTTTGTGTTGGCGGAGATGTGTGGCTTGTTTGCGGTGTGCGCTCTGCCGGTGGCGCTTGAGGCGGAGCTTTCGCGTGCAATTGATTCGGGCGCGATTTCGACAACGTTCGGTTGGGTGCGCTGCCCGTCCGAGGACGGCATCACTTCAAATTTATGGCGTCGAGACGCTTTGGTTTTGGGCAGAGACCTTGACCGTTTTTGTTCAGATGTTTGCGGGATGCGTCACGGCAATAGATTTATGGCGGTATCGCAATTCGTTCCATTGGGTGCCGCGTCGCCTTTTGAGGTCGAGGCGTATTTGTTGCTTGGACTGCCGCGAGCCCTGGGGGGCGAAGGGTTTTGCGGCATAGAGCTCAATGTCGAAGTGACGCTAAGCACAAGTGCTCGAGCGATTGTGGGAAAGTCCCGTGTATATATCGACCTACTTCTCTCTTCGCCGGATGGCAAGCGACAGGTGGCCATTGAATGTCAGGGAAAGGCCTCGCACGGACGCGCAGGGGATGGCTTGCGTGACGCTGACCGCATGACAGCCCTTCAGGCCATGGGCTACGATGTACTTCTCCTGACACACAGACAGATATCCGATGAGGATAGATTCCGCGCGATCGTTAAGGCCGTATGCAGGATGCTCGATGCTGAATATCGTGATAAAAGCTCAGATGAGCAAAGGGCTGAGACATTACTCCGGTCTGAACTATTCGTTGACTGGACAAAATTGGGAGTAATTGACGGAAAGATGCCCGTTAGACACAAAATGGCTCGATCGTGGACGGCTGCGAATCTAAGTGAGTAGACTTTTGGCACTTTGGCGACTAGGTCGTTTTGCAACAAGGCATTTACCTGCGGCTTTATAAAGTGATATGGATGGTCTGCTCGGCAAGTTCCAAAAAGTCTACTCACTTAGTTTTTGACGAGAAGCCGATGCCGAAGACGGTCCTATTTCAGGGCGTTAACAAGTTCGTGAGGCACGAAAAAGGCCCGGACCAATACGGTCCGGGCCTCATCGAGCTAGAGGTTATGTCTCAAGCGGTTGGCTTAGCCAAAGTAGCGCTTAAGCAGGCCGGCAAAAGCTTTGCCGTGGCGGGCCTCGTCACGAGCCATCTCGTGCACGGTGTCGTGGATGGCATCGAGGCCAGCGGCCTTGGCGCGCTTAGCAAGATCGGTCTTGCCGGCGGTGGCGCCGTTCTCGGCCTCAACGCGCATCTCGAGGTTCTTCTTGGTAGAGTCGGTCACGACCTCGCCCAGGAGCTCAGCGAACTTGGCGGCGTGCTCGGCCTCCTCGTGGGCAGCCTTCTCCCAGTACAGGCCGATCTCGGGATAGCCCTCGCGATGAGCGACGCGAGCCATGGCCAGGTACATACCGACCTCGGAGCACTCGCCCTCAAAGTTGGCGCGCAGGTCGGCAACGATGTCCTCAGAGACACCCTCCATCTTGGCGACGCCCACGACGTGCTCGGCGGCCCACTCGAGCTGGCCCTCCTCCTGCTTCAGGAAACGAGAACCGGGAACGCCGCACTGGGGGCACTTAAAATCCTCGGGCAGCTGGTCGCCGTCGAACTCTTCCACATAACCGCAAACGGGGCAAACAAACTTCATGATTCGATCCTTTCGATCGATGGCGATTGCGCGCTCGTCCGGTCCCGTAAGGGCCCTCTCCGGACGTGCGTCTTGACGAGTTCTATTATCCATAAATGCAACCAAATGTGAAGCCTATTAGGAATGATTTTTAATAAAACAATTTTGAGATATGAAGATGTTGATTGATTAACGATTGGCAGGCCGTCTTTGACCGCCGCTGAGTACAATCGGGCGAGCAAATGTTGACCTATCAACAAATGAAGGAGTTTCCTTTATGCATCTAGCCCGTCGTGCCTGGTGCCGAACATATCAGACGGTTTTTCGCATTGCATTGCCGATCCTGCCCTATACCGAGCCGCGCATTTTAGAGCATGCCGAGGATGTGCCCGCGGTGCTTCAAAAGCGCTCGATCCAGAAGGTCCTTATCGTGACGGATCCCGGCATTGCCCGTCTGGGGCTCACGGCACCGCTCGAGACGGCGCTCGCATCCAGGGGGATTGGCGTTACGGTCTATGCCGAAACGCGTGCAAACCCCACGGTTTCAAACGTGGAAGAAGCGGCGTCCCTGTATCGAGAGAGCGCCTGCCAGGCCATTATCGGCTTTGGCGGTGGCTCGGCCATGGACTGTGCCAAGGGCGTGGGCGCACGCATTGCGCAGCCAAACAAGCCCATCAACAAGATGCGCGGCCTGCTGCGGATTCATCGTCGCCTGCCGCCGCTCATCGCCGTTCCCACTACCGCCGGTACGGGAAGCGAAGCCACGCTTGCGGCGGTAATTACCGATGACGGGACGCACTACAAATACCCCATTAACGACTTTGTGCTCATCCCGCGTTTTGCAGTCCACGACCCCGAGTTTACGTGCGGCTTGCCCGCTTCCATTACGGGGCAGACGGGCATGGACGCCCTGACGCATGCCGTTGAGGCCTTTATCGGGCGAAGCACCACGCCCTATACGCGCAAGATGGCGCGACAGGCGGTGCAGCTTATCCACGACAATTTGCTCGAGGCCTATGAGCATGGTGACGACATGTGCGCTCGTCGCAATATGCTTTTGGCGGCGTATAAGGCGGGCGTTGCGTTTACCCGCTCCTATGTCGGATATGTGCATGCCATCGCGCACAGTTTGGGCGGCCGATACGGAATTCCGCACGGTTTGGCCAACGCGATCATCCTGCCGCACATGCTTCGCGCTTATGGTGACGCCGCCGCCCCCAAGCTTGCCGATCTTGCTCACATGGCGGGCATTGCGCCGGCTACCGCGCAGGATAGTCTTGCGGCCGAGGCCTTTATCGATTGGGTCGACCGCATGAACGAGGCCCTGGGAATCCCCAAATATGTTTTGGGCATTCGCCGCTCTGACATTCCCGAGATGGCGGCGCATGCCGATGCCGAGGCCAATCCGCTATACCCCGTTCCGCTTCTAATGGACCGCTTGGAGCTCGAGCATATGTACGAAGTCGTTGCAGGTGGTATGTTTGAGGACGAGAATTAGGAGGGTCCATGAACACCGAGGAAATTGCGCGCATCGTCGGCGATCAGCGCGCCTACTTTAAGACGCACGCCACGTTTGATGTCGATGCTCGACGTCGCGCGCTCGTGAGTTTACGCGATGCGGTGCGGGCCCACGAGGCCGATATCGCCCATGCGCTCAAGACCGATTTGGGGAAGTCGCATGACGAGGCCTATATGTGCGAGATTGGTACGTCGCTTTCCGAGATTCGACATCAGATCGCTCACGTGGCTCGATGGAGTCGTCCGCGCCTGCGTCCGTGCGATCTCGCTAACGCCGTGAGCGTGTGCAAAACGCAAGCCGTGCCCTATGGCGTCACACTCATCATGGCTCCGTGGAACTACCCGTTTTTGCTAACACTCGAGCCGCTCGCCGGCGCCCTTGCCGCGGGCAATACCGTGGTCATCAAGCCGAGTGCCTATGCTCCGGCATCGAGCGCGGTGCTCAAGCAAATCTGTGAAGAGGCATTTGATCCGTGCCTGGTGACGGTTGTCGAGGGCGGGCGCGCCGAAAACGAAGCGCTGCTCGATGAGTGCTGGGACAAGATTTTCTTTACCGGTAGCGTTCCGGTCGGCAAACTCGTCATGGAGCGCGCAAGTAAAAACCTTACGCCCGTGACGCTTGAGCTGGGCGGAAAGAGCCCCTGCATTGTGGATGCGACGGCAAACTTGAAGGTTGCGGCGCGGCGTATCGCCTTTGGTAAATGGCTCAACGTGGGGCAGACCTGCGTGGCGCCCGACTACCTGCTGGTCGATGCGCGCGTGCACGACGAGCTGCTGGACCTCATCAGGGAAGAGGCCCGCCGTATGTTTGGCGAGCATCCGCTCGATAACGGGGATTATGGGCATATCGTCAACGCCAAGCATTTTGCGCGCGTGCGTGGGCTGATCGATCCCGATAAGGTCGTGCTGGGAGGCACGGCGCGCGAGTCATCGCTCAAGATTGAGCCGACGATTTTGGACGGCGTGACCCCCGATGACGCCGTGATGCAGGAGGAGATTTTCGGCCCCATCTTGTCGGTGCTGACGTTTGAGAGCCTAGACGAGGCCGAGACGTTTATTACGGATCGTCCGACGCCGCTGGCTCTGTATATCTTTAGCCAGGATCGCGCAGTTCAGCAGCGCTTTGTGCGTTACGTGCCCTTTGGCGGTGGCTGTGTCAACGACACGATCATGCACTTGGCTACGAGCCATATGGGCTT
This sequence comes from Collinsella sp., assembly GCA_048367555.1. Lineage (GTDB taxonomy): Bacteria > Actinomycetota > Coriobacteriia > Coriobacteriales > Coriobacteriaceae > Collinsella. Next base: position 9,286 of record DBGCAP010000001.1, read on the forward strand.
TGGCGGCATGGGCGCGAGCGGTATGGGGCAGTACCATGGACGCGAGAGCTTCGATACGTTTAGCCACAAGAAGAGTATCGTGAACAAGGCAACTTGGCTGGACGTGCCGTTTCGGTATGCGCCCTACGCAAGCTGGAAGCACAAGTTCGTGCGCATGTTTGTGCATTAGAATCAGATGACATAGGGGCAAACAAAATAGCCGCCCCCGCGTAAGCGAAGACGGCCACTTCTCACGATGAAAACGTGTATCGGAGTTGGCAAGACCCGCTGCCGCGGGTGCCATTCGTGCTCCTATCTTATCTGCAAGCGCTCTGTCTCGCAGACGTTGCAGCAAATGGGTGAAAGGTGCGAGCGGGCGAATTCGTGTCCGCACGAGTTCGTAGACTTCTCACTAAGGTTAAGCGCCGGTTTATCCGGCCGTTAGAGGAGCTGCCATGTACGAGCCTTCGCGTGTTCTTTTGTCGTTTCATATCGCAGGATTTCAGTATGCCGACGGTGCCTTGGTCCTGGGCGATCTTAAGGTTGGCGATAAGCTGACGCTGTGTGCCGAGCGCGATAATCCCCATGACCCTGAGGCGGTTGCGATCTACTACGACGATACCAAGCTTGGGTATGTTCCGGGAAACGAGGTCGGCCCACTGTCCTTGATGATGTATTACGGCCACGAGGACGTTTTTGAGGCCCGCGTACAGCAGGTTGCGCCCGAGCGCAGCCCCTGGCATCAGGTGCGCGTTGGCCTTTATGTGGTGGATGCTCGCTAGCCGGCAATGGAGACTGTCATGTTTGATGACGATGACCTGTTCGATTTGACGGATGATCCGTTTGTGTGGGATCTGCTACTCGACGACGATGAGCTGGAGCAGGACCGTAAGAAGCGGCAGGACAAGAATGCCCAGGGTGACGCTTCGAAAAAGCAAGAGAAGCACCGCCGCGGACTGTTCGGCGGGCTCTTTGGATAACCGCCGCATCGCTGCATCTGTATACTTAGCACGAGTTTGACACATTGCGAAATGAGGACAGAGACGATGATGTGGTTTACCGCCGACCTGCACCTGGGCGATACGAATATCTTGCACGATATGGATCGGCCGTTTGATTCGGTCGAGGAGATGAACCGCAAGGTCATCGCTGCCATCAATGAGTGCGTGGCGGCGGACGACCGTCTTTATATCCTGGGTGACTTTACCTATCGCTTGCCCCTAGCGGATGCTGTGCGCCTTCGCGAGCGTATCGAATGCAAGAATGTGACACTCATCCGTGGCAACCATGACGGCGACTGGGAAGATCCGGACGCGCCGCGCATTTGGGATGAGGTGCGCGATTATCTGGAGGTTGCTCCCGGCTATGCCAAGGGCCACCGTCTGGTTATGAGCCACTACCCCATGCTCAGCTGGAACGGCAAGGCGCGCGGCGCCATCATGCTGCACGGGCATATCCACAGCAGGGGAGACCGCGCCAACGCGCGCAACCGCGACCGCGAACGTCCTATCCTTCGCTACGATGTCGGCCTCGACGCCAACGAGTACAAGCCCGTAAGCCGCGATCAGATTCTTAGCTTCTTTGGGCTATAGGGCGCCAGAACCACCACAAAGGGGACAGGCACCTTTGTGGTGGTTTTCACATAGATTGGAGTCGCTATGAAGCAATTGCTTATTCGTGCCGATGATATCGGTTATTCGTATGCCGTTGACCTGGGGATTGCCCGAAGCGTCAACGAGGGCCTGGTGCGCTCGGCGGGCCTGATGCCCAATATGCCTGAAGCCGAGCGTGGTTGGTTGCTCGTGGCGGATGCCGGCATTGCGGTGGGCCAGCATACTAACGTGTGCCTGGGTAAGCCGTGTGCCGACCCGGCGCTCATCCCGAGCATGCTCAACGAGAACGGCGAGTTCCATAGCAGCCGTACCTTCCGCGAGCATTTTAAGCGCGGTGAGGAGCTGATAGACTTCGACGAGGCCTGCATCGAGATCCGTGCGCAGCATGACCGTTTTGTCGAGATTGTGGGCCGCGAGCCCGACTACTTCGAAGCCCATGCTGTCATGAGTAAAAACCTTAACCGAGCGATCTCGGCGGTTGCCCAGGAGCTGGGCCTTAAGGAGCAAAAGGCGAGCTTCGACCCCACGGCGGTGGTGCGTTGCGGAGATACCGATCTGCACATGGTAATGCGCTCGATGAAGCCGGGCTACGAACCTAAAGAAGCAATCATGCAGACGGTTCGCGAGATGTCCGACGGCGAGACGGTCGTCTTTGTGTGTCACCCGGGCTATCTTGATCGCTATATCCTCGAGAACAGCTCGCTTACGACCGATCGCACCAAGGAAGTCGATGCGCTGATCGATCCTGAGCTGCGCGCTTGGCTCGAGTCTCAACCCGATCTTCGCCTGATCGACTATCGCGACCTGTAAGAGCTCAAGCCAACACAAGGGGAACAGGCACCTTTGCGGTGGTTCTGGCGCCGTTGCCATTATGGTGGCGGCGCCTTTTTTGTCCGTGCGGCGCGGTAGAGTGTAGTCGGTTGAAATTTGCGTCCATCGAGGAGCTGTTATGAACGAGATCAAGTGCCCGCATTGTGGCGAAGTCTTTAAGGTCGATGCGTCTGGCTATGCGGATATCGTCAAGCAAGTACGCGATGCCGAGTTTTCGCGCGATCTGGATGAGCGTGTGAGGGCAGTCCAACGCGAGGGCGAGCAGGCGCTGGAGCTTGAGCGCTCGCGTTCGTCGGCTGCCCTGCAGGAGGCGGAGTCTCAGCGCAATGCACAACTCGTTGAGCAGAAGAATGCTGCGGCTCGGGAGTTGGCACAAGAGGTCGCCAAGCGCGATGCCGAGCTTGTCGAGCTGCGCGCCAAGCTCGAGGGCGCTGCCGCAGAGCGCGAGAGCGCAAGCCAGCGTGCGGCGGTTGAGGCCCGTGCCGATGCTCAGAAGGAGAATGCTGAGCTTCAGCGCGAGATCGACAATTTGCGTGCGCGGCTGGGGCGCAAAGATGACGAAGCCAAGCTTGCCGAGTCGGCGGCGCGCAACGCTGCTCAAAACGATTTAGCTGCACGTGATGCCCAGATTGCCGAGCTGCAGGCCAGGCTTGCCGCAGCGGACAAGGCTCAGGAGATGGCGCTTGCCGCTGCCGCGGCAGAGTCGCAGCGTGATCTCGATGCCGCTCGCAGCGAGGCCGAACGTGCACTTGCTGACTACCGCGCGACGGTACAGGAGAAGTTTTCCGCCGCAAAGGCACAATCTGAGCAAGAGGCCGAGGGTCTGCGTGCCCAGCTGCGCGAGCAGGAGCTGATGGCAAAAATGAACCTGTCGGAGGCAGTCGCCGCGGCGGAGCGAGAGCGCGACGAGGCACGTGCGAAACTGACGAGTGAGCTGGCAGTGCGCGATTCGCGCGAGGAACAGGCAAAGGTGGCACATGAGCTCGAGCTTGCTCAAGCCAAGCGCGCGAGCGATGAGCTGATCCGCTACAAGGATGAAGAGATTGAGCGCCTGAAGGACATGAAGGTCCGCCTGTCCACCAAGATGGTGGGCGAGTCGCTCGAGCAGCACTGCGAGACCGAGTTCAACCGTCTGCGCATGACGGCGTTTCCCAACGCGTACTTCGAGAAAGATAACGATGCGTCCGAGGGTACCAAGGGCGACTTTATCTTCCGCGAGTGCGACGCGAGCGGCAACGAGATCATCTCGATCATGTTCGAGATGAAAAACGAGAACGACGAGACCGCGACCAAGCATAAAAACGAGGACTTCTTTAAGAAGCTCGACCACGATCGCCGCCAGAAGGGCTGTGAGTATGCAGTGCTCTGCACCCTGCTGGAGCCCGAGAGCGAGCTCTATAACGCGGGTATTGTCGACGTGAGTTACCGCTATGAGAAGATGTACGTGATCCGCCCGCAATTCTTCATTCCCATGATCACGCTGCTGCGCAACGCCGCCATGGGTTCGCTGCGCTATAAGCAGGAGCTAGCGGAGTACAAACAGCAGAATATCGACGTCACGAACTTCGAAGCCAAGATGGAAAAGTTCAAGGACGGCTTCTCGCGCAACTATAACTTGGCGAGCAAGCAGTTCGAGTCGGCAATCAAGGAGATCGATGCCGCTATTAAGCAGCTCGAGAAGACCAAGGACGACCTGCGTCGCAGCACCGAGAATCTGCGTCTGGCCCACAACAAGGCCGATGAGCTCACCATTCGAAAGCTCACGTGGGGTAACAAGACCATGAAGGCGGCGTTTGACGAGGCGCACGGGGCTGCGCCGGAGACAAACGATGAGCCCGCCGAGGCGGATTCGTATGAGGTCGAGGATGCCGAGTAAGGCATAGCGGATAGTGCAAAAGCGGGACCGCTGGCGATATTGCCAGCGGCCCCGCTTCGTTTCGTTCCAGTATGTTCGGCTAGTCCTCGAGCAGGTCCTCGATAAATCCGACGCGGTAGTTTTTGAAGATGACCTCGCCGCCGTCTTGCGTGGCGTCCAGATCGACATCGCCCATGATGCCAAAGTCGTGGTCGCCATCCTCGTCGGCAAAGATCTGATGCACGTGCCATACGTGCGCGGTCTTCTCGTCGGACTCATCGATGGAAAACATCGCGGCGCTGCGGGCATCTCCGTCGGTGAGGATTTCCTCGTGTTGCTCATGGTAGGCATCGAGCGCCTTTTGCCAGCGGATCTCGCTCATGCCCCAGTCGTCGTCGAGTTCGCCCAGGTCGCGAACGTGCTCGCGGGCGGCAAGGGTCACGCGGCGGAAGAGCGCGTTGCGCACCAACAGCGTGCAGCCGCGGCGGTCCACCACGACCTCGTCGATGCCCTGCGGCGGCGCAGCATCGAGGGCTGCCGGGTTGCCGGCGTTCTCCCACTCGTCCACCAGGCTCGAGTCCACCGAGCGCACCACAAAGCCCAGCCACGAGATAATGTCGCGCAGGCGCTCGTCGCGCTTCTCGATGGGCACGGTGCGGTCGAGCGAACGGTAGGCCTCTGCCAGGTAGCGCAGTAAAATGCCCTCGGAGCGGGCGATGCCGAGCTTTTGAATGTAGCCCTTAAAATCGCTCGCGCTTTCCAGCATATCGCGCAGAACGCTCTTGGGAGAGAGCTGATAGTCGTTTGCCCAAGGTACTTCCTGGCAGTACTTATCAAAAGCGGCGTCGAGCAAATCCTCGAGTGGCTTTTCGTACGTGACGTCTTGAATGCGCTCCAAGCGCTCCTCATACTCGATGCCGTCGGCCTTCATCTCGGCCATAGCGCGATCGCGTGCGGCGCGCTCCTGTGCGCGCAGCACCTGCTTGGGATCCTCGAGCGTTGCCTCGACCATTGAGATCAGGTTCATGGTATAGGTCTCGCTCTCGGGATCGAGCAGCTCCAATGCGGCAAGCAAGAACGGCGAGAGCGGCTGATCGAGCGCGAAGTCCTCGGGCAGATCGACCGTCAGCGCATAGTCGATGTCTGGTGCGGCGTCAGTCGGGGCGTCGGGTGCGGGCGGTACCTCGGTGCGAACGACGACGCCGGAATCGATGAGCGTGGCGAAGATCTCGTCGGCGCGAACCTCGAGCTTGGCCTTTTCCTCGGGAGTCTGCAAGCTCGTCTCGATGAGGTCGTGTACGCGGGCGCGGGCATCGCCGCCCTGTTCGACCACGCTAATCACCATGGAGTGTGTGATGCGCAGGCGCGGCTTGAGCGTTTCGGGCTGCGTCTCGATCAGGCGCTCAAAGGTCTGCTTGTTCCAGGTGACAAAGCCCTCGGGGGCCTTCTTCTTTTTAATCTTGCGGAGCTTTTTGGGATCGTCGCCCGCCTTGGCCATAAGCTTGGCATTCTCGATCTCGTGCTCGGGTGCCTCGGCAATCACCATGCCCTCGGTATCGAAACCCGAGCGGCCGGCGCGACCGGCAATCTGATGGAACTCGCGGGCGCGCAGGCGACGCATCTTGTAGCCGTCGAACTTGGTGAGCGCGGTGAGCACCACGGTGTGGATGGGTACGTTGATGCCGACGCCGAGTGTATCGGTACCGCAGATGACGGGCAGCAGACCCTGCTGCGCCAAGCGCTCGACCAGCAGGCGATAGCGCGGCAACATGCCAGCATGGTGCACGCCGACGCCGCATCCAAGCAGGCGCTTGAGAATCTTGCCAAAGGCCGTCGAGAAGCTCGTCCCCTTTGCCGCGTCTTTGATGGCTTCGCGCTGCTCCTTGCTGGCGATGCCAAAATTGGCGAGCGACTGTGCCGTCGCAAGTGCGGCATCCTGGCTAAAGTGCACGATATAGAGCGGGGCCTCGCCGCGACGCATCGCGAGCTCGACGGTGCCCTCGAGCGAGGTCGTCACGTAGTCGTAGCTCAGCGGCACGGGGCGTGGGGCATCGACGACCAAGTCACAGGTAGCGCCGGTGTGCTCCTCGAGTGAGGCGGCGATGGCAGTGACATTGCCGAGCGTGGCGCTCATGAGCATAAACTGCGTGTGGGGCAGGGTGAGCAGCGGCACCTGCCAGGCCCAGCCGCGGTCGGGGTCGGCAAAGTAGTGGAACTCGTCCATGGCCACGCAGCCCACGTCGGCGTCCTCGCCCTCGCGGAGCGCATCGTTGGCAAGGATTTCGGCCGTGCAGCAGATGACGGGTGCCTTGGTGTTGATATGCGTGTCGCCGGTGATCATACCGACGTTATCGCGACCGAGCACCTGCACCAGGTCGAAGAACTTTTCACTGACCAAGGCCTTGATGGGGGCCGTGTAATAACAGCGTTTGCCCTGTGCCATGCCCATAAAGAGCGTGCCCAGCGCGACGAGCGATTTACCCGATCCGGTCGGTGTGCCTAAAATGACGTGATCGCCGGCTGCCAGGTCCATGAGGGCCTCTTCTTGGTGATCCCACAGCTCAATGCCGCGATCGCTCGTCCATTCAAAGAAACGTTCGAAGGCTTGATCGGGCGTGAGCCATGGTTCGGGCTCGCTGCCGTCCTCGGGCTCCCACCAGGTGGGGGAGAGCGCGCCGAGCGAGCCAAACTCGGCTTCGGTTCCCGTGCCGCCCGAGAATGAGCTGGCGGCGCCGGCGCCGGAGACGGTGCTGGCGGCGGTGTCTGTCGTGGTCTGTGCCATGTGTTTGCTTTCTCTCGCGATTGTCCGCCAACTATTATGGCGTAGCGGCGGCGCGGGGTGCCAGCGCGCGAGAAAATGCAGGAAATGGGCGTTCTGCCCAGCCGTTTGGTGCAGTTGCCAGCTAAGTGAGTAGACTTTTTGCAATATCGCGAGCACATGGCTTTTGCGTAAGGGATTTACCTGCGGTTTTAGTTTTCGTTATGTGGGTTGTGCTTGGCTATTGCTAAAAAGTCTACTCACTTAGGTTTGAGGGTCGTTCGCTGGCGCCTATTTGCGCTTGTTTGCTGACGCCGCGACCATCAGAAGCCCGTGGGACTCTTGTGGCAGGCGCTTCTTGCCCTTGCGGGCGCGGTTTCTAAAGTTCTCGACGGCCTCTTCCATGCCGAGGGGCACGTAGGTGAGCTCGTCGAGGTTATCTGGCAGGTAGCAGGCAAGGCTTTGCTCCTGCGCTCGGCCTGCTGCGAGTTGCTCTTCGGTAGGTTTCTCGCCGGGTGTGGCGTAAATGCCATAGACGACGGCACCCATCTCGCGCGTGCGGCATTCATATTCGGTCTCGGGATGCTCGGGATGGTCGCGGCGGACGTCGTCACTTACCCAAAGCGTGTCGTAGCCTGCCGCGGCAAACTGTCCCAGGGCGTAATCGCGCAATGGTTTGCTGTCGGTTCGTAGCGTTACGGTGGCGCCGGCTGCAAAGAGCGGGCGATAGAGCATCAGATGGTCGACATGGACGAGGCGCTTTTTGGCGTACTTGGCCTTGGGCTGCGGCGTGGGAAAGTTGATGGTGATGGCATCGAGCTCGCCTGTGGCAAATAGCTGCGGCAGCGATGCGGCGCCTCGAGGCAGAACGAGTGCGTTGGTCAGTTCATGCTCGCAGATTTTCTGTGCGGCATAGGCGATGCAGATGGGCTCCTGGTCCATGCCGACAAAGAGCGTGTCGGGCTCACGGCGAGCACGCTCAACCAGATAGGTGCCTTTGCCGCAGCCCAGATCCAGATGAAGGTGTTCGAAGGGCTTGCTGCCAACTGGCGCGCAAGCCTCGCGCCAATCTCCGGCATAGATTTCGGGGTTCGTCTCAATCGCATCGGCGTAGCGCTCTAGGCGCTCCTCGAGCACAAAGTTCTTAGGCGTGCGAACGTGGACGGCTCCCATGAGGCTCCTTGGTCATAAGTATGGAACGTATAGCTGCGCGTTCCGTCAATGGGTTGAAAAAGGGGTGGGCATAGTTTGCCCGAAAGACGCGGTGCGGCTCGACGGCGAGTCGTCGGTGCCTACAGGCGCTTGAGAATCACATAGCGGTTGAGATCGCCGCTGCGACCGTCAGCATGGAAGCGCTCAAGCTCGCGCACGGGGACCTCGCCGCTCTTGTAGAACGTACGCACGCCGCGCACCAGGTCGGTGATCTGCTGATCGTCAAAGTGGTGGCAATAGCGGTAGGCGTGGCGGTCGTTTTGCCAGCCAATAAGGTGGTCACCGGCTTCAAACTGCGCGGAATCGTAACCCTCAAACGGCGGGGTGAGCTCGGCGCGGGCTTCGGCTCGAACGGCCTTGCGCGCCATGCGCTCGTCGTTCATAAACTCCCAAAAGCTGATGGCGATGATGCCGCCCGGGCGCGTCTGCCGCACCAGGGCGTCGAGCACGCGTACGCGGTACTCGCACGACGGCACGTGGTGCATAAAGCCAAAGCAGACCGAGATGTCGGCGAGCGGGGCGTCGAAAAGCACGTCGGGCGTCTCGGCGGGGTTGAGTTTCATGAGGGCATCGAGCACGTCGAGTTCTTGGAAGTGCAAGTTAGGAATGCGCAGGGCGTGGCCGCGTGCATCGATGGCCAGGTCCTGGCACGAGTCGACGCCATAGAACTCGAAGGGGCAGCTGGCGTCTGCCGAGGGGCTCGTGCCGTCCATGCCTTTGGCAGCCAGCGTGCCGCCGGCGGCAAAGTTCTCGAATCGCATATTGCCGCAGGCGAGATCGAAGACGCGGACGGGATGCTCGATCGTGGCGACGTCGAGCTGTTCGAGCGCGATGTCCATGGTGCGCACCCAGCCGGGCCACGGGGCCTGGCGCGTATCGGAAAAGGAGGCGGAGTGCTCGCGATAGAACGTGTTGTTGAGCTGGATGAGCGATGAGGCGAAATCGCGGTTCACGGCGCGGAACTCCCTCCGTTGGCGGTGCGGAATAAACAGTACGACCATACTACCGTTAACGCCGCAACGGGGACAACCGAGCTGCGGGTCATTGCTTTGTTTGGACATATTTCCGCAGCTCATATGCACCCGCAACCGCCGGTTGTCAAAAATCTCACTAAAATAGGTGGCATGTTTTTGGCGGTGGCGGATACATTTTTAACTGTGCAAGGCGCCTAAGAACAAAAACGGTCCGGCGGCACGGCTGGCAAAAGCATAGGAGGAACCATGAATGTAGAAACTGCGCAGCGGCTCGCCGACCTTCGCCGCAGCAAAGGCTTTAGCCAAGAAGGGCTGGCACGAAAGCTGGGGCTGTCGCGCCAAGCGGTCAGTAAATGGGAGCGTGCAGAGAGCTCGCCCGATACCGAGAACCTGATCTCGCTCGCCAAACTCTATGGCGTGAGCCTGGACGAGCTGCTCAATCCGAGCGATGAGATCGAGGACGATATCGAGTTTGAGAACGAGGACCGCGCCCGTCAGCGCGAGGCCGAGGCGGCAGAGCGCGCGCGTACCCATGAGGCGGCGGCACGTGCCACCGAGGCGGCAACACAGGCGAGTGATGCTGCGGCCAAGGCGGCGCAAGCGGCAAGCTGGAGTGCACAGGCCGCCAATGCCGCTACGGCGCAGGCGACGAGTGGCGGCGCAGTTGGCTCGACTCCGGTGAAGGGCCCGTTCCAGTCATTCCCGTATTGGGCCGTGTGCTGGCTGCTGTTCTTTTTGCTGATGTTCCTGTTTGGCGCCGGCCCCTTTGCCGCGCTGATCTTCTTTACGATTCCCATCTATCACTGGGTTGCGCGTGCGCTCGATGGTGATTGGGCACGCGGGGATATTCAGGTTGGTCCGGCGCCGGCGGCGGCTAGGGCTCAGAATGCTTCCGCTCCGGTTGATACTGACGTGGCTACCGCGACTACCGCTAACCCGATCGCCAAAGAGGGTGATGAATGATGAAGCTTTCGCATGAATCCAAGGTACGCTTGGGCGTTGGCATCGGAGCGTTCGTGCTCATCATCGGACTTGTCTTTGGCACTTCGCGGCTATTGGCTCATTCCGATATGGTGCGTACGACCGGTATTCTATCTGGCAATTTGTCTGATTTTGACGATATGTTTGACGACGATGATCTCTTGGATAACGGCAACTATTCCGCTCGGCCTCAACAGCTTTCGAGCGAAACGTTTGATGCCGACGCGTTCACATCGCTTGACTTGGACGTGACGTCGGGCACGGTCGAGATCAAACACGTCTCCGGCGGGCCGGTGCGCGTAATTGAAAGCGGGCGTGTGGCAACGGGGACCGTTGCCTTCGATGCGGCAACCCAAAATCTGGCCGAAATCAAGGGCTCTACGCTCAAAATTCGCCAGTTCGATTGCGATGACGAGCGCGCCATTGACCGCACGGTTACCGTCGAACTGCCGCGCGAAGTTGCCGATAACATGGTGGGCATTACAGCGAATGTAGGATCGGGCGATCTGACGGTCACGGACATTGCGTGCCATGACCTCAACCTGACTTTGGACTCGGGAGACGTTGAGTTTGCGGGCACCGTGACCGACACCCTGAATGCCAAGGTCGGTTCGGGCGATGTGACGTTCGAGCTCTACCAGGCCCCCGCGAAGTCGATGGACGTGAGCGTGGGCTCGGGCGATGTGGAGATGACGGTTCCGAACTCGACGGGCTTTAAGGCGAGCCTCACCGTGGGCAGCGGTGACTTCGAGAGCGATTTCCTTCCGCTTGGCTACGATGGCGAGACCATATTGAATCTTGAATTCGACAACGGTGATAAGTCTGCCACGTATCGTTTTGAGGTTGGTTCGGGTGACATGTCGTTTGATCCGGAGTGACATGCGGTTTTCGGAGATCGGTACATATAGGCATGCTCTTTGATGGAGGCGCCGGGGCCGTGGTCGGCTCCGGCGCCTTTGCCTTTACAATGGGGGCATGGAACAGATTATCTTGAACATACTCGAGGCTCTGCGTCGCGGCGAGACCGTGGACGACAAAGCGCTCGTCAAGCTGATACATGCCGAGGCGCGCCGTGAGGGTGCCGACAAACGCGATTTGGCCAAGCGCCGTCTGCTGCCGTTCTACCAGCGGGTTAAACGTGAGGAGCCGGCACGTTGGGCTGGGTGGAATGTCGATTCCGATCTGGAGCGTCAACTGCTGCAGGTGTTGCGTATGAAGCCTCGTCGCACGGCTTCGGGCGTGGCAACCATTACCGTCATCACCAAGCCGTGGCCGTGCTCGGGCGATTGCCTGTTTTGCCCCAACGACCTGCGCATGCCCAAAAGCTATTTACATGCCGAGCCGGCGTGTGCCCGTGCAGAGCAAAACTGCTTCGATCCATATCTGCAGGTGAGCGCCCGTTTGACCGCGCTTTCGCAGATGGGTCATGCGACCGATAAGATCGAGCTCATTGTGCTTGGCGGTACCTGGAGCGACTATCCGCAAGGGTATCAGATGTGGTTTATGTCGGAGCTCTTCCGCGCGCTCAATGACGATGCCGTGGCCGGCGTGGCGGCCAACCCCATGTTGGCGCGTCCGGGCATCAGCCGTGCCGAGGCAGGGCGCCTGCTCGATGACGCTCCCGCCGATGCCCTGCCGCCGGTGGTGGCGGAGCGTCGCGAACGCTATCGGGCCGTCGGTATTGCGACCGACGAGGCCGAGCTTGCGAGCGGTGTTACCGACGAGCAGGGGCGTGTGGATGCTGCCGTGGGCGGCTATAACCGCGCGGTGCGTCGTCTGTACGGCCCTGGTACGCCGTGGGGCGAGGTTGCCGAGTGGCAAACGACAACGATGGAAGAGCTCGAGCGCCAGCAGCGCATCAACGAGACGGCGAAGCATCGTGTGGTGGGGCTCGTTATCGAGACGCGCCCCGATGCCGTAACGCCGCAGGCCCTCACGCTCATCCGCCGCCTGGGCTGCACCAAGATTCAGATGGGTATCCAGAGCCTCGACCAGCACCTGCTCGATATCAACGAGCGCCGTATTACGGTGGCTCAGATCGAGCAGGCGTTTTCGCTTGCACGATTGTTTGGCTTTAAGATCCATGCGCATTTTATGCTTAACCTGCTGGGCGCCACGCCCGAGGGGGACAAGCGCGATTACGAGCGCTTTATGACCGAAGGGGCCTTTATGCCCGACGAGGTCAAGGTCTACCCGTGTGCGCTCATCGAGGGCTCGCGTCTGGTGGGCTGCTATGAGCGTGGCGAGTGGCGCCCCTATACCGAGGATGAGCTGCTCGATGTGCTGGCCGACGACATCGTGGTGACGCCGGCGTTCTGCCGTATCAGTCGCATGATCCGCGACTTTAGCTCCGACGACATCATGGTGGGCAACAAGAAGCCCAACCTGCGTCAGCTCGTTGAGAACCGCCTGGCGGCTCGTGGGGAAGGCGCGACGGTGCGCGAGATCCGCTATCGCGAGATCAGCACGGCGGGTGCCGACCTGGATGAGCTGACCCTTGACGAGGAGGTGGCGTACGAGACGCCGGTGACGCACGAGCGCTTTTTGCAGTGGGTGACGCCGCGGGGCAAGATCGTGGGCTTTTTGCGCCTGTCGCTGCCCGATCGTACTTTTGTTGCCGCGCATGCGGACGAGTTGCCGACGACGCCGGACGAGGCGATGATTCGCGAGGTGCACGTGTATGGCATGGCGGCGCGCGTGGGGGATCAAGGCCAGGCGGCCCAGCACCATGGATTGGGGCGTTTGCTCGTAGAGCATGCATGCGAGATCGCCCGGGATGCGGGCTATGCGCGCATCAACGTGATTAGCGCGATTGGCACACGCGAGTACTATCGCCATCTTGGATTTTATGACCATGGCCTTTATCTGCAAAAGGAGCTCTAGATGAACAAGCCGAGTGTTTCTGCTGGTGTCGTTGCCGGCGTTGCTCTGGGAGCCGCGGCGCTTGGTGCGGCCGCTGTCGCTGTTCGTGCTGCCTGTCTGCAGGTTGCGCGAACCCGCAATGGGTTGGCGCGTGTGAAACGCGTGCACGATGAGGGCGGCGATGAGATTCGCGTGTTGGTGCAAGGCGGCGTCTACCAAAGCGCAAGCTACATTGGCGAGCGTTGGGCGGAGCCCGTCTTTGCGTACTATCGTGCGTTTGACGACGTGTTTGAGTCCGAGGATGCGATGCGCGACGCTTATGGTCACGGCATCGACCGTATGCTTATGCTGGGCGGCGGTGGGTTTGCCTATCCCAAGTTCGCGCTGATGTCGCACGAGAGCTTGCGCATGGACGTCATTGAGTACGATGCCGAGATTACGCGCCTGGCGCGCCGCTGGTTCTACCTAGACGAGCTGGAGCGCGCGGCGGGCGATCGCCTGCGGGTAATAACCGCTGAGGCTCGCTCGTATTTGGGTGTGACGAGCGTGGGCCATCGTCGCTACGACGTGGTCGTGAGCGATTGCTTTGGCGGCGCCGAGCCCGTGCGCGGGCTGGCGACCGTTGAGGCGCTGCGCCTGGTGCGGGGCAGCCTGAACCCCGGGGGTATCTACGTGGCCAATATCGTGAGTGCGAACAGGGGGAGCGACGTGACGTTCCTGCGCGATTGCGCCGCCACGGCACTCGAGGTATTCGCCCACGCTTGGGTAGTGCCTTGCGGCGATGCGGAGTTCGGCGGCGAGGAGAATTATCTGCTCATCGCCAGCGACGGCGACTACGCCTTTGCCGAAGCCGTGCCCTTCGACACCGACTTCCTCGGCACCGTCCTTCACGACAAGTAAGTCTCCCCGTCCCAAAAAGACTGGTCTTAGGCGTGGTCGCGCCAGCTGCGGACGCGCTGCTTCATGCCCTCTATGTCGAGCACGCCTTCGGCAAAGCCCTTGCGCACGAGCTCCTCGGGAACGTACTCGTCGTAGCGATCAAAATAAGGCACCTCGCCGGGATAGACGAGCTCGATGGGATCAAAGTCCTTCTCGGCCTCGGCGGCGAGCACCTCAAAGAACGTCTCCTCGTCGGCCTTCATCTTGAACTGCATAAAGTATGGACGCGACGAATCGAGCCCGCGAAGGCCAAGCTCCGCGGCGCATTTAATCTTGAGCATGCGCTCGAGTGCCAAAAAGGCGTAACTGCCCAGCCAGGGGAAGAGCACCCAGGTGTCGCCGCCCAGGTTAATGAGCGGTTTAGTTCCCGCACCCGAAATCTCGGTCGTATGGCGAGCCTGCGCCAAACGGGCTCGTGCGTTACCCATAAGGTACGGATACGCCGCGTGCTCGTTGAGAGCCTTGCGCATGCGCTCGAGTACGTGTGTATTGATGTCACCGGGGCAGTCGCCAAAGTAGGCCGGCACCCGGCCCTTGACCTGCGTGGCAAAGACGGTGTGGCGCTTCCAGTCCACTTCCTCGACAATCCAGCAGTGTCCGGCGATGGCGATGCGTTCACCGGGCGGTGGCGGGTTGACGATCGTGCCCAATTCGGCCGACTCGCTACGAACGGTGAACTCCTCGTTTTCCTGGAACACGGCGTAGAACTTAAAGTTGTTGATGATGCGCTCGCCCGCGAGGCCCACGATGAGCCCGCCGCTCTCGGTGACCTGGATGTGGTCGATCTTAATGAGGTGACGCAGCAGTACGCGATAGTCATCGGCCGAGATGCGATGGAAATAGCTGAGTGTGAGCACGCGCTGGGCAAGTTCTGCCGGCGTGAGCTCGCCGGTGCTGGCAAGCGTCGACATAGTCTGGTGGTAGAGCAGGCTGTAGGGGAGTCGATCGAGCTCGGGCGGCTCGACCCACTTTTCCTCGCGATAGAGTTGTACGAGCGCGATGCCCTGCAGGAGCTTCCACGGAATGGTCTCGGGCATCATCGTGCGCGGCTCGGGCTCTTCCTCGCGCATGACAAACCACATCTCGGGCGGAAGATCGCGGCGTCCCGTGCGGCCCATTCGCTGCAAAAAGGAGCTGACGGTAAACGGCGCGTCGATCTGGAAGGCACGCTCCAAGCGACCGATATCGATACCGAGCTCCAGCGTAGAGGTGGTGACGGTCGTTTGTGCCTGTTCCTCGTCGCGCATGAGCTCTTCTGCCGTCTCGCGCAGCGATGCCGAAAGATTGCCGTGGTGGATGAGAAAGCGGTCGGGCTCGTGCCGGTTTTCACAGTAGCTGCGCAGCATGGAGCATACGGCCTCTGCCTCTTCGCGCGAGTTAGCAAAGACCAGGCACTTGCGGCCGCGCGTGTGCTCAAAGATATAGCCCATGCCGGGGTCGGCGTTGTCGGGCGCCGTGTCGGTGGGGTTGAGAAGCGCCTGCTCGGTCGCTCGTGGGATGTCGACTTCGCCCTCGGGGGCCGAGGAAGTTTGGCGGTCCTTGGGAGCGGGCTTTTCCCGTGCCCGCTCACGACGTTGACGGCGCTCCTCTTGTGTGAGCTGTCCGCTGTGACGCATGTCTTGGGCGCCGGCGGGCAGTGCCACGGATGCCGCCGCCTCGATACGCTCGCACGCAAGCACTTCGGCCTCTTGAGGACCCGTGCTCTCGAATCCCCGCTGCTGTGCCTGGGGACCCGAGTTGTAGAAGTGCTCCATAGAGATGCGCCACACGCGGCGCGGTTCTTCAAAGCGGGGGATAACACAGTCGCGCCCCGTTCCCTGTGAGAGAAAAGCGCCCGTGCGCTCGGGGTCGCCGATGGTGGCAGAAAGGCCGATGCGTCGAGGCTGCACGCCGGCCATGCGCGAGAGCCGCTCGATAAGGCAGAGCGTCTGCCCGCCACGGTCGCCGCGCATGAGCGAATGGACCTCGTCGATGACCACGTAGCGCAGGTCGCAAAACATGCGCGGGATCGCCATGTGCTTATGGATTAAGAGCGCTTCGAGTGACTCGGGCGTAATCTGCAAGATGCCGCTCGGTTTTTTGATGAGCTTAGCCTTGTGAGACTGCGAGACATCGCCATGCCAGTGCCAGACAGGGATATCGGCCTCTTCGCAGAGGTCGTTGAGACGGACGAACTGATCATTGATGAGCGCCTTGAGGGGGCCGATGTAGAGGGCGCCCACGCTTGCGGGCGGGTTCTCCCAAAACTCGGTCAGGATGGGAAAGAAGGCTGCCTCGGTTTTGCCGGAAGCCGTGGATGCCGTCAGGAGCACATTATCTTGCGTGTTAAAGATGGCGTCTGCCGCTGCAACCTGGATAGAGCGCAGACTCTCCCAATCGTGGGAGTAGATGAAGTCTTGGATAAACGGAGCATATCTGTCAAAGGCGTTCACGGGGCCTCCTCTCAAAAACGAATCTCTCAACGCGGCTGGCAACGGCTTGCTGCATTGCTGCTTCAACGTTTGCCCAGATAAAACCTGCCAAAATAAACCTGACCTTTTTGGCAGGTTAGATGGTGAACTCGGCGAAGTTGCGGTCGTCGCCTGCGGTGCCGGCGTCGTCTGTTGCGGCTGTCGGCGCCAGCGCGTCGCCACCGACGCTTTGCAGCAACTCGGCCACGTTAGCATCGGGGTTTTGACACAGGATATCGAGCAGTTCGATAAAGTCGCGGATGACTTCGCGGGGCGTCAGATGCGTGTCGGCCCCCACGCGGCCAAACTCAATTTTGAGGAAGTTCACCAAGTCGTTCTCGGTAAGCGTGGGCGTCCAGCCAAAGTAGCCGGCGTGAATTTGCATGAGTTTTTCGATCAGCACCAGCAACTCCTCATAGGTGAGTGGCTGCAGGCGGATGATGGGCGCGAGCATGTCCTTAAGGTCCTCGCGCGCAAAGCGGCCCTGAGCGAGTCGGCTGCGCAGGGCCTCGTAGGAGAACACGCCTCGGCGGCGGTCTTCGATGGAGGTTGGCGTGCCGCCCATGATCATGCCCAGGTACTGCGCCTTGCCCTGGAGCGTGTCGTTGTACATGGTCAGGATTTTCTCGTAGTTGTATTGGCGTGTGATGGCGTTGGGAATCTTATACAGATTCACGAGCTCGTCGATGAGCACCAGCATGCCCTTGTAGCCGCTGCAGACCAAAAAGCGCGCAATGAGCTTAACGTAATCGTACCAGTCGTCATCGCTGATGATGGTCGAGGAGCCCAGCTCGGCGCGTGCCTCACTCTTGGTGCGGTACTCGCCACGAATCCATTTGGTCACGCGGCCCATGGCTTCTTCGTCGCCCTCGGATACGGCCGCGCGGTAGCGGCGGAGCATACGGGCGAAGTCGAAGCCGTGGACCATTTCCTCGAGCGGGGCCAGTTGGGCATTGACGGCAGACTCATCGGCATCGGCACACGAGGCGACCCAGCGATCCAGGATAAGGTTGAGCGCACCGCCCTCGGGGCGCGTTTTAGTCGATATGTTGCGGATGAGCTCACGGTAGGTGGCAAGGCCCTGTCCCTGGCCGCCCTGCAGGCGGCGCTCAGGGGATAGGTCGGCATCGGCGACGACGAATCCTTCACCCATGGCGTGCGTGCGGATGGTCTGGAGCAAAAAGCTCTTGCCGGCTCCGTAGCGACCGACCAGAAAGCGGAAGCTCGCGCCGCCGTCGGCGATGAGACTCAGGTCGGTGAGCAGGGCGCGGATCTCGACCTCGCGCCCTACGGTGATGTAGGGAAGGCCGATGCGCGGGACCACGCCGCCCTTGAGCGAGTTGAGAATGACGGCGGCGACGCGCTTGGGCACACGGGGTGCTGCGGATGTGGTATCACTCATGGTCTAGGTATCCTCTCACGTCTGCTTCGTAGTCCTCGATAATGTGCGGTCCTGCCGCGCCAAATTCAATTACGGTGTCACCCACCAGGTCAAAGAGCGCCTCGTTGATGGTATCGACGAGCATGTCCTCGCTCTGGTCCGAGTGCGCCACTGCCGATGTCGCTTGCGCTGCGTTTTGCTCGAGCAGTGCGCGCAGATACGCGGTTGCGGCAGGCGCGAGTTTGTTCGCAGCTTCGGCAGACGCGGGCGTTACGGGTGCGGGCGCAGACACGAGGAGCGGTGCCACGACGCCGAAGTCTTCGGTGGAGACAGTCGGCTCGTCGGGTTCGTCTTGCCGTACGGTCATCTCGCCAGGTTCGGCAGTCATGCCGGGCGCAGGCTCGGTGTTCGGTTGCTCGATAAGCGTCGCCTCGGCTTCCACAGGCACATCGTCCTCGCGCTCCTCATCAATCAAAAGCGCCTCACGCGTTTGTGCGGCGGCACTCCGGATATGCCCCAGCTGGCTCAAATCGATATCGATCTTGACGGGCTGGTGTGCGGCATCCCACGAAAGCCATGCCACGATCTCGTCATCGATGATCTTGGCCAGATATTTGGGGACCTTCTCCTCCTTCAGGGGGTGGGCGGGGTCTAGGGCCAGGCGCAGGCGTTGGTCGCAGGCGCGCATCATCTCACCGAGCTTGCTACTTTTTTGTCTGCTGCCGTGGATACGCATGCATTCCCAAAAGCCATTTTGGCAGCGGTAAATATGGATGGGGTCCAGACGGTATTCGCAGTCCTCGTGGCGATTAGGCGCAAAGAACACAGCCGAGGCAAACATGGTATAGGGCATGGCCGTCTCCTCCCCAAACAAGCTCGCCACGATACCGGTCTTTCGGTGCGTGTCATAGTAGCGCGCCATACGGACATACACGGCACATACCACGTGGCGCAGATCGCGGTGGTGGCTGCGGTCGAGCCGCGAGTTACTTAGGTTGTACGTGGAGAGGGCGTTGATGGCGGCCATGAGTCGCTCCTCGCGCGCCTCGTCGGGCGGAAGGGGGAGCGTGGGCTCGGAGGTTTTGCGACGCTTGGGGGCTTGGGCCGACGGTGCCGGTGCAGGCGAGAGGTCTCGCGCTGCGCGGCGCAGCTCGATGAGGGCGTTGTCGAATGCGACGGTTTTAGAGTCGCGAAGCAGCTCGGGGTTGAGCCCGTGGAAAACGGCGTAATCTTGCAACCACACGCGTGCAAACCGGTCGATGCCGGGCTCGAAGGCACGATAGGCATCCCAAAAGGCCTTGATCTTGTTAAAGCCATCGAGCGGGTCATCAACGCCAATGCTGCAGATCAGCTCATAGAGGTACAGGAAGGCAAAGGACGTAGACGTTTCCTCGACGGTTCCGCGGCGCACTTGGGCGCGCCAGGTAAAGTACCCGCGCAGCTGGCGATCGCTCATAGCGTTGTAGGTTGGGAAGTACGACTTGAACGTACCGTTATAGGGGCAATCGTCCTCAAAATCGGCCATCAGCAGGCCTTGGCGGTAGAAAAGCTCGGCTTCCGAAAGCCAACGGCCCGCGCCGCCCTTTGGGTCTTCTTGCCAACGCGATATCTCACGCATCTTGCGGTATTGGTCGGGGAGGAAGTTCTGCATCTGTCGGCCGGTCTTGAGAATCGGCTCGTCTGCGTAGACCTCATGTGAGAAACGGGCAGACTGATGGGTCCGGGCCTCGGCCATAATGCGCTCGATGAGCATCTTGATGTCCTGGTCGGCCACCGTCTCTCCTCTCCTAACGCAGCGTCGGTGACCTCATATCATAGCACAGCATCAAACAGGTGTTCGAGATATCATCCGCGGATAGATTTTTGGGACATGCCTAGAAATCTACTTTTAGGCAGGCAGTCTTTTGAGCGCTGGCGAAGGGTAGATTTGGGAGACGTGAGGCTAGAGCAACTTTGGAACATGTAGTTCGCGTGCGTGACCTTCGAGGTGTCCCAGCCCGTCAGATCAAGCGAGGTGAGATCGAAGCAACCATTGAACATCCTCAGCATGTTCGTTGTCCTCGAGGTGTCCAGGTTGGCGAAATCGACCGTGGTGAGACCCCAGCAGCCGTTGAGCCAGGACTCCGTTGTCTTTGGGCGGATTCCCTCATCGACTGCTGTGACGCTCTTGAGGCTGCGGGCGCCAGCAAAGAGCTTCTTCATGTCCTCGATGCCCGTGGTGACCCTGGTGACCGTGCGGCCGTCGAAGGTATCGCCAACGGAGAGGGCCTTGAACCTCTTGTAGAGGCCCGCAGTGTTATCCGAATACCACACGGCGAAGGCCTGCTTCTGCCCGAAGGAGAAGTCGACCGTGCCGAGCGCGAACGCGCCTCTGGTCGCAGCCTTGAGCGCGTTTGCGTTGTTCTTGGCGCCGAGCTTGCCAACGGACCAGTCCACGGAGGCTGTCTTTCCCGGGGCGAGGGTTTCGTCGGTCTTGGACAGGGTTGTGGAGCCGTTCTTGTAGGAGAGCCACGCGGACTTGTTGCCGCCCGCCACCGAGGAGCTGGCGGATAGGCTGATCGCCTCGTCGTTATTCTGGGACACGGAGACGTCGCCCAGGGAGGCCTCCTTCGAGCCCACGTTCCCAATCTTCCATTCGCTCGGAGTGATGACCGTGCCGTTGTGCTTTACGAAGCAGGGGACGGTCATAGGCACGGAGACGTTGATCTGAGCTTCGTTCGCGAATGCGAAGGAGGGCGCGGCGGTGAGCGCCACCGCGAGTGAAAGGGCGCCAAGGAGGGCGCCGAGGAGTCTACCTCTTGTCCCCATCGGTATCCTCCCTCTTCGTGCGTGAAGTTATGTCCAGTCCCACCGCGCACGCGGCAGCATCGGCCATCAGGAACAGGACCCACACGGATGGGTCGCCTGTCTGTAATACGGCAAATAACTCAAGTGTTATTCCACTGTTTTCAAGGGAAGTACACCCATTACTGTATCCATTAACAAACGGTTATTCGCAGATGTCCGATGTCAAATGCACTGAACGGGAAAGATTGGGCTTGGCCGCATCGGCTCCATTTCTGGGCCATGCGTCCATCGCTGACAGCGGATAATGGGCCGTTGGGCGATACGAACAGGACGCTTGTTCCCGGTACCATCTATCATGATACATATAATCGCAAAGCTATCGAAAACGGCGCCACCGCGACTGCCGTCGGACACATGCCGCAGCGACCTCGACATCAACCGTCGGTACTTATGGCTGCACCAAGGCGCGCCAAACGCCGGTTTCAATCCTTTGCGAGCCCCGGGACGAGAGGAACATCATGAGCAAGATACGGAAACTGATAGGTCTTGCCTCAGCGCTCGCCTTTGTCATGGCGATGCTGCCGGCGTTGGCATTTGCCGAGACAACGCAGTACAACCTGTTTGTCAACGGCGAACAATTTGCCAGCGACAACCTCACTATCGCATGCGGCGAGGGAACGGCGACGTACGACCCCGACGCGCAAACCCTTACGCTAAACAACGCGTCTATCACAAACGTACTCGGCTATGGCGGTATCAATTCGGAACTGACGGGCGATTTGGATATCGTGCTTCAGGGTGAGAACCGTATTACCTTCGATGACAATATGGGCATTATGGCTACGGGGAATATCGAGTTCTCGGGGTCTGGCAGCCTTACTATCAATGTTGCGGGGGAGACGAGGGACGGCATAAGTGCTGCCGGCAGTGTTTCGGTACGTGGAACGACCCTTATCATTAATGCCCCGGGCGGCATTGGCATTGCCAGCGACGGTTCGGTTATTGTCGATAACGCGAAGCTCACGTCGCATGCGCTATATGCGGGCGTCGACGCTGTCAATCTCACTATCAAAAACAGCAGCGTGGTTGACATTTCGGCGACGGAAAACAACTGCAACGCCGCGTACATTAGCTCCCGCGGCGGCCCTACGGGCGGTAACCTGAGCATCTCGAATTCTAACGTCGTGGCGAAAAGCCTCTTCCCCGGTCTGTTCGCCGAAGGAAACCTGACGATTGACGGCGGCTCTGCCCAATCGACCTCTACCGCCGATGCCGCTCTGTGGACAAGCGGCGATCTGACCATCAAGGGCGGCGCAAAGGTCACGCTTGCCGGCGTATATCCGGCTGGCTGTGCTGGCGATTTTACAGTCTGCGCGGCTGAGGTCGATGCCAAGAACACAAGCGTGGATAATATCCCCGCGCTCTCGGATAACCCCGTCATTTACGGTGATTTCGACCTGACGCATGCCGTCGCTGTCGATAGCGAAGGCACGGCCATCGATCTCATCGAGCACGATGGCGTCGAGCAGGCCAAGGGCTTCCTGCGCCTCTATAAGAATATCCATTTCATCACGGGCGAGAAATCCGTCACCTATAGCTTCCCCTTCACGAAGGTCGTTAAGAATGGCGGCGACATCGCTCCGGGCAAGCAGGAATTTGAGCTTGAGATTTTCAACGTCGGCGTCGGCCAGATTGAGGATTACACCGACGTGACCGTGACGGCGACCGTCGCCACCAACGGAGCGGGGGAATACGAGGGGCTCCTCACCATTAAGGGTCCCAAGAGCCAGGTTCGCGACATCACCTGTGAGGGCTTCTGTGTGCGCGAGAAGAATACAGGTGTGGCAAACTGGACGTATTCCGATGCTGTCTACCAGATTTTCTGCCATGAGTACACGATTACGGATGGCGCCCGGTCGGCCACCCAGTCGAGTTACGAAATCTTCCCCGTCAAGCTGGTGGAAACCGATAACGGCGCATTCTACGAGAAGACTCAGGACACGCCCGTGACGAGCATGACGTTCGAGAACGTCTATACGGAAAATACGGCACCCGCCGAGGGCGATAAACCTGATCCTAACAAAAAGCCTGCTGACACCACGAAGCCTGCCGGAAAGAAAAAGACCACTGCGGGCAAGATTCCCAGCACGGGCGACAGCAACACTTCGACTATGGAGTGTGCCGTGCTGCTGACAATCGCAGGCGCGCTGGTTGTTGGGCTTTCGATGAAGAGGCTGCGCTGCGGACGCTAGGGAAGGGCCTTTTAAAGGCTAGCCGCCCACTCTGTGCATGATTGCCTAGGGGCAAAGAGGCCCGCTCAACGTGTCTGACGTTGAGCGGGCCTCAACGGTTAATAATGCCCGTGGTATTTGGTGCGCATTGCGCGCAGACCCCCTCGCTTCTCGCACCGCTTTCCCTCCCGGGATGGTAAAGTTGTTGACCACACAGGAATGCAGGAGCGGAAAGAGAACGATTGCATTGGCTTAAAAGGTGACATTCAAGCAGATTGCCAACGAGGTGGGTCTTTCGCCCTCTTCTGTTTCCGTTGTGCTTAATGACCGGTCCTGCCGCATCTCGAAAGCAAACCGTCGCTGCATTAAAGAAGTTGCGGCGCGAGCATTACGTGCCTAACCAGATTGCCTGCAGCTCGGTGATGCGCGAGTCAAAGACGCTCGGTCTTATTGTCCCCAACATCGAGAACCTTTTAAGGCGTGTCCCAAAAATCTACTGAGGGGCTAGAACAGGAGGGCGTAGATGATGGCTATGACAACGGAGGGGAGCATATTGGCCGTGCGGAAGGTCTGAGGGCGGATGAGATTTACGCCGACGCAGAAGATGAGCATAGAGCCCACGAGCGACAGGCTGTCGAGGGCGGCGGCGGTCATGATGGGAGAGAGTGCGCCGGCAAACAGCGTGATCGTTCCCTGGAACACGGCGACGGGCAGGGCCGAGAAGATACAACCGCGGCCAAGTGAGGCCGTCATGGTGCAGACGATGATGCAATCCAGCGCGCCCTTGAGAGCGAGCGTGGACCAGTCACCGAGCAGACCGTCTTGGATTGATCCCACGATAGCCATGGCGCCGATGCAGACGGTCAGCGATGCCGAGACAAAGGCATTGGTGAACTCGTTGTCCCCCTCGCTGCCGGTTTTGCGTTTGAGCCATTCGCCCAGGTTTTCGATGCCGGCTTCCAAGTTTATGGCCTCGCCGATGAGCGAGCCAAGGGCAAACGATACGATGAGCATGGTGGTGCCGGTGGTGGCCAACGTTTTCCCGTCAATGACGAGCATCTTTTGCATGGTGCCGCCCAGGCCGATAAACAGAACGCACAGCCCCGATGCCTTCATGAGCGTATCTTGGATGCGGGGCGTGATAAAGCGTCCGCCTATCAGACCCAGCAAGCCGCCCGCAACCAAAAGTGCGACGTTGATGATCGTTCCCAAACCCGGCATGAACCCTCCCATATTGATGCCAACCTGGCAATCGTAGCAGAACGGGCTGCAGGGTGCGTCATGACTCATCCTATACGTTATATAAGTGGTATTAATGACGGCATTTGGTGCCTAAGCCTCAGCCTCCCATCACGACATAGGGGCTGTAATCGAAGCACAGCGTCATGAGTCGCTGCGGGGACTCAATGGCCGCAGCGATGATATCGGCATCTCGAGCTCGGTCAAATCCCTCGAGCTCAATTTGATACGAGACGTCTTCCATTTTATGGAGTATCCGGTTATTCAGGAGGCTTTTACCGTCGAATTCCTCGGTTTTGTCTCCGTCCGAGGTTACGGCATACAGGTGCAGTTTTGCGGTGGTCGCAGGGTCGACGACCGTGAGGTTGTCGATTTGGTTGGCCGTGCCCTTTGCCCCAAGTAGGGTGAGCAGGGTAGGGGCTACGACCTCGCCCGATGGTAGAAAAACAACTTCGACGGTTTTAGGGAATGCGATAATGGCTGCTTTGCGGACGGGCTTATCGGCGGCGGCGACCTCAATGCTCGCGGCGTCGACGGTTCCCGCGCGGTCGAGCGCGACCATCATGCAACAATTGCCCTCGTCGATGTCTGCCGGCATGGGATACCCCAAGTTTTCGCCAGCTTGTGTGCCGCCCACTGCGGCGGTTGTTTCGCTTGGCTCGCTGAAAGTGGCTGAAGGACCGCTCGATGGCGGTGTTATGTCGCCTGGTGCGCCATTGTCCCCAGGCGTTATTTCACCGCGGTTCTCGCTGGAGTTGCTTGCGATGTCAGCTGTCGAGGGGGCGAGTCCGACCGCTCCCGCTCCGCTCCATTCCATCTCGAGGAGCGCCGGATCGACAAGGACGTGATGCACATCTTGCGTTTGGGTACTGATATCGACAGGACCGGGATCTGTCCCTCGCGTTAGGCTGAGCGATCCGGTCCGCTGTTTGCCCCGAATCTCCTGGCTTTCTGTGCCGCTCGCGTAGAACATCAGAGGAATCTCGCCATTTGCTGTGGCGTCGGTGCCCGCCTTGGTCATTTTCAGCGATGCGGTGAATGAGATAGCGGGCTGCGTGCCATCGGCGCTCGAGGGGACGCAGCCCAGGCATACACCTCCTCCGTCTTCGAAAAACGTGCTGTCGAAGGCGACTGTTGCCCCGTCCGCCGAGTCATCGGACAGGGTGATGTCGAGGCACAGCTCCACGTCGCAGGAATCGCCATCGGCATCAGTTGCAGCTGCGCGCCATGTGCAGATAACGCATCCCGTTAGGGGGCCGTCCGCTGTGCTCGAGCGCTCGGTATCCACGACTATCGAGCTGTTTGCGCGGCGACGGAGGCACCCCGAGGTCGAAATGCTTGCCCGCGCAAGCGAGAAGCGTTGGCGCGCGATGGCGCTCGTCTGGTTTGTGGCGAGACAGTTGACGGCAGGTAAGGGGACGTCCACGGCGGGTGTCGCTAGAGCGGCGACGGGCATGCCGGTGGCAAGCGCACTGCAGAGCGCGGCAACGGGCAAAAGGTTCTTTGATGCCATGGGTTCTCCTTACCTGTTCTGGACGGTCTCGATTATCGCGGCTACTGGCTGCGTTTGATGCGCAGGCCAAGGCGGATGGCGCTTGCGCCTGCCGCGGCGATTCCTGCTGCCAGGAGCTGTCGCGTGTCGCCCGTTTGCGCGAGGGGCTCATGTTGGCCACTGCGTTCGAGCTCCGATAGATCGACAGTCACTTGCGTGGCAGCCTGCGCTTGCTCTTGTTGGGCAAAGGCGGCGATCGGGGCAAACGTTACAACGCCGATGATGACGGCAAGGACAATCGCCTTAGGCCGTGTGCGCACCGGGCTCGACCGTCCACGTAATGCTTGCGACCTGGTCGCCCTCGCCAGTCACATGGAAGATGTCTCGCGTGACGCGGGCGACATTGCCGCTCGTCTTGAGCTTAATCCTGTCCGTACCATCGGCGATGCCCTGGTAGCCCATGTCGAAGAATGCATTTTTGGAAAGGTCGACGCCCGCTTCCTGCGTCGCGGCATGAGCGTCTTGGAGTGCCTTGTCCGGGCCGACCTTAAAATCGATGGAGTTCTGGGCGGTTCCCGTCTTGGCGTCGGCGACGATGCTCCAGGAGTTCTTGGCGCCGATCTTCATGTTGGTAACGTGGATGCCATAGGCCGAAAGATTGTCGATGGTGGTTGTGTTCTCGGAAGGGCCCTGAAGCGTGCCATCGGCCTGGGCGACAAATGGGATGACAGTCGGAGCCTTAAACTTGATGTTGTCGATTTCGGTCCTGATGGTCACGTCGGTGGTTCCAACGCGTCCCTCCGCCAGGGCGGTGGTCGGCGCGGCTCCCATTGCGAGCGCGAGCGCCAGCCCTGCCCCCACGACGAGCGCCCTGGTCCCGCTCAAGTTCCTGGTGATGTCCATAATCGTTCCTTTCTATTCGTCACGGACCGTTTCCGTGATGGTTGGACGAAAGCGGCGTGGGTGCGCGTTTTCGCAACAGGCGGCAGATCTAGCCTTCGGCCTGCGCAACCCGCACCTTGACGCGCGTGGGATTGCCATGGGCGTCGTAGGTCTTGGCGTCGAGCGCCTGGATCTCGATATACGCTTCGCCTTCTTTGATGTCGCCTGCGGGGCAGGTCTCGATGGTCTTGCCAGTCTCGACCACGCCCGATTCATAGATGGTTTCGTCGTTTTGGATCACGCGGAAACGCTGGGGAAACTTGTTGTCCTGGACGTTTTGTACGTTGACGCGCAGCTTGCCGCCTTTTTGCAGCTGGGCGACCGGTGCGACCGAGATCGTCATCATGTTGTCACGGACGATGGCATCGAGCTCGTCCTGGATTTCTTGGCGCGACTTACCCTCTGCCGTTGTGACCGAGGTGCCCGTCTCGGCGACAGGCTTTGACTGCCAGGCGTAAAGGCCGACGGCGATAAGGGCGCAGGCGATAGCCAAGCAGACAACGCCGAGCCTTTTTCGATGTTTTGACCCCAGGGGGCTCGACTGCTTTCTTACGCTCATGCGGCATCCTTAGTGGTATAGACGCGCGCGAACGTGGACGGATCGGCGCCAAAGAGCATGTGGAGCATGAGGCGTCGTGAGTAGATGAGCTCGTCGAAGTTTGGGTCGAGTTTGATGTCGTGGATGTGGGCGATGTGGTGAGCGAGCGCCGAAAACGATTCGGGATCGCAGATCACGTCGGTGGTGACGTGATAGACAGCCGCATCGGGAAATGCCTTTTCGTCGAACGGCAGAAGATACGGGTCATCGTCGACTTCGATGGCGACGCCGTACTGGGGCCAGTAATATGCCATGGGGACCTCCCTGCTTTTGGGCCAAACCTTCTATTGGTTTTGGCTGTCGATGCCGACCGTATCAGGCACAACTTGACCGATTTCTGACCAAATGCTTGACGGATTTGCATCGCCGCAGGTGAGAGGCGGTAAAAAATATCTCAAGTTTTTTCGAGCACCAATTGCATGCATGGCAGCGATGGGAAGGGGCACGTCAAATAGAGCGTCTGCCGAGAAATCGCCGCCGCTTGCCGAATTGCACAAACGTAAAATTCGCCAATTATGGAGACGGTCTCAGTCACGTCGACGAAACGATGCGGTAACATCTCCCTGCAAATACTGTAGTTAACTAAAGGGTGAGTTCGCGTGTCTGCAGCCATCAAACCCTTCGGCGACGAGTTCGAAGAATATGGTCGCGATGAATCTCGCATATCGGGCGAGGCGTCGAGCATCTCGTTTCCGACAACGGAGGACGAAGTCCGCGCCATTCTGCGAAAGCTCCATGCCGAGCATGTTCAGATAACGGTCCAAGGCGCTCGAACCGGTCTGGCTGCCGGTGCCGTGCCCCACGGCGGACATATCCTCAACACTTCTCGTATGAATCGCTACCTGGGTCTTCGCCGCGACGAGCAGGGCCGTTTTCTGCTGCGCGTGGAGCCGGGGGTCGTGCTTTCGGAGTTGCGCAAGCAGCTGGGCAAGAAGGCATTGCCGACCGCTGGCTGGGATCAGGCATCGCTTGAGGCCTATGAGGAGTTCCAGGCAGCTCCCGAGCAGTTCTTTCCCACCGATCCCACCGAGGCATCTGCCTGCCTGGGCGGCATGGCGGCGTGCAATGCCTCCGGTGCCCGCAGCTACGCCTATGGCCCCATGCGCCCGCACGTTACGGGGCTTCACGTGGCACTGGCGGACGGCGATTTGCTCGAGCTTCATCGAGGTCGGGCGCACGCTGACGCACGCCACTTGTCGCTCGTGACGGCAGGGGGTCGCGCGCTCGAGCTGGATCTTCCCGGCTATACCATGCCCAAGACCAAAAACGCGTCAGGTTATTTCGTTGCGGATGACATGGACGCCATCGACCTCTTTATTGGCGCATGCGGCACACTCGGCGTCATCACCGAGCTCGAGATTGCCCTGCAGGCGGTGCCTGCGGTCGTTTGGGGCGTGAGCTGCTTCTTTGACAGCGAAGACAAGGCCGTGTCCTTCACCGATTCTGTGCGTTCCGTCTTGTCCCACGCGGCTGCCATCGAATATTTCGATGCGGGTGCCCTGGATATCCTGCGTCGTCAGCGTGAGCAGTCGACCGCGTTCGCCTCGCTGCCGGCGCTCGACAAAGACGCCAAGGTCTGTGTCTACGTGGAGCTCGACTGCGACGACGAAGCCCAGGCGACTGAGGAGCTGTATCACTTGGGGTGGGTACTAGAGCTTGCGGGCGGCCGCGACGACGCGACCTGGGTTGCGCGCACCGAGGTCGATCGCGAATGCCAGCGGTTCTTCCGCCACGCCGTTCCCGAGAGCGTCAACATGCTCATCGACGAGCGTCGCCGCACGGATCCCACCATCACCAAACTGGGGTCGGATATGTCGGTGCCCAACACGCGCTTGGCCGATGTCGTTGCCCTCTATCGTTACACACTGGCCGAAAGCGGGCTTGAGTCTGCTGCCTGGGGACATATAGGTAACAACCATCTGCATGTGAACATTCTGCCGCGCGATGCGCAGGATTACCGCCGCGGCGGAGAACTCTTTGCCCAGTGGGCTTCCGAGGTCACGGCCATGGGCGGCGCCGTCTCTGCCGAGCACGGCGTCGGCAAGATCAAGGCGGGCTTCTTGGAGACGATGTACGGTCACGAGGCCATGGTAGAGTCGGCGCGGCTCAAGCTCCAGCTCGATCCTGCCGGGCGGCTGGGTCGCGGCAACCTGTTTTCGGAGAAGCTCTTGGATGAGCTCGTTCAGAAAGGGGGCGCGTGAAGATGAGCGATTTCCATATGGTGGTGTGCGTCAAGGCGGTGCCGGGCAGCACCGAGGTCAAGATGGACCCCAAGACCAATACCATCGTGCGCGATGGCAAGCAGGTGGTCATTAATCCCTTTGACGCGAGCGCTTTGGAATGCGCGCTGGCGCTGAAGGACGACTTTATCGGCTTTGGCATGGACGTGCGCGTAACGGTGGTGTCGATGGGCATCCCCGCGACTGAATCGCTATTGCGCGACTGCATCGCCCGAGGCGCCGATGACGCGCTGCTGCTAACCGATCGCGCCTTTGCAGGTGCCGATACCCTGGCAACCACCTATGCCCTCAAGTGCGGCATCGAGGCG
Organism: Collinsella sp.; assembly: GCA_048367555.1. GTDB lineage: Bacteria > Actinomycetota > Coriobacteriia > Coriobacteriales > Coriobacteriaceae > Collinsella. Next base: position 38,958 of record DBGCAP010000001.1, read on the forward strand.
CTCGACGAGGACTTCGACCTGCTCATCTGCGGCAAGATGGCGGTAGATGGCGATACCGCCCAGATCGGCCCCGAGCTGGCCGGCGCCTTCGAGATTCCCTGCGTGACCGATGTGAGCTGCGTGCAGAGCGCAGGTTTTACGACGTGCGGTGCGCTTTCGCTCGTTCACGGTTGCGACGCCGGCGAGGAGACGGTCTATCTGGAGATGCCGTGCGCGATGACGACCGCCAAGGAGATCGGCCAGCTGCGTATGCCGAGCATTGCCGGTATTCGTGCGGCCGAGGAGGCGGACGTGCGCGTGGTCAACGCTGCCGACGTGAACGCTGACCCCGCGCGCTGCGGCCTTACCGGATCGCCGACGCAGGTCGTGCGCTCGTTTGTGCCCGACCGCGACCAAACGTGCGAGGCCGTTGACGGAACGGCGTCCGAGCAGGCGGCAAAACTTGCCAAGATTATCGAGGGGATGGCATAGATGAGCGGACTGATTATCGATAGCGAAGCCTGTATCGGCTGCGGTCGCTGCGTTCGCGCCTGTGCCTCGGACGGCATCGTAGTGGAAGGCGAGCGGCCCAACCGTTGCACCCGCGTAACCGACGGCTGCATCCTATGCGGTGGATGTGTCGACGCCTGCCCCGTCAACGCTATCTCGATCGAGCGTGACGAGGCCGCCGGTGCGGTTGACCTTGACGCATATCGAGACATTTGGGTCTTCGTGCAAACTGACGAGCACGATGCCGTAGCATCCGTGGCGTTCGAGCTTATGGGCAAGGGCCGCGAGCTTGCCGATGCCCGTGGTTGCCGTCTGGTGGCATTGGCCGGCATGGGCCCCGAGGGCTCGCTTAAGGACCTGGAGCATCTGGTCTGCGCCGGTGCCGATGAGGTCGTGGTCTGCCGCGACGAGCGACTGCGCCAAAACGATGCGGAGGTCTATGCTCGCTTGATTTGCGATTTGGTTGCCGAGCGCAGGCCCGAGGCCATTCTGTACGGTGCGACCGCCTTTGGCCGTGAGCTGGCGCCCGGTGTGGCCGTACGCTTGCAGACGGGCCTTACGGCCGACTGCACGGTGCTTTCGATGGATGCGGAGACGGGTCTGCTGCAGCAGACGCGCCCGGCGTTTGGCGGCAACTTGATGGCCACCATCGTCTGCCCCAATCACCGTCCCCAGATGGCAACGGTGCGTCCCGGCATCTTTGAGGCGCCCGACTTTGACTACAGCCGTTCTGGCGCAATCACCCAGGTACCGCTTGCGGATGATGTTAAGGCCCGCGTCGAGATCTCGATTCCCGCCGAGGAGTGGGGGCAGCAGGCATCAATTGCCGATGCCGAGCGCCTGGTCGTGGTGGGCCGCGGCATTGGCTCCAAGAAGAATCTGCCTCTGATGCGAAAACTCGCCGATGCGCTGGGTGCCGAGCTTGGTTGCACGCGTCCCGTCGTGGAGGCGGGTTGGCTGGAGTACCGCCACCAGATCGGCCAGACCGGCGTGTCGGTTTCGCCTAAGCTCCTCGTGAGCATCGGCGTTTCGGGTGCTATCCAGCACCTAGCCGGCATCGGCGGCGCGGAGTGCATCATCGCCGTCAACGAGGACCCGGATGCTCCCATCTTTGGCGCTGCGCAGTACAAAGTTGTCGGCGACGCCGTCGAAGTTGTCGAGGAGCTTCTGGCCCAGCTCGAGCGCTAGGCGCCGGCCAGCCAGGCTCGCATCTCTTTCTTTAGGCGTTCCCAGGTCGCTCGCGTGGCGGGGTCGGTAAAGGGGCGCACGATGCCAAAGGGCGCGTCGAGCAGGCGGTAGATATCGCCCTGCTCGCGCGCCAGCGCGCGGCTTGCCGGATAGACGAGCTCAAACATAAAGCAGATGAGCCCTACCAGGTAGTCGGCGGCCTCATCGCGTTCGTCGCGTGCAACGCAGCGGCGCTCGTCAAAGGCGGCGAGCGCCGGTGTCGAGAACCGGCTGGCGAGAAATGTGTCCTCATCCACTTTGAGGATGGTGTCGACGGTACTGTCGGCGATGGTGCGCATGATGTCGATCTTGTCGCCATCGCGCACAATATCGCAGAAGCGCCGCGTGCGCTCGTCGAGCTGCGCGGGTAGGCGGAAATCGCTGTGATAGGCAATGCTTGCGCGAATCAACTCGTCTTCTGCCGGGTTGTCGATAAAGTCGCGGATACTTGTTGCCGCGGGCGCGCCTGCAGGCGTTTCGCCAAAGAGGACCTCGACGCCCAACGCCGCATGGCTCATGCTTTCGGCATCCTTAAACGTATCCCAGCGTCGCAGCTGCTCAAAGCGGCCCATATCGTGCAGCAGGCCGCAAAGCCACGCCAAGTCAATGTCCTGCGGTGACCAGTCCTGTTCTCGTGCCACGGCATCGCATACTTCGGCAACGTGGTATGTATGCTCGATTTTGAGCGCGATACGAGGATTGGCGGCATCGTAGGCGTCGGTGTAGGTCTTGAAGGCCGCGGCAGCCCGCGTTCGATCGATAGCTGTCATAATGACTTCCTAAAAAAGTTGTGTCTTTCTGTGTCTTTCGATCCGGTGGCAATTGTAGGTGAACTCGGTTGCCATCGGGCGATGATTCTGCCGCGTCGTTGAATGCGGCTCGGAAATCTTATCGGGACGAGGAACGCTATGGTACTCAAAATCGTTAAAACCGTCTGGCCGGTGATGCTTACCTATGTTGCGATAGGCGCGCCGTGCGGAATGATTATGGCGCAGACGGGAATGGAGCCCTGGATGGTCTTTGCCCTGAGCAGCACGTTCGTGACGGGCAGCGGACAGTTTATGGTCTGCAATCTGTGGCTGGCAGGTGTGCCTGCGGCATCGATCGTCGCGAGCGTCGTCGCAATCTCCTCGCGTTTTGCGCTTTACTCGGCATCGATTGCACCGTATCTGACGGGTGCCTCGAAGCGTCAGACGCTGGCTGTTGCCGCGACACTTACCGAGGAGGCATATGGCATCTCGCTTGCCAAGCTGATTGAGGGGGAGGATTGGGGCCCGCGCGAGTCCTTTGTGCTCAACGCAATCCTCATCGCAACATGGGGCGTTTCGTGTACGACGGGCGCCATCGTCGGCGCCGTTGTCGATGTTCCCACCGCTATTGCGGGTTTTGTCTGCACATCGCTCTTTATCTGTCTACTCTTTTCGCAGCGACTGTCGAGCGGCAATGTCGTAGCTGCCAGTTTGGCTGCGGTATCCGTCGCCATATGCAAGTTCTTGGGGTGGACGAATATCGCCGTGCCGGCAAGCGTGCTCGTCGGCGTTGTCGCGGCGCTTGCGCGCGATGCTCTCGCCGAGGGAAGGGGTGCTCGCGATGCCCGTTAACGAGTTTTTGGTCCTGTGGCTGTCGTCGTGGGCGGCTATCGCATTTTTCCGCATTGCCCCGGCGTTCGCCTTGCGCGGGAGAACGCTGTCGCCCCACGTTACCGAGGCCTTGGGTTATATTCCGCCCGCCGCCTTCGCGGCACTGGTTGCTAACGAATTGATAAGCCCTGGCGCTTTTGACGCCGGTTTGTGGCAGGGCTTGATTCCCTGGATTGCGGCTGCCGGCGTCGTGGCGGTGGCAATCAAGACAAAGTCGATGCTATGGTGCTGCGTCTCGGGCATCGTGCTCTACATCGTTTTGAGCCTCGTATAAGAGCGGGACGCGTTATCATCCCGGCTAACGAATCCAATTTCTCACCGAGGCGGCCTGCTTCTTCTGGTACCATGGTCAAACTTTACTGTAGCAAAGCATGACGTGGGCTTTTGTTCCGCGTCAGCGGAAATGGGGCTTCATGGTACAGGAGGCGACCGCCAACGAGCAAAAGAAATTCAAAGTGCCGCGCATCCCGGGTGACATCATGATCTACCCGATGATCGTCGGCCTTTTGCTCAATACCTTCTGCCCGCAGGTCTTCGAGATCGGTGGCTTCTTTACCGCCGCCTGCCGCGGCGGCTCCAACACCATCGTCGCCGCGATCTTGCTGTTTGTGGGCGCCGGCATCAGCTTTAAGTCCACGCCGGGCGCTATCAAGACCGGCATCGTCGTACTGATCCCCAAGCTTGTTGTTGCGGCTGCCCTTGGCTTGGGTGTGGCATATTTCTTTAACGACATCTTTCTGGGCCTGAGCTCCGTGTCTATCATCGGCGGCATTACGTTTTGCAACATGGCGCTCTACACGGGCATCATGGGCGAATTCGGCGACGAGTCCGAGCAGGGCGCCGTGGGTATCCTGTTCTTTACGGCCGGTCCCGCCGTCACCATGATCATCCTGGGCGTTTCGGGTCTTGCTAATATCCCGCTGGGCACCATCGTCGGCTCCATCCTGCCGCTCGTTATCGGCATGGTTCTGGGCAACCTCTTCCCGTTCATCAAGAACTTGCTGGTTCCCGGCGCCAATCCCGCGATCGCCGTTATCGGATTTCAGCTCGGTGCGTCCATGAGCCTTTCGAGCTTTATCACCGGCGGTATTTCCGGCATCTTGCTGGGGCTTGTCACGCTGTTTGTCGTCGGTCCCATCACCTTTGTGTTCGAGCGCCTGTGCGGCGGTAACGGCAAGGCTGCCGTGGCTTGCTCCACCATTGCCGGCACGGCTATGACCACGCCGGTTGCTCTTGCCGAGGTCGCGCCGCGCTATGCCGAGCTTGCACCCACTGCGTACGCTCAGATCGCCACCGCCGTTATCATCACGGCGATTATGGCTCCGATTCTGACCGGCTGGGTCGACAAGAAGTTCTGCCAAGGCAAGGAGGATCTGTCGCCTGCCGGTGTCGAGGCCATCGAGGAAGCCGTCGCGACCGACATCGATGGCGAGTAGCAATCGGTACCCATCAATGATGCCGGCGTGCAACTCGCGCCGTTTGAGCGCCCGAACGAAAGCTGTCTTGCAGTGACGTTCGGGCGCTCTGCTATTATTCCCCTTATCCCTGTGGAGTAGGGGGTGTTTGTTGCCCAGATTCGAATTGGGCGATTCTGGCCACTTAGATATTGAAGGGATGGCGCTAGTGGTTAAGGCACTCAAGATAGAGATATTCGTGCTATGCATGATTGTTCTTATCGGGCTTGCCGCACGAAGCCGCCGCTCCTTGTTCTCGAGCACCCAGCAGCTCTTGTTTAGCATGCTCGGCTACACCTCCGCTGCCTACATTTTCTTCGATATGATCTGGACGCTCTCGGACGGCGTGAGCACTCCTGTAGGCATCACGGCCAACTGGATTTCCAACGCGGTCTCGTTTTCGCTGTTCGCCATCGCGTGCCTCATTTGGTTTTTGTATTCCGAGACAGTGCAGGGCTCTCGCCTTTTGTCCGCGCGCTATAGGGTGGTGCTTGTAGCGTTACCTACGGCTCTGGTGGTCGTGCTGGCGTTTGCCAGTTACTGGACGCACGCCCTGTTCTATATCGATTCGCAGGGCGTGTATCGTCGCGGAGCGCTTTATATGATTCAACCTATCGTTAGCTACTGCTACGTTATATATACGTCCTTGCATGCCTTTATTCAGGCTCGAAAAGTCGAAAGTCTGCAAAAGAAGGCCATTTATCGCACCCTCGCCTTTTTTGCGGTTCCCGCTCTGGTGGGCGGTACCTTCCAGGTTTTGTTTTCGGTACCGGGCCTTTGTGTCGGTATAACGCTGAGCATCCTGCTGCTCTACATCATCTACCAGGAGCAGCTGATCTCGACCGACCCGTTGACTGGCCTTAACAATCGCAACCGTTTTGAGACCTATATGCTGTCGCTCTTTTCAAATGTGGATCAGGCCGAAGATGTATATCTGCTTATGATGGACGCCGACGGCTTTAAGCAGATTAACGATCGCTATGGACATGTGGAGGGTGACCATGCTCTTCAGGTCATCTCCACTGCGCTCAAAGAAGTCTGCTCGGCGTCTGGTAGCTTTATCGCACGTTATGGCGGCGATGAGTTCGTGGTGCTTCAAAAGGCGGCGGCGGAGCAGGATGTCATGCATCTGTGCGCGACGATCAACGACGAGCTCGCGCGCGCCGAGGTTCCGTATCTGTTGCGGATGTCCATCGGCTACGCACGGGTTGGTGATGGCGTCGATACCTGGCAAGACTTGCTTCGCACTGCCGACGCGGAGCTCTACCGCGTAAAGCGCGAGAAGAAGAAGGCCGGCGTCCAGATACGCTAGAAAAAAGGGGCGCACGCTGGCGTGCGTGGCGGCCCTCGGCTCACCGATGTACTCCATTAAGATAAAGTGTGCGAACACCCTCCCTAAAAAGGTGAGCTCGCTAGGCTTTTTTGGGTTTGTTGACGATGATGATACCGCCGCAGACCAACAGCAGGGCAACGATGACGGTAACGGGGCTCGTGCCGGCGCCCTCGCCGAGCAGCAGCGCGCTCAGCAGCACGCCAAAGACCGGGTTCATAAAGCCAAAGACCGAAACGCGGCTGACGGGGTTGACGGCGAGCAGACGGGACCACAGCGAGTACGCGACGGCGGAAATGAGTGCCATATAAATGATGAGCGCGATGGCGGGGACGATTTCGGTGGGGGACAACGTGCCGCCCATCAAAAACCCGATGGCGGTAAGGACCACGCCACCGACTAAAAACTGCCAGCCGGCGAGCAAGACGCCGTCATGCTCGCGCGAGAAGATGCCAATGAGACAGGTCGACAGAGCGCCCGCAACGGTGGAAGCCAAGATAAAACCCTCGCCGTCGAGTGTAAAGCCAAAGGTGCCATCCGCGCCCGAAAGGTTGACGAGCGCGACGCCGGCAAAGCCCAGCACACAGCCAAGCACCTTGGCCGTATTGAGCTTTTCGGTGCGAAACGCCAGAGCGGCAAAGAGGATAGCCAAGAAGTTGGCGCTGGCCTCGATGATGGAGCTTGACATAGCGCTTGCACGGGAGAGACCAAGGTAGAAAAAGAAGTACTGGCCAATGGTCTGGAAGAGCGACAAGATACAGATGGGCTTGATATCACGGGCTTGCGGAACGAGCGGTCGGCGCTGGGCCACGCTCATGCCAACAATGACCAGCATGCCGGCAAGGGTGAAGCGCAGACCCGCGAAGAGCAGCTGCGAGGCGCTGTCGTGCGCGGGAATGCCAAAGAGGCCGTAGCCGATCTTGATGCAGGGGAAGGCGGAGCCCCAGAGCGCGCAGCAAACGAGGCAGCCCAGGATGAGTCCGGGCAGGGTGGCGAGATACGGCTTGCGGCTTTCCATGATGTCCTTCCTACATGCGCGAAGCAAAAAAGAACCCGCCACCGGATGCGTCGGTGGCGGGTGATGTTACCCGAAGGGATTGTACCCGATGGGAAAGGTTTAGGCGAAGTAGGCTACGCCGCTCTCAAAGATCGGCATGAACTTGTCGCCGGGGACATGCTCGGGTACGTTGCGGTACAGGTTGTCGCCGCGACGCTCGGCATGACCCATCTTGCCCAGGACACGGCCGTCGGGGCTCGTGATGCCCTCGATGGCGAGTGCGGAGCCGTTGGGGTTGACGGAGAGATCCATGCTGGGCTTGCCGTCCTCGCCCACGTACTGCGTGGCGACCTGGCTGTTGGCGATCAGCTGGGCGAGCACTTCGTCATTGGCGACAAAGCGGCCCTCGCCGTGGCTGATGGCGACGGTGTAGGGGTCGTCCAGGCTGCACTGCGACAGCCACGGGGACAGGTTGGACGAGATACGGGTGCGCACCAGACGGCTCTGATGGCGACCGATGGTGTTGAACGTCAGCGTGGGCGCATCGGGCGTGGCGTCGACGATGTCGCCGTAGGGCACCAGACCGAGCTTGATCAGGGCCTGGAAGCCGTTGCAGATGCCCAGCATCAGGCCGTCGCGGGCCTTGAGCAGGTCGCGGACTGCCTCGGTGACCTCGGGAGCGCGGAAGAACGCCGTGATGAACTTGGCGGAGCCGTCGGGCTCGTCACCGCCCGAGAAGCCGCCGGGGATCATGACGATCTGGCTTGCACGGATGCGGCGGGCAAGCTCGTGGGTGCTCTCGGCGACGGCCTCGGGCGTGAGGTTGTTGATCACGAAGGTGTCGGCCTCGGCGCCGGCGGCGCGGAAGGCGCGGGCGCTGTCGTACTCGCAGTTGTTGCCGGGGAACACGGGGATGATCACGCGCGGGCGGGCGATCTTGGCGCCGCCGTACACGTGGATGTCCTTGGCGCGGAAGTCGATGGTCTCGACCTCGGGGGTCTCGCCGGCGCTGCGGTAGGCGAAGACGCCCTCGATGCCGCTCTCCCAGGCCTCCTGGAGCTCGGAGAGCTCGATGACCTCGGAGCCGGTGTCGATGACATAGCCCTCGACGGTGGTGCCCAGGGGCTCGACGACAACACCGTCGGCGACCTCGGGCAGCTCGGCATCCTCGGCGAGCTCGACGATGAAGCTGCCGTAGAGCGGGGTGAAGAGGCTCTCCACGTCCACATCCTCGGCAAGCTCGATACCGATCTGGTTGCCGACGCACATCTTAAAGAGGCTCTCGGCGCCGCAGCCGTAGCCGGGCGTGGAGACGGCCAGGGCTGCGCCGGTGGCGGTGAGCGCCTCGACGGCGTCAAACGCGGCGAGCAGCTGATGGGCGTCGGGGCGGTAGTCCTCGCCATAGGTGGCGGGGGCGATGCGGACGACGCGGTGCGTGAGGCCCTTGAACTCAGGGGAGACGGCGCGGGCGGCCTTACCCACAGCGACAGCGAAGCTGATCAGGGTCGGCGGAACGTTGAGCTCCCCGGCTTCGTCCTCAAACGAGCCACTCATGGAGTCCTTGCCGCCGATGGCGCCGGCACCCAGGTCGACCTGAGCCATAAGGGCGCCCAGGACGGCAGCCATGGGCTTGCCCCAGCGCTCGGCCTCGGTGCGCAGGCGCTCGAAGTACTCCTGGAAGGAGAGGTAGGTGCGCTTGTGCTCAAAGCCAGCGGCCACGAGCTTGGCGATGGATTCGACCACGGACAGATAGGCGCCCGCAAACTGGTCGGCCTCCATCAGATAGGGGTTGAAGCCCCATGCCATGGCACTCGCCGTGGTGGTCTCGCCGTCCACGGGGAACTTGGCGACCATGGCAGAGCTCGGAGTGAGCTGCGTCTTGCCACCAAAGGGCATGAGCACGGTCGCGGCGCCGATGGTGGAGTCGAAGCGCTCGGAAAGGCCCTTGTTGGAGGCGACGTTAAGATCGGTGACGAGCGAGGTCATGCGCTCGGCAAGTGTGGTGCCGGTCCAGCTGGGCTGCCACACGCTGCGGGCGCAGACGTGGGCGACCTGGTGCTTGGGTGCACCGTTGGAGTTGAGGAACTCGCGGGACAGATCGACGATGGCGACGCCGTTCCATGCCATGCGCATGCGCGGCTCGGCGGTAACCTCGGCGATGACGGTTGCCTCCAGGTTCTCCTCGGCGGCGTAGCCCATGAACTCCTCGACGTCACCGTCGGCGACGGCGCAGGCCATGCGCTCCTGGGACTCGGAAATGGCGAGCTCGGTGCCGTCCAGGCCGTCGTACTTCTTGGTTACGGTATCAAGGTCGACATACAGGCCGTCGGCAAGCTCGCCCACGGCGACCGAGACGCCGCCGGCGCCAAAGTCGTTGCAGCGCTTGATCAGACGGCAGGCATCGCCGCGGCGGAACAGACGCTGCAGCTTGCGCTCGACCGGGGCGTTGCCCTTCTGGACCTCGGCACCCGAGGTCTCAATGGACTCGGTGTTCTGGGTCTTGGAGGAGCCGGTGGCGCCACCGATGCCGTCACGGCCGGTGCGGCCGCCCAGCAGGATGATCTTGTCGGTGGGGGCGGGGCACTCGCGACGAACGTGGTTTGCCGGGGTAGCGCCCACGACGGCGCCAACCTCCATGCGCTTGGCCACGTAACCGGGGTGATAGAGTTCGTTGACCTGGCCGGTGGCAAGGCCGATCTGGTTGCCATAGCTGGAGTAGCCGGCAGCAGCGGTGGTTACGAGCTTGCGCTGCGGCAACTTGCCTTCGAGCGTCTCGGAAACCGGGACGGTGGGGTCGCCGGCGCCGGTGACACGCATGGCCTGGTACACGTAGCTGCGGCCCGAGAGCGGGTCGCGGATGGCGCCGCCCACGCAGGTGGCGGCACCGCCGAAGGGCTCGATCTCGGTCGGGTGGTTGTGAGTCTCGTTCTTAAAGAGGAACAGCCAGTCCTGGTCCTCGCCATCGACATCGACCTTCACCTTGACGGTGCAGGCGTTGATCTCCTCGGATTCGTCGACATCGGTCATGACGCCGGTCTTTTTGAGGTACTTGGCGCCGATGGTGCCCATGTCCATGAGGCAGACGGGCTTGGCGTCGCGACCGAGCTCGTGGCGCATCTCCATGTAGCGGTCGAAGGCCTGCTGCACCACGGCGTCGTCGATCGTCACGTCGTCCAGGACGGTGCCGAAGGTGGTGTGGCGGCAGTGATCGGACCAGTAGGTGTCGATCACGCGGATCTCGGTGATGGTGGGGTCGCGGTTCTCATCGCGGAAGTACTGCTGGCAGAAGGCGATGTCCGCCTCGTCCATGGCAAGGCCGCGATCGGCGATAAAGGCGGCAAGGCCGGCTTCGTCGAGCTCGCGGAAGCCGTCGAGCACCTCGACGGGCTGGGGCTCGGGGGTCTCCATGTACAGCGTCTCGGGCAGGTCGAGCGAGGCGATGCGCGCCTCGACGGGGTTCACCACGTAGTGCTTGATGGCCTCGATGGCGGCCTCGTCCAGAGCGCCCGAGATCATATAGACCTTGGCGGAGCGCACGGCGGGGCGCTCGCCCTGGCTGATGAGCTGCACGCACTCGCTGGCGGAGTCGGCGCGCTGGTCAAACTGGCCAGGCAGGAATTCGACGGCAAAGACGGCGCCATCGCTTGCGGGGAGCTCGTCGTAGGTCACATCGACCTGGGGCTCGCTAAAGACGGTCGGCACGCAGGAGCGGAAAAGCTCCTCGTCGATGCCCTCGACGTCGTAGCGGTTGATGATCCTCAGGGCCTCGATGCCCTTGATGCCGAGAATCTCGGTCAGCTCGCCCTTGAGCTGCTGAGCCTCGACGTCGAACCCGGGTTTCTTCTCCACGTAGATACGAGAGACCATTGGTTCCTGCCTTCCTGATCGGTTGGGCGTACGGTACGGTATGCGGCAGCGGTCGGTTTACGGGGCAAGCCTCGCGGTCGCCTTGAGCCACATGTTTGTAAACGTCACTATGATACGACAGCTCGCGGCGCGTTGAGGACGGCGAGGGTGCTACAGTGAAGCGCAAACAAGAGAAAGGCATCACATGGCATTTGTTTCGCTCGCCATCATCGCACTCGTGGCCTTTGCAAGCCCCTTCATCGCCTCGGCGATTCCTGGAAAACCCGTTCCCGAAACGGTCTTTTTGCTCGTGTTCGGCGCGGTGCTGGGACCTCATATGCTCGGCGTCATCCATGTAGATGCCGAGGTCTCGCTTGTGTCCGAGCTCGGTCTGGCCTTTTTGTTCCTGCTTGCCGGCTTTGAGATCGATCCCAAGAACATCACGGGCGTCGAGGGGCGCTACGGTATGGCGACGTGGGTCGTCACGTTTGGCATCGCCTGGCTTGCCGTGCGCTTTACCCCGTGGTTCTCGGTCAGCCATTTCGATGGTATCGCCGTGACGCTCGCCTTGACCTCGACGGCGCTTGGAGCGCTCATGCCCATCTTGCGCGAGCGATTGCTTGCCGGAACGCGCGTCGGTGATTCGATTCTCGCCTATGGTACGTGGGGCGAGCTCGGCCCCGTGCTCGCCATGTCGGTACTGCTGTCTGCCCGTACGGGTATCGAGACGCTGCTGATCTTGGGCTTATTTGCCGCCGTGTGCGTGCTGCTTGCCGTGGTCCCCGGCCGCTCCAAACGCATCGGCAGTCGTTTTTTCGCCTTTATTCAGGAGCGCGCCGATACCACATCGCAGACGTTCGTGCGCCTGACGGTGCTTATTTTGGTCACGCTCGTGGCGTTTTCCGCCATTTTTAGCCTCGATATCGTGTTGGGCGCTTTTGCCGCCGGTTTTGTCCTGCGCTATATCATCCCCGAGGGTAATCATACGCTCGAGCTTAAGCTCGATGGCCTGGCCTATGGCTTTTTAATCCCGGTGTTCTTTACCGTGTCGGGCGCAAAGATCGATCTGACGGCCGTGGTGTCGCGCCCCGCGCTGCTCGTGGGCTTTATCGTGGCGCTGCTGATCATTCGCGCGGTGCCGATCCTTGTCTCTATGAGCATTTGTCCCGCGACGCGCGATGTTTCGGCGCATGGCCGCATTACCGTGGCCCTGTACTGCACTACGGCGCTGCCGATCATCGTTGCTGTGACGAGCGTGGCCGTCAACGCAGGCGCTCTTTCGCAAAATGTCGCCTCGGTTATGGTGGCCGCCGGTGCCATCACGGTGTTTTTGATGCCGCTGCTCGCGCAGCTCTTCTACCGCGTGGTCGATGCCGCGCCGGTCGCTGCCGTGGCAGAGGTTGCCGAGCATCCATCCGATGCACTTGACATCCTGCGCGCCCATCACGATTTGGCGAGCCTGCTCGCACGCGAGCATGAGCTTTTGACCTCGCATGGCCATGGGCGTTCGCTCGACGGCATACCTACCCTTGATTCCATTGCCGACCGCCTCTCGACCGAGGCGGCAAACGGGCACATCGATGCCCGTATCGTGGACGCCGCTCATTTGCTGGCCGAGAAGACCTATGGCGACGAGATCGACCCGTCCAAGCTGACTCCGCGCGAGCGTCGCCGCCTGGAGCGCGCCAAGCTCGCCGTGCGCGAATACCGCCGCCGCATGCTGGAGCTCTATGCAAGAGAAGAAGCCGAGGACGACGACGGCAAGTAGCAAGGAATGTCGGGATACGGGTTCCGTCCAAATAATAGAAGGCGCGCTGCCTGCGGTTGATGCGGGCAGCGCGCCTTTTGCGTTGAACTCTGTTGAGGTTCGAAGCCGAAACTTTCGACCTTTAGGAGCGGGCTGCCCCGTCGACGGGGAGGATGGCGCCCGTGACATAGGAGGACATGTCGCTCGCAAGGAAAACGAAGGCGTTGGCAACGTCCTCGGGCTCGCCCATGCGACCGAGCGGAATAGTGGCGATGATGGGCTTGATGACCTCTTCGGGCAGGTTGGCGACCATATCGGTCTTGGTTACGCCTGGGGCAACGGCGTTGACGCGAATGCCCATGGGGGCGAGCTCGCGCGAGAGCGACTGGACCATGCCGTTGACGGCAAACTTAGACGTGGGGTAGCCGACGCCAGAGGGCTGGCCGTACTTGGCGACCATCGAGCTTGTGGTAGTGATGGTGCCGCCGTGGCCGGCCTCGGTCATGATCTTGGCGGCAGCCTGGTGACCGTTAAAGACGGCGACGACGTTGAGGTCCATAACTTTGGCGAACTCCTCGGCTGTATAGTCCAAAAGGGGTGAGCGCTGGGAGATTCCGGCGTTGTTGACGACCGTATCGAGACCGCCCATATCGGCTGCAGCCTGGGTAAAGGCCTCGGTCACGGCTTCGAGTGAGGTGAGGTCGCAGGAGCGACCCCAGACCTTGGCGTCGGGATAGACGGCTGTCAGCTTCTCAACGGCTGCATCGGCAGTCTCCTGGCGCGAGCCAAAGACGGTGACGGCGGCACCCTCCTCGATAAAACGGCAGGCGATGGCATAGCCGATACCGCGTGTGCCTCCGGTGATGATTGCTTTCTTGCTCTCGAGCAACATGGCGCCTCCATTCTTCGGGGGTGGACGTACGCAGCACAGGATAGCGGCGGACAAAAGCAAACATGCCTGCTTATCGGTGAGCGGTATCCCTGGTTGACACCGAACGGTCAAATTGTTCAAACGCGGATCGCGTCAATGCGCCCCGAGCGTGCAAATAAAAGGGCTCCCGTCCAAGACCAGACGGGAGCCCTTCGAGCAAATGCGTTGTGGGGTGTAAACCGAACTAGTTGGCCATGACGCCTTCGGTCCAGGCCTCGACGTCCTCGATGCGCAGGACGTTGGCGACCTCGGCCACGCAGTCGACGCTGGCAAGCTCCGCGGCGGCAGCCTGGACGTCCTTCTCGAGTGCGCGGTGCGTCAGGAAGATGACCGAGCAGGCATCGCTGACACCTGACTTGCCGTCCTCGACTTGGTTGATGAGCGAGATCGAAATGTTGTGCTTGGCAAAGATCTCGACCGTCTCGGACAGGGCGCCCACGCGGTCGGCGACCTTCAGGCGCACATAGTACTTGGTCTGGAGCTCGTCCATGGGCTTAAAGGCGAGGTTGTGACCATAGGGCTCAATCTCGGGCAGCGGAGCCACGCCCCGGCTGATCTGCTCGGAGAGCGACAGGATATCGCCCACGACGGCGCTCGCGGTGGGGAAGGAGCCTGCGCCGGCACCGTAGAACATGGTCTCGCCCACGGCGTCGCCCACTACGTAAACAGCGTTCATGGCGCCGTTGACCTTGGCAAGCATGTGATCGGCGGGGATCAGCGTGGGATGCACGCGGACGTCGACGCCGGCGTCGGTGTTGCGGGCGATGCCGAGCAGCTTAATGGTGTAGCCGAGCTCGCGGGCCTGGGCGATGTCCTCGGCGCCGATGGTGCGGATACCCTGCTGGTACACATCGTCGGTGGTAACGCGGGTGCCAAAGCCGATGGAGGCGAGGATGGCCGTCTTGCTGGCGGCGTCGAAGCCGTCGACGTCGGCGGACGGGTCGGCCTCGGCATAGCCCTTGGCCTGCGCGTCGGCGAGCACGTCGGCGTAATCGGCGCCCTCGGCGTCCATGCGCGACAGGATATAGTTGGTGGTGCCGTTGAGGATGCCGGCGATGGTCAGGATCTTGTTGCCCACCAGGTCGTGCTCAAGCGTGCTCACGATGGGGATGCCGCCGCCGCAACTGGCCTCGCACTTAATCTGCACGCCGCACGCACGCGCCTTCTCGGCAAGCGTCTCGACGTGACGGCCCAGCAGGGCCTTGTTGGCAGAGACGACGTGCTTGCCGTGCTCAAAGGCAGTGGTAAAGATCTCGGTTGCGGGATGCTCGCCGCCGATCAGCTCGACGACGATGTCGACGGCGGGGTCGGTGACGACGTCGTGCCAGTCACTCGTAAAGGCCTCGCGCTCAATGCCTGCCGACTCGGCCTGCTCCCAAGCAAGCGCGCAGGCGCGGGTCAGCTTAAGGTCGATGCCGTAGGCTGCCAGGTACTCATCGTGGTGGCTCTTGATCAGACGGGCCACGCCGCCGCCGACGGTTCCCAGACCGATGAGGCCGACGTTCACGGTGCGCAGGGATTCGCTCATAGATAGCTCCTTCGTGCATCTTATGGATGGATTAACCGCTTAAAGGTTGAGTGCATTCTAGCGTGAACCGAGGGCGCGTGCTCGCCAGTTAACAGGAGTCGCACAAAACGGCACCCCCGAAACGCTGCGGAAACATTGGAAACACGCTCGCTACAAACGAACTTCCGTAACAAACTGTCAACGTTTGCACCATAAGGTTTGCCCTGTGCGGCTGGGTCATGCAGGCGCTCGTCGGCCCCGTCACCACCGGTGCCGCCGTCGCCGTCTCGGGCGAGATCGCCGATGCCTTTGCCGAGCAGGCCAAGGCATCCAAGCTCGACATCGTCGATACCGAGACCTTTAAGGACGACTCCTCCACGAGCTTTATCAACCAGCCGACCAAGGCCATGCGGAAGATCAAGATCGAGGGCCTGACGGGCGAGCTGACGTGGAACGACAAGGGCCAGGTTGAAAAGCCCGCTACGGCATATGTGATTCAGGACGGCAAGTACATCGCCGCCTAGGTGCGTACAAAACGCGACCGGTGAGGCTGTTTTAATCAGGGCAGGGGCGCTTGTAGCAGAATGGAAATATTACTTTCACACAATAAAGTGGCTAAACTGTATAAACCGATAGAAATACGCATAATTATGGATAAATGGACAAAGCAAAAGAAAAGTTGAAATAATCGCCACTTTTCTCAACTAAAGCGTCTACTATTTTGCGAACGCCGAACACGGCGAAGGATGGCCTGTCGGGTACCCGAAACCCGACGAGATTTGAGAGGAGAGCCGCATGTCGAGCCTCACCGGTAAGTCATTGAACCCTGTTATGAATCGCAGGAGCGTTATCGCGAGCGCAGCAGGTCTGGGGGCGATGTCCATTCTAGCTGGCTGCTCCTCCAACGGCGGCGACAGCGGTTCCGCGTCGGGCGACGCTTCGTTTAAGATTGGCACCATCGGCCCGCTGACCGGCGCCAACGCGTCCTACGGCAAGTCCGTTACCCAGGGTGTCGAGCTTGGCTGCAAGGATTTCTCGACCAAGGAGCTGCCGCTTGCCAGCAAGGCCGAGGATGACCAGGCCGACGGCGAGAAGGCCGTCAACGCCTTCAACACCCTGCTCGACTGGGGCATGCAGGCCCTCGTCGGTCCGACCACCACGGGTGCGTCGGTTGCCGTTGCCGCAGAGTGCGGTAACGACCCCAAGACGTTCATGATCACCCCGTCCGCGTCCTCCGAGGACGTCACCGACGGCAAGGATTGCGTCTTCCAGGTTTGCTTCACCGACCCCAACCAGGGTGTCAACGCTGCCAAGTTCCTGGCAGAGAAATATGCGGACGAGAAGTTCGTGCTGTTCTATAACTCCGGCGACGCCTATTCTTCGGGCATCGCAGATTCCTTTAAGGCCCAGGCCGCTGAGTCCAAGCTCGAGATTGTCGACGAGGAGACCTTTAAGGACGACTCCGCCACGAGCTTTACCAACCAGCTGACCAAGGCCAAGCAGGCCGGCGCCACCATGATCTTTGCGCCGATCTACTACACGCCGGCGTCCGTCCTGCTCAAGAACGCCAAGGACATGGGCTACGACGTCAAGATGATGGGCTGCGATGGCATGGACGGCATCCTGGGCGTTGAGGGTTTCGACACCTCTCTTGCCGAGGGTCTGCTACTCATGACCCCGTTCTCCGCCGACGACGAGAAGAACGCCGACTTCGTTAACGCTTACAAGGATAAGTACGGCGATACCCCCGACCAGTTTGCCGCCGACGCCTACGACGGCGTGCACGCGGTGGCCGAGGCCGTCAAGGAGGCCGGTCTTGGTGTCGACGCCGATCCGACCGAGGCCGCCGAGAAACTGTCGAAGGCTATGCTCAAGATTACCGTTGACGGTCTGACCGGTAAGCTCACCTGGAACGATAAGGGCCAGGTCCAGAAGGAGCCCACGGCGTACGTCATCACCGACGGCAAGTACGTACAGGCCTAATTGGCCGCCTTACATAGAGCGGTTTTGATCCCAAGCAGGGGAGGTTTTGGCCTTCCCTGCTTGCTTGGTATCTAGGGACGATGTAACGTCCCTGTTTCATACATTAACTGGAAACCTATTCGAAAGGGGGATGTGGAACATGACGGTCTTTATCCAATACCTGGTCAACGGCCTGTCCATGGGCAGCGTCTACGCCATCATCGCGTTGGGCTACACCATGGTCTACGGTATCGCCAAGATGCTGAACTTCGCTCACGGCGACGTCATCATGGTCGGTGCCTATGTCTCGTTCTGCGCCACGTCGTATCTCGGCCTCCCGGGCTGGGCATCTGTAATTCTCTCTTGTGTGGCCTGTACCGTTCTCGGTGTTCTCATCGAGGGTCTGGCATACAAGCCGCTGCGTCAGGCGGGCCCGCTGGCCGTTCTGATCACGGCTATCGGCGTGTCCTACTTCCTGCAGAACGCCGCGCAGCTTCTGTGGGGCGCCACGCCCAAGAACTTCACTTCGCTCGTCACCTTCCAGGTGCCGGAGTTCTTGGCCAAGTTCAACGTAAGCGCCGTCTCGCTCGTCACCATCGTCGCCTGCCTGGTTATCATGGCCGGCCTGATGTTCTTTACAGGTAAGACCAAGATGGGCAAGGCCATGCGCGCCGTGTCCGAGGACAAGGCTGCCGCTCAGCTCATGGGCATCAACGTCAACCGCACCATTTCGATGACGTTCGCCATCGGCTCTGCCCTTGCCGCCATCGCCGGCGTGCTGCTGTGCTCCTACTCGCCGGTGCTGCAGCCCACGACGGGTGCCATGCCTGGCATCAAGGCCTTCGACGCCGCTGTCTTCGGTGGCATCGGCTCCATCCCCGGCGCTTTTGTCGGTGGCATTCTCATCGGCATCATCGAAGCGATGGCGCAGGCTTACATTTCCACGAGCCTTGCCAACTCCATCGTCTTTGGTGTTCTGATCATCGTCCTGCTCGTCAAGCCTGCCGGCCTCTTGGGCAAGTACGTCCCCGAGAAGGTGTAGGTGAGCGTTATGAAGTTTCTTAAAGACAAGCAGACGCGTCACGACTTTGTCACGTACGCCATGTGCCTTGTGGCGTTTGCCATCGTGTTCTTTATGCAGTCTAACCACATGATTCCGCGCATGATCGCCGGTCAGCTGGTCCCCATTACGGCCTATATCGTCATGGCCATTTCCCTCAACCTCGTCGTCGGTATCGCGGGCGACTTGTCGCTGGGCCACGCGGGCTTTATGAGCGTCGGCGCCTATACGGGCATCGTTACCGCCGTCGCGCTGGAGGGCGCCGTTCCGTCCGACCCGATGCGTCTGATCATCAGCATTGTGGTCGGCGCTATCGCCGCTGCCATCTTGGGCTTCTTGATCGGTATCCCGGTCCTGCGCCTGAGCGGCGATTACCTGGCTATCGTGACGCTGGCCTTTGGCGAGATCATCAAAGAGATCGTCACCTGCCTCATTGTGGGTGTCGACTCTCGCGGCCTGCATGTGATCTTTAACATCACGGGTAACTCCACGATCGACGACCTGCACCTGCTCGAGGACGGCACCGCCATCATCAAGGGCGCCCAGGGCGCCTCGGGCGTGTCGACGTACTCGACCTTCCTTGCCGGTGCCATCCTGGTCATGGTCGCACTCGTGATCGTGCTCAACCTGGTTCGCAGCCGTACCGGCCGTGCCATTATGGCCGTGCGCGATAACAAGATTGCAGCCGAGTCCGTAGGCATCTCCGTCACCGAGTACCGCATGATCGCCTTCGTGGTTTCCGCTGCCCTCGCCGGTGCTGCCGGAGCTCTCTTCGGCGGTAACTTCTCGCAGCTCTCCGCCACCAAGTTCGACTTCAACACGTCCATCCTCATCCTGGTGTTCGTGGTCTTGGGTGGTCTGGGCAATATGCGCGGCTCCGTTATCGCGGCGGCGTTGCTCACGGTGCTTCCCGAGCTGCTCCGTCAGTTCTCGGACTACCGCATGCTCATTTACGCCATCGTGCTGATCCTGGTCATGATCTTTACCAACAACCCGCAGCTCAAGGCGTTCTTCGGTCGCGTCAAGGACCGCTTTGCTTCCAAGAAGGAGGTGGCAGCCGATGCCCAGTAAATTTGAGTTCAACAAGGGCAAGATGGTCCCGTATCCTTCTGGCGCCATCGTTCCCGACCGCGACCTGGGCGAGCGCCCGGCACTCGAGTGCATCCACCTGGGTATTGAATTCGGTGGCCTTAAGGCAGTCGACGACTTTAGCCTGACTATCGGCAAGACCGAGATCGCCGGTCTGATCGGCCCCAACGGTGCCGGTAAGACCACGGTCTTCAACCTGCTCACCAAGGTGTATCAGCCCACGCACGGCACCATCCTGCTCGACGGCGAGGACACCTCGGGCAAGTCGGTCTATCAGGTCAACCGCATGGGTATTGCCCGTACGTTCCAGAACATTCGCCTGTTCAACACCATGACGGTTGAGGATAACGTTAAGGTCGGCCTGCACAACCAGGAGCGCTACTCTGGCTTTGAGGGCGTGCTGCGCCTGCCGACGTATTGGAAGCACGAGAAGGCCGCCCACGAGCGCGCCATGGAGCTGCTGTCCATCTTTGATATGGAGCATCTGGCAAACGAGCAGGCCGGGTCGCTGCCTTACGGCGCCCAGCGTCGTCTGGAGATCGTCCGCGCGCTTGCCACCAACCCCAAGCTGCTGCTGCTCGACGAGCCTGCCGCCGGCATGAACCCGTCCGAGACCGCGGAGCTTATGGAGAACATCGTCAAGATTCGCGACACCTTCGGCATCGCCATCATGCTTATCGAGCATGATATGTCGCTCGTTATGAACATCTGCGAGGGTATCTGCGTACTTAACTTTGGCAAGGTCATCGCCAAGGGCACGGCAGAGGAAATCCAGAACAACGACGCTGTTATCGAGGCATATCTGGGCAAGCAGGACAAGGGGGAGAACTAAATGGCAGAGCCGATGCTTTCCGTCTACAACATCAACGTCTGGTACGGCGCCATCCACGCCATCAAGGACATCTCCTTTAACGTCAACGAGGGTGAGATCGTGGCCTTGATCGGTGCGAACGGTGCCGGTAAGTCCACGACGCTTAAAACCGTTTCGGGCCTGCTACGTTCCAAGACCGGTTCCATCAAGTTTATGGGCGAGGACATTACCCATACGCCCGCCGATAAGCTGGTGGGTAAGGGCCTGGCTCAGGTCCCCGAGGGCCGTCGCGCCTTTTTGCAGATGACGGTCGAGGAGAACCTGGAGATGGGCGCCTACACGCAGCCCAAGTCCACGGTTGCTCCGGGCCTTGAGCGCGTCTACGAGCAGTTCCCGCGCCTGAAGGAGCGTCGTCGCCAGGTCGCCGGCACCCTTTCGGGCGGCGAGCAGCAGATGCTCGTTATGGGCCGCGCCCTTATGAGCAACCCTAAGCTGCTCATGCTCGATGAGCCCTCTATGGGCTTGGCACCGATTCTGATTGAGCAGATCTTCCAGATCGTCGAGGATCTGCATAAGGCCGGAACCACGGTGCTCCTGGTCGAGCAAAACGCACAGATGGCGCTTTCCATCGCCACACGCGGCTACGTGCTCGAGACCGGCAAGATCACCATGGCCGGCACCGGCCAAGAGCTGCTGCACGACGATAACGTGCGTAAAGCCTACCTGGGCGGTTAGATAGTTACGGCGTTTTACCAAACGCCGTAATCAGCCGACGCTGCAAGCCCGCCAGGGCGGCAATCTGCCTTTCAACTTCGGCGGCATGACCAGAAGGTCAATGCCGCCTCGTTTCAAGGCACCTTGCTCGCCCTGACGGGCTTTCGCTGTCGTTGCCATAACATCGGCGTTGTGGCAGATGCCAAGAGGTAGTCGTTGGCCCAGTGATCCGTTTTCCTCCGTCCCCAAGGGATCATTGTGCGGGTTGGTATGTAAAGTGCGACAATGCCGTGTGGAAATAGAAATGTCATCTGGGGGTCTATCTATGCTGTACGAGTTTTGTGCTGAGAACTTTGAGCGGGTGCCGGCGGCTATTGATGCCGGTGCAAGGCGCATCGAGCTGTGCGACAACCTTGCCGTCGGTGGTACTACGCCCTCGGCTGGCGTTATCAGCGCTACGGTCGGCTATGCTCACGAGCATGACGCGCGAGTGATGTGCATGATTCGCCCGCGTGGCGGTGACTTTCACTACAACCAGGACGAGCTGCGCATGATGGAGATGGACTTGGGTCTTGCCGTGAGCGCCGGCGCCGATGGCTTGGTCTTTGGCTGCTGCAAACCCTGCGCTGGCGGATGGGCACTCGATGAGCTTACACTCGGCGCCCTCGTGATGGCCGCGGGCTGCGCGACCGAGGAGTGCAAGCGCGAGTCCCTTGACATCACCTTCCACATGGCCTTTGACCAGCTCTCGCCCGAGGCTCAGATCGATGCTGTCGACACGCTCGCCGACTGTGGCATCACGCGTATCCTGACGCATGGTGGTGCTGCCGGAACGCCGATCGAGGACAATCTGGAGCACCTATCGCGTCTTGTCGAGTATGCGGGCGACCGCCTGACCATCCTTCCCGGCGGCGGCATTTCCACGGCCAACCGCGATACCGTGGCGGCGGCATTGGGCGTCTCCGAGCTCCATGGCACCAAGATCGTGCCGCTGGAGGCGTAACCCGTGGCGCTGGTATTTGACGTTCAGCAGGCGAGCGGCAAGCCCGACGACAACCGGCGCCCTGGCACCGCGTGCCCCTTTTGCGATACCGAGGGACTCGCCAATATCATCCGGCGCGACGGCGACTGCATCTGGCTCGAGAATAAGTTCAAAACCCTGCGCGCCACCCGTCAAACCGTGCTGATCGAGTCAGCCGATCACGATGCCGACCTGGCGACCTATGAGCCAGATGAACTCCACCATGTGATGAGGTTTGCCCTGGATTGCTGGCAGCAGATGATCGATTCGCAGCAGTATCGAAGCGTGCTCATGTACAAGAACAAGGGTCCTCTCTCGGGCGGTAGTCTCGTTCATCCGCACATGCAGATTGTGGGTTTGGAGCAGGAAGACGGCTATGCTTCGTTGACTTCCGCCAATTTCGAAGGCATCAATGTCTGGCAACAGGGGAGAATCGCGGCCAACATCTCAACCGAACCGATCATGGGGTTCTTTGAGGTCAACGTTTCAGCCCCGCAGGGAATTGCCGCCAGCGATGACACAAGAGACCAAGCCGAGGCAGATCTCTTCGCCGATGCGATCCAGGTGGCTCTGCGCTATATCCTGAACGAGCACCACGGTGGTCGCGCAGAGTCGTACAACTTGTTCTTCTATCACCTGGGCGGTCGGACCATTGCCAAGGCGCTGCCGCGTTGGGTGGTTTCGCCCTACTTTGTCGGTTATCGTTTGGCCCAGGTCAATGCCGAGACAACGCTCGATATCGATGCTGAGCGCTTGCGTGCGCATCTGGAAACGCTCGTATAGCAAGATTAACACCCGTGTAATGCGGACAGTCTAGCGCGCCATGGCGTCGCGGCCGGCCTCGACACGCTTGCGCTGAGCGGCGCGCTCCTCGCCGGTCAGACGCTCAAAGAGATGCCCGATAAACGAGGCGAGTATCTGCTGAAACAGCGTTCCGCACATGACGGGAAACACGACTTCGCCTGGAAAGTACTGTGTGGCGATGACGGCGCCCGAAGAGATGTTACGCATGCCGCAGGTAAAGCACATGGTAGTCGTCTCGCTATATGGCAGATGCAGCGCACGGGCGACCAGAAAACCGACGACAAAGCCGCTGATGGCGAAGGTCAAAATAAAGAGGGCGACTTCCAGACGTATCGCGTTCATGTGCAGGACGTACTCGCTCATGGCGGTGGAGTTGGAGGCGATAACGCCCATCATCATGAACTTGCAGGCGGGCGAGAGCGCGGGGGAGAGCTTCTCGTGTCCCCATCCACGTGTGACCTCGTTGATCACGATGCCGAGCACGGCGGGGATGGCGATCATAAAGGCCATGTCCTGCATCATGCTCAGCACATCGATCGAGACGGTGGCACCCAGCAAGAGCTTCAGCGTGAGCGGAATCGTCACAGGCGAGATAACCGAGGACGTCAGGATGATGGTGAGCGCGAGCGGGCCGTTGCCGCCGAACATGCTAATCCACATAAAGGCAGTGACCGCCACGGGTACGCTGTACTCGAGCACGATGCCGCAGACAAGGTTGGGATTGGAGCTAAAGAACAGCGATCCCATGGCATAGGCTGCTATGGGAATAAGCACCGCCGAGACGAGCAGCGCCAAAATCAGGTGCAGGGGACGGCGGAACACCTCAGCGACCTGGTGGAAGGTGTTGCTGAGCGCACCTTGGAACGTCATAAAGGCGAAGAGGGCGGGAACGATGGGCTTGAGTACGCCGATCTGCTGGGGAAAGAGCACGCCGAGCGTTACGCAAATCGGAACGATGACCTGCATGTGCCCCGCGAGGAACTTTCCCAGTCCAACCCATTGCTTCATATGCCCCGTGACTCCCTTTATCCGCGAACTCGTTTGAATGGATATGCTAGACGCTCGCATGAGTCCGTGCGTCAGAAACGCTCGATTATTTCGAGGGTATTACCGGCCTCGTTTACCGAAACCAGGGCGTGCCGCGAGGCTCTGCGTCCGTGCCGCACGGTATAATAAATCCGTTCAACAGATCTGCCTGCCGAAGCGGGCATACACAGAGGACTCATCGCTATGAACCGTGAGAGGTATCGCGGCGACCTGCCCCTATCGGGGGTGGGCGCCTATGTCATCGCTTAAGACGACACATCGCTGGGCGGTCGCTCAGCAAAATCCCGAGCTCGAAAAGGAGCTTTCGGCTGGTCTGGGCATACCCGGGCTGGTGGCGCGTATTATGGTTGCGCACGGTATTGCCTCGATTGAGGAAGGACAGCTATTTTTGACGCCTTCGCTCGATCGCGACTGGGCCGACCCACTCATTATCCCGGGCATGTCGGTCGTTGCCGACCGCGTCGAGCGTGCTATTCGCAACCACGAGCACATTGCGGTCTTCGGCGATTTTGACGTTGACGGTATTACGTCGACCTGCCTGTTGACCGAGGCGCTGCGAACGTTTGGCGCCAATGTCACACCGTTCATCCCGCATCGCTTTGACGAGGGCTACGGTCTTTCGCGCGCGGCGCTCGACCGCGTTAACGAGCTCGCTCGTCCCCAGCTGATCGTGACCGTCGATAACGGCATTGCCGCCAAAGAAGAGGTTTCCTATCTGGAGAGCCTGGGGATCGATTTGGTGGTTACGGACCACCATGAGCCGTCCGACCAGGTGCCGCAGGGCGTGCCCCTGACCGACCCTAAGCTCGAGGATGAGGGTCCTTCGCGTGAACTTGCCGGCGCCGGCGTGGCGCTCAAGCTGGTGCAGGTCCTGGGTGAGCGTTTGGGCAAGCCGTCGTATTGGCGTTCGCTGATAGAGGTCGCGGCGCTGGGTACCGTGTCCGACATGATGCCGCTCACGCCCGAGAATCGCGCGCTGGTCGCCGAGGGCATCCAGCAGATGCGCGTGACGGCCCGTCCCGGCTATATCGCGCTTGCCGCACTTGCCAAGGCCGACCTTTCTACCATTACGGCCGACGGCCTGTCGTTTTCGCTCATTCCCCGCTTAAACGCCGCCGGCCGCATGGCCGACCCCAAGCTGGCGCTCGACCTGCTGCTTGCCCGCGATCCTATCGAGGCAAGCGCGCTGGCGGCCGAGCTCGAGGAGATCAACCGTCAGCGTCGCGAGATTGAGGCGGAGCTCACGCGCGATGCCATGGCAAAGGTCGAGGAGACCTATGATGGCGGGCGCGCGATTGTCGTGGGCGGCGAAGGCTGGCACGAGGGCGTTAAGGGCATCGTGGCGAGCCGCCTCACCAACCGATATCACGTGCCGGCGTTGCTCTTCTCTATCGAGGACGGTATAGCACGTGGCTCGGGCCGCTCGGTGGGTAAGGTCAACCTGTTCGAAGCCGTCGAGCGCTGCTCCGACCTGCTGATTCGCCGCGGTGGGCATGCCGGCGCGGTGGGCGTGACCATCGAGGCGTCTAAGCTCGATGAGTTTCGTCGACGTCTTTCCGCCGTGTTGTCCGAGCTTCCCGCCGAGGACTTTGAGGACACCGACGAGGTTGCCGCCACGGTCGACCTTTCCGAATTGAATATCGAGACCATCGAGCAGATCTCCCGTCTTGAGCCGTTTGGCCAGGGCAACAAGGTGCCGCTGTTGGCGGCCGAGGGCGTGACAATGTGCGATCGCGCCGTGGTGGGCAAAACTGGCGAGCACATGCGCTTCGTGGCGACCGATGGCGCCGCGAGTGTGCCGGCCATTATGTTCCGCGTGCCGCAGATCGATAAGCTCATCAATTGCGATAGCGCCGTCGATTTGGTGTTCGAGGCCGTGGCCGAGCATTGGCAAGGTCGCGTAAAGCCAAAGCTCATGATCAAGGATGTCTTGGTCCGCGATACCACGGCGCCCCGCATTGACGATCCGGCATGTGAGCTTCGCCGTGGCGTGCAGCCGGCGGACTCCGATTTGCGCCTGGAGTCGCGTAAACGCGAGACGCTCGCTCAGCTTTCTTATACCGAGCTCACGCGCTCGCTCATTCACAGCTTTATCGGATCGAACCAGCCGCACCGCGCGCAGGTCGAGGCGCTTGACGCCCTGGCCGACCACCAGAGCGTTTTGGCCGTTATGGGAACGGGCCGCGGCAAGTCTCTGATTTTTCATGTACATGCCGCACGCGAGGCGGTCCTTCGCGGGCGTGCGAGCATCTTTGTCTATCCGCTGCGCGCACTCGTTGCCGACCAGGCCTATCACCTTTCCTCGACGATGGCCGCGCTCGGCATTGGCGTTGGCGTGCTGACCGGCGAGACCGTGGAGGCGGCGCGCGATGACGTGTTTGCCGGCCTGGCTTCGGGCCGCACCGGCATCGTTCTCACGACGCCGGAGTTCCTGTCTATCCATCGCGATCGCTTTGCGCGTTCTGGACGTATTGGCTTTGTCGTTATCGATGAGGCGCACCATGCCGGTCTTGCCAAAGGCGGCGACCGGAGCGCATACCTCGACATGCCCGATATTCTCAAAGCTCTGGGCGACCCCGTTGTCATGGCGGCAACGGCTACCGCGACGGCCCCAGTCGTGGCAGAGCTTGCTCGCGTATTGCCGATTACCAGGACGGTGGTCGACGAGACCGTTCGCGAGAACCTACAACTCGAGGACGACCGTGACCTTGCGAGCCGCGAAAATCGCCTGGTGTCGATCGTGGCGACGGGGGAGAAGACCGTTATCTACGTGAACTCCCGCGACCAGTCCGTGGCGCTTGCCAAGACGTTGCGCAAACGCGTGCCCGACTGTGCGACCCATATCGCGTTCTATAACGCCGGGCTTGCGCGCTCCGATCGCCGGCGCGTCGAGGAAGCCTTTAGAGATGGAAGCCTCAGCTGCATCGTTTCAACCTCGGCCTTCGGTGAGGGCGTCAACCTACCCGATATCCGCCATGTCGTGCTCTACCACATGCCGTTTGGTGCGATTGAGTTTAACCAGATGAGTGGCCGTGCCGGTCGAGATGGCCAGCCCGCCGTGATCCATCTGCTCTATTCGTCGCGCGACGCCCGTATTAACGAGCGCCTACTCGACTGCTATGCGCCCGAGCGCGACGAGCTCGTAACGCTCTATCGCGCGCTGCAGACCATGTGGCGCTCCAACCGCGGCAAGACCGGGGACGATTCCTTTAGCGCGAGCGATATCGACATCGCGCAGATGTGTCTTGCCATCGATGCTCGCACGCCGGTCGACGAGCGCTCGGTGGAAAGCGGCCTGGGAATCTTCGAAGAGCTTGGTTTCTGTCGCGTTTCGGGGTTTGATGACACCCGTCGCATCGCGATGACTGAAAACCCCGGCCGCGTGCAACTGAGCAGGTCAATTCGCTATTTGGAGGGCTTGCGCTCGCGCATGGAGTTCTCGGCTTTCCGGAGTTGGGCTCTCGATTCGTGCGCTTCTGATATGCTAGCCAAAGTTAACCGCCCGATCGTACCGCGGGCCTAGGGGAAGGGGACCTCGATGGATGCCGCAGCCCGTACCGCCCATGATTCCACCCTCCAGCCTTTTTCGGAGATGGAGCACTATAAGCATGCCGATGAGCTGCCGCCCGAGATTATGGCGGACAGCTACGACAAGCTGGAGCGTCTGTGCCTCAAATATATGAATGAGGACGACTTCTCCAAGGTGGAGCAGGCCTACTGCTTTGCCGCCGAGAAGCACTGTAACCAAAAGCGGCGCTCGGGTGAGA
The DNA here is from genome assembly GCA_048367555.1 of Collinsella sp. Taxonomy (GTDB): domain Bacteria; phylum Actinomycetota; class Coriobacteriia; order Coriobacteriales; family Coriobacteriaceae; genus Collinsella. The sequence continues at coordinate 66,401 of DBGCAP010000001.1, forward strand.
TGTACATTAACCATCCCGTCGAGGTAGCTATCATTCTGGCCGACCTCAAGATGGACTGCGATGTGGTGTGCGCCGCGTTGCTGCACGATACCGTCGAGGACACCGAGACCTCGCTTACCGATGTTTCGGGTCTGTTTGGCGAAACCGTGGCCGAGCTCGTCGACGGCGTGACTAAGCTCACCAACATCGAAGTCGACAGCATGGACGAGAAGCAGGCCCTCACGCTGCGCAAGATGTTCCTCGCCATGTCCAAGGACATCCGCGTCATCATCGTCAAACTCGCCGACCGCCTGCATAACATGCGCACGCTTGCCGCCCTGCGCGAGGACCGCCGTCTGTTTAAGGCGCGCGAGACCATGGACGTATACGCGCCTCTGGCCGACCGCCTGGGCATGAGCTCTATCAAGTGGGAGCTCGAGGACCTGTCCTTCTTCTACTTGGAGCCCGATGCCTACCAGCGCATCGCGCGCATGGTAGCCGAGTCGCGCGAGGTTCGCGAGCGTTATCTGGCCGAGACCATCAAGACGCTCACCGATGAGCTCAATCGCATTGGTCTTGAGGGCTTTCAGATCAACGGTCGTTCCAAGCACTATTGGTCCATCTATCAAAAGATGAAGCGCAAGGGCAAGGAGTTCTCCGAGATTTACGACCTGGTGGCGCTGCGCGTCATCACTCATTCGGTGCGCGATTGCTATTCCACGCTTGGTGCCGTGCATACCTTGTGGCATCCCATGCCCGGTCGTTTTAAAGACTATATCGCCATGCCCAAGGTTAATAACTACCAGTCGCTCCATACGACGGTTATCGGCCCCACGGCCCGTCCGCTCGAGATTCAGATTCGAACCTACGAGATGCACGAGCAGGCAGAGTACGGCATCGCCGCCCACTGGCTGTACAAGAAGTCGGGCGGATCGTCTGCCTCCAAGACCAGCGATGCGCAACGTCTGGACGATCAGATTAACTGGCTCAAGCACTCACTCGACTGGGCGGCGTCTGACGAGATCACCGATGCCAAGGAGTACCTGCACTCGCTGAAGGTCGACTTGTTTGACCAGGAGATTTTTGTCTTTACGCCCAAGGGCGAGGTCATGGCGCTTCGTGCCGGCTCTACACCGCTCGACTTTGCCTACGCCGTTCATACCGAGGTTGGCAACCACTGCGTCGGCGCCAAGATCAACGGTGCGGTGGCGCCGCTTACGCACGAGATCAAGACGGGTGACCGTGTCGAGATTCTGACTAACAAGAGCTCTAAGCCGTCGCGCGATTGGCTCAAGATCGTCAAGACGCCTTCGGCCAAGTCAAAGATTCGCCGTTACTTCGCCGCCGCGACCAAAGACGATGACGCTGCTGCCGGCCGCGATATACTGGCTAAGGACCTGCGCAAGCGCGGGTATGGCATCTCTACGCCGCGATCCACGCGTGCGCTTAATGCCGTGGCGGAGCAGTTTAACTACAAGCAGCTCGAGGACCTGTTCGCAGCCGTTGGCGCGGGCAAAGTCGCCCCACGTGCCGTGGGCAACAAGGTCGAGCAAATCTTGGATCCCAAGCCCGAGGAGCAGCTCACCAAGACCGAAGCCATTGCCGAGGTCGTCAAGCAGCCTGCCCGTGGCTCCAACCGCAAGCCGCAAAAGCGTGGCAAGAGCGCAAGTAACGGCATTATCGTCAAGGGCGAGAGCAACAGCGGTCTGCTGGTCCGTCTGGCGCATTGCTGCAATCCGGTGACGGGCGACGATATCGTCGGCTTCATCACGCGCGGCCGAGGCGTCTCGGTGCATCGCGCCAACTGTCCCAACGTCAAGGGCCTTATGGAGCACCCCGAGCGCATGATTGACGTGGAGTGGGATGGTGCTGCCGATACGCTTTTCCAGGTCGAGATTGTGGTCGAGTGCCTGGATCGTATGGGCCTGCTCAAGGACGTCACCATCGCCATTGGCGATGCAGGCGGCAACATCCTGTCCGCCGCCACCTCGACCAACCGCGAGGGTATTGCGACTCTGCGCTTTATGGTTGAGATTTCGGATGCGAGCGGTTTGGATCCGCTACTGGCATCCATCAGCAGCGTCGACTCGGTCTATGATGCGCGCCGTCTGATGCCTGGCGAGGGTGGGGCTCAGCTTAAGCGCCGCGTTTAGTCACGACGAACGTGCCACATTATCGATATTCGCTACACTCGAGGCATCGTTTGATGCCTCGAGTTCTATAGAGAGGAGAGGGGCATGAGTGCTGTGTCCTTGGATTTAACCCCCAAGGGATCGGTCGAGATCGAGACGCTCGTAAACGGTCCCATTCAGACCAATAGCTATGCTGTTATTTCGGACAATGAGTGCGTGATTATCGACCCCGCATGGGAAGGCGAGCGCTTGGTGGAGCATATTCGAGCCGAGCATCCCGGCGTACGCGTGCTTGGTGCCGTATGCACTCATGGCCATGCCGATCATGTTGGTGGTGTTGCCGGCGTGCGAACCACCGTTGGCGAGGGCTGCCAGTATGAGCTGTGCGCTAAGGATGTGGCGGTGCCGCATGCGAACATCGAGGAACAGCGAGCCATGTGGGGCATTGAGACGCCCGACCCCGGGGAGCCGACGCGCCTGCTCGCCGAGGGCGATGCTATCGAGGTGGGCGATATCTGCCTGCGGGTGATCGAGACACCTGGGCATACGCCGGGCGGGATCGTCTTGTTTGCTGCCACCGAGCAGGGGAACATTGCCTTTGTGGGTGACACCCTGTTTCCGGGTGAGCACGGCCGTACCGACCTTTCTGGCGGAGACGAGGCGGCGATTCTGCGCTCGCTCTCCAAGATCGCTCGGCTTCTCCCGCCCGATACCGTTTGCCTAACCGGTCATGGCGATTCGACCACCGTGGCACGCGAGCTCATGCAGAACCCTTTCATGCAGGTGTAGCTTTATAGTCAGCTTCCGAAGCACGAGGAACGTCCAAACGTCAAGCTATTTTTCCCCAACGGGTCGATTCCGTAGGGCAAACGGTCAAAAAAGTCCGTTTGGACGATATTCGTGAACAAACGAACGTTTATGCTCGGGTGCGCCGTGGTAAAATCTCAAGCGTTATCGGAGCAACCTTACAGGAGGTTTCTTTTATGCTCGTCAACGCAGCAGACATGCTCAAGAAGGCCGAAGCCGGCAAGTACGGTCTCGGTGCCTTCAACACCAACAACCTCGAGTGGACCCTGGCTATTCTCCAGGCCGCCGAGGAGGCCAAGTCTCCGCTGATCCTTCAGTGCACCGCTGGTGCCGCTAAGTGGATGGGCGGTTTCAAGGTCTGCGCCGACATGGTCAAGGCTGCCGTCGAGGCCACGGGCGTTACCGTTCCCGTCGCCCTTCACCTCGATCACGGTTCTTACGAGGACTGCTTCAAGTGCATCGAGGCC
>DBGCAP010000002.1:0-50473 GCA_048367555.1 Collinsella sp.
GATGCACCTATTGTTTCCACCGGTATGCAAGACCTCGTGACCATCTGCTCCTACGATGTCGAGCGTCAGAATCAAGCATGCGAGGACGACGAGGGCCGACTCGTCAGCCCCATACCTGTGCGAACTTGTGGATTTGCTCCACATACTCGTTGACGGGGGTATTATCGCCTGCTACTATATTCGGCTGTTGCACTAACTGATGCATGAAGGGCAAGTAAACATGTACGCAATCGTTAACACGGGCGGCAAGCAGTACAAGGTCGCCACCGACGATGTCATCACCGTCGAGAAGATCGAGGGCAATGAGGGCGACAAGATCACCCTGCCGGTTATCTTCCTCAACGATGGTAAGAAGATCGTCACCGATCCCGACAAGCTGGCCAAGGCCAAGGTTACCGCTCAGATCGTTGAGCAGTTCAAGGGCGAGAAGCAGCTGGTCTTCAAGTTCCACAAGCGCAAGCGCTATCGTCGTCTGAAGGGTCACCGTCAGCAGCTCACCAAGCTGAAGATCGTGAAGGTTCAGGCTACCTCCCGCGCCAAGAAGGCTGTCAAGGCAGAGGCTGAGGCTGTTGCCGAGGCTCCCGTCGCCGAGTAGATTACACTCGTAACGAAAGAGTAGGTATACACAATGGCACACAAAAAAGGACTCGGTTCCTCCCGTAATGGCCGTGACTCCCGCGGTCAGCGCCTTGGCACGAAGCGCTATGCCGGCCAGACGGTAACCACGGGCACGATTCTCGTCCGTCAGCACGGCACGCACATCCACCCGGGTGAGAACGTTGGCCGTGGCAAGGACGACACGCTGTTCGCGCTGGTCGACGGTACCGTTGAGTTCCACAAGGGTATCAAGCACAGGGTCAGCGTACGCCCGCTCGCGAACGCGTAATTCACCCTTCATAGAGCACATATGTGGGAGGCACTTGAGTTTTAGGATTCAAGGGTCTCCTTCTTTTTTGTAGGAGGCGATTCTGTTGTCACAGTTCACCGATATCAGCCGCATTAACGTGTGCGGCGGCGACGGCGGAGCCGGATGCATGTCGTTTAGGCGCGAGGCATTTGTTCCCAAGGGCGGCCCCGATGGCGGCGACGGCGGTCGTGGCGGCAATGTCGTCATCCAGGCCGACGCTCAGCTGTCCTCGCTGATCGATTACCGCTTTAAGCATCACTTTCGTGCTGAGCGCGGAACGCATGGCCAGGGTGCCCGCCGCAACGGCAAAAGCGGTGAGGACCTGATTCTGAAAGTCCCCATGGGTACCGTGGTCCGCGAGCTCGATCCCGAGACGCAGACCCCGATGTTCGAGATTGCCGACCTGGTGCACGACGGTGAGCGCGTTGTCGTGGCCCCCGGTGGTGCCGGTGGTCTGGGCAACACTCACTTTGTGACGTCGGTGCGTCGCGCGCCCGCGTTTGCCCAGCTCGGCGAGCCGGCCGAGGAGCACTGGATCGAGCTCGAGATGAAGCTTATGGCCGATGCCGCGCTCGTGGGCTTTCCCTCGGTGGGTAAGTCCTCGCTCATCGCGCGTATGAGCGCTGCCCGTCCCAAGATCGCCGACTACCCGTTTACCACGCTCGTGCCCAATCTGGGCATGGTGCGTGCCGGCGAATATTCTTACGTCGTTGCCGACGTCCCCGGTCTTATCGAGGGCGCGAGCGAGGGCCGTGGCCTGGGCCATCAGTTCCTGCGCCACATTGAGCGCACGGCCCTGATCATGCATGTCGTTGACATGACGGGCGGTTTTGAGGATCGTGATCCGGTTGAGGACTATCGCATCATCAACCGTGAGCTCGAGCAGTATGGCGCTGAGCTTTCGGAGCGTCCGCAGATCGTCGTTGCCAACAAATGCGACGCTCCGGGCACGGCCGATAAGATTGCCGACCTTAAGCGTGCGGCGCTCGACGATGGCCATATGTTCTTTGCCGTTTCCGCCGTTACGGGCGCCGGTCTCAACACCCTGATGCTTGCCGTGGGCGAGCAGGTGGCCAAGCTTCGCGCCGAGCTGGCGGTCTCTGATGAGCCTGTCGATCTGCGCGACGAGGAGTGGGAGCGCCGCCGTCTGCAGCGCGAGAAGCGCTTCCGCATTGTCCAAGAAGAGCCTCATGCCTTCCGCGTGGTCGGTCGCGCCATCGAGCGCTTGGTTATCCAGACCGACTGGGAAAACGAGGAGGCCGTTATCTACCTGCAGCATAAGTTTTCCCGCATGGGAGTTGACGATGCGCTCGAAAAGACCGGCTGCCGTGCCGGCGACGAGGTTCGCATTTGCCAGCGCGCCTTTGACTTTGAGGGCGCCGAGGACTTCTCGGATTACGAGGACGAGCTTGAGGACGGCAGCGAGGACGTCGCCGTCGAGGTCGTTGACGTCGCCGATGATAGCTTGGAGGCTGTCGACGCGGTGGATGCCATTGATGGTACCGATGACGTTGTTGCTGCGGAAGACGTCGAGACCCCGGAGGGCGAGTAAGCCATGTCGCTGCGCGGTGGAATCGGTTTGCCCGAGCTTCCCATTGAGAACGGACAGGAGTTTAGGCTCGGCATTATGGGGGGTACCTTTGACCCCATCCATTACGGTCACCTGGTGACCGCCGAGCAGGCGCGTGAGTCCCTCGACTTGGACGCCGTGCTCTTTATGCCGGCGGGCTCGCCTGCCTTTAAACTCGACAAACCGGTGACGCCGGCCGAGGACCGTTATGCCATGACGGTCCTCGCGACCGCCGCGAACCCGGCCTTTTTGGCAAGCCGCTTCGAGATTGATCGTGCCGGTGTCACCTACACAGCCGATACGCTGCGTGCCGTTCGCGAGTTTTACCCGCCACAGGTGAAACTTTACTTTATTACGGGTGCTGATGCGATTATCGATATTGTGACCTGGCACAATGCTAATGAGATTGCCGAACTGGCAACCTTTATTGCTGCGACGCGTCCCGGCTTTGACATCGATACGGCCCGGGCGCGGATTAAGGAATCGGGCCTGCCATTCGACGTTCGCTATATTCAGATTCCGGCGCTGGCGATTAGCTCGACCAACATTCGCAAGCGGGTTGCTCGCGGCATGAGCGTGCGCTATCTTACGAGCGAGTCCGTGCTCGGCTATATCCGCAAACGCGGTCTGTATGCCGATCTTGGGCAAGACGATTTTGATTGATGGGGGAGAACGTTGTCGGTAGAAGATCAGTTTGAGGGCGACGAGCGCGCGCTATTGACGCGTATCCACGAGTTGCTCGATGTGCGCATGAAGGATAAACGCAAGCGCTACGTGCATTCGCTCGGGGTTGCCGAGACTGCGTTGCACCTAGCCGAGGTGTACGGTGTCAACCGCTTTGATGCCGCTGCCGCTGGCCTGATCCATGACTGGGATAAAGTGCTCTCCGACGACGAGCTGGTTACGCGCGCTCTGCATTACGGCATTAAGATTGCCGGCTCTCCGTCTGCCGCGACGCCGCTTTTGCATGGCCCGGTTGCCGCCTATGAGCTTCCGCAGCTTTTTCCCGAGCTGTCGCCGGCGGTCTTTCAGGCTGTCGACCGTCACACCGTGGGCGCTTGCGACATGACGCCGCTCGATATGGTGGTCTTTGTGGCCGATGCCATCGAACCTAACCGTCACGGCGATTATGCTCATGCGCTGCGCAAGATGGTGGGGAAGTCCTCGCTCGACGAGTTGTTCTTCTCCTGTTTTGCGCAGGGTCTGGTCTATGTGATCCAGACCGGGCGTTATCTTTATCCCACGGCTATTACGATTTACAACCATTACGCCCAGCTGCGCTAGCTCGGGCTGTCTAGAAAGAGGTATTCCATGGCCGACGAGACCATGACCGACGAGCAGATTCTTGAAGGTGTGGAGCACAAGAGCTTCGTTGCCACGTCCGACCGCACTGCCGCAACGCTTTCCGCGAGCGGTGTCGCCGCCGAGGATGTCGCCCGCGCCGCCGCGCAGGCCGCCTACGACAAGAAAGGCGAGGACGTTCAGGTGCTCGACCTGACTGAGCTTTCCGATGTGTGCGACTACTTTGTCCTCGCTACCGGCACCAACAACCGCCAGGTTGATTCGATCGTTGACGAGATCGAAGAGAAGGTCGCCGAGGCTTGCGGCGAGCACCCGTTTTCCATTGAGGGCCGCGAGCAGAAGACCTGGATGCTCATGGACTACGGTTCGGTTGTCGTCCATGTCTTTACCCCCGAGGCCCGCGAGTTCTACCGTCTCGAAAAGCTCTGGGGTGACGCCCCCCAGCTTTCCCTTGACCTCCTTTAGTAGTTCATTTGGGACGGGCTTTTTAGCTACCCTCTATCGTTCGCCGGGCAGCTGCATCATTCGCAGCTGCCCGGCTTTCTTTTTGCCATAGGGGCTAATCGTTGAAGCGGGATTGACGGCCGAAGGATAGGGCGGTGTCGCCGAACTTGTCTCGGACGGCGTCGATAGCGACTGAGAGGTCGCGACGGTCGCTCGATTGGGCTCCGCGGTCGTCGACTTCGCAGAACAGGTCGGTCTGGATGCCGCCCTGATGGTCGAAGTCGCTCATGCCGATGCCCGCCAGGCGCACATGCATGCCTTCCTGCCAGATGTTGTCGAGAAGTTCGAGCGCCACTGCCACAAAGATGTTCTCATCGTCGGTCGGATGAGGCAGCCGGCGCTGTGCCGAGCGACCGCTTCCATACGAATACTTGAGTTTGAGCGTCACCGTGGCGCCCGTTAGTCCCTGACGGCGCAAGCGGCGTCCCACTGACTCTCCCAACAGCGCAATCGCCGCTTCGATGTCCTCACGCTCAGTCAAATCTTTCGCAAAGGTGCGTTCATTGCTGACCGACTTGACCTCGCGCTCTTTATCTAGACTTGTGACTTCGGAGATTTCGAGCCCCAGTGCACGTTGGCGCATGCGTTCGCCGTTGACGCCAAAAATAGAAGCCAGGGTGGATTCCGGTGCACGTGATAGCTCGCCGAGTGTGTAGATGCGCATGCGGCGCAGTCGTTCCTCGGCCGAGCGCCCGATGCCGCTCATGGCAGATACCGGCAGCGCGGCCAAAAAGCGCTGCTCGGTTCCGGGGCGCACGATGGTCAGCCCAAACGGCTTGTCCCGCTCGCTTGCGATCTTTGCGACCGTCTTGTTGCAGCCTACGCCAATGGAGCAGGTCACACCCAGCGCTGCCACGCGATCGCTTATACGCCGCGCAACCAGTAGCGGGTCTTCGGGTGCAAAGCGGCCCGGTGTGATATCGATAAAGGCCTCGTCGATGGATACGCGCTCAACGCGCGGGGTCTCATTGGCGAGAATTGCCATAACCTGCGCGCTGACCTCGTGGTAGCGATCGAAATGCCCATGCGTCCAAATGGCCTGTGGACAGAGGCGCTGTGCCTCGGCCGAGGGCATGGCCGAGTGCACGCCAAAGCGACGCGCCTCGTATGAGCAGGTGGACACGACGCCGCGGGAATCGGCATCGCCACCCACGATGAGCGGCTTGCCGTGCCACTCGGGATGATCGAGCATCTCCACGCTCGCAAAAAACGCATCGAGATCCATGAGGCCCACCGCCGGTCCCGTCCAGGGCGGCGGCGTGACGCCCGCAGCATCCTCATAACCGTATGTATGTTCGCGTCTTTTCATGATATGAGTATACCGCGCAGCTCATGTGGGGTGCGTGGATGTGCTTGCAAATCGCGAATTCTTGTCTAAGATATGGATTTGCCTTCGACTACACCGAAGAAGTTGGTCTCACGGACTTCACCTGCCCGCGTCGATGGCGTATTATGTTCAACTGTTTGTTTGTAGTTGCAGCCTAAAGCTGCTTGGTTGGAGGAGTTTCCTTTGGCAGTCAAGATTCGCCTTGCTCGTCACGGCGCTAAGAAGCGTCCGTACTACCGTGTCGTCGTCGCCGATTCCCGCGCCCCGCGTGACGGTCGTATCATCGAGGAGGTCGGCCGCTACAACCCGATGACCGCCCCCAAGACCATCAACCTCGATCTCGAGAAGATCGCTGACTGGCAGTCCAAGGGCGCTCAGCTCACCGACGCTGTCGCTGCTCTGGTCAAGGCCGCCAACGAGGGCGAGAAGACCGAGACCGTCGTCAAGAAGTCCAAGAAGCAGCTCGCCAAAGAGGCCGAGGCCGCTAAGGCTGGCGCTGAGGCCGCTGAGGGCGCCGAGGAGTAAATCGTGCCTGAGGTTGACGCTGCACAGCTCGAGGGTGAGGCAATGCTCTCAGATCGCATCGCCGATCTCGTCGAATATCTCGTTGTTCAGATCGTCGACGACCCGGATTCCGTGAGTCTTGAGGTCATCGATGGTGACGACGCCTCTACGATTGAGGTTTCGGTCGCCGAGGATGACGTCGCTAAGGTCATCGGCCGTCGTGGCCGTACCATCAAGGCCATTCGCACGCTCGCCCGTGCATTGGCCGCTCGCCTCGACACTGCAGTCGAGGTAGAGGTTCTGGGCTAGGACCTTGAGGTCCCAGTACAAAAACATCGCCCGTGTGGTCAAGCCGCACGGAAGGAAGGGGGAGGTCCTCGCGCAGCCGCTGCGGGGGCTTCCTTCTGTATTGACGCCGGGTATGCGCGTCGCCTTGACGCCACCGGCGCTCAAGCGCGACCGTTTTTGCACGGTCACATCCGTCACCGATACGGGCGATGGCGATCTGGTCTCGTTTGAAGGCATTGACGACTTGACGGCCGCCGAGGGCATTACCGGATGCTACGTGCTGGCAAATCGTGACGACTTTGAGCTCGATTCGCTCGACGCCGCCTATACCGACCTGATGGGTCGCGAGGTGATCGACGAGCGCTTTGGCTCGCTCGGCACGATTGTCGAGATTATGTCGACGCCCGCCAACGATGTTTGGGTTGTCGAGGGCGATCGGTACGGCGAGGTGCTGATTCCCGTGATCGAGCAGGTTGTGCTCGATCTTCCCGATCGGGGGACAATTTCCGTCCACGTTATGGACGGTTTGATCGATATGGACAAGTAGGGAGGTCAACATGCTAATCGAGACCCTTTCGGTCTTTCCCGAGATGTTTGAGCCCGTCATGTCCACATCGATCTTGGGCCGCGCCCGCAAGGCCGGCCTTTTTGATTTTAAGGCCTATAACCTGCGCGACTGGACGCACGACCGCCATCGTACCGTTGATGACGAGCCGTACGGCGGCGGGCAGGGCATGCTCATGAAGGTCGAGCCCATCGCCGAGGCCATCGAGGCTATTAGCTCCGAGGGTCCCAAGCCCACCGTGGTGTTCTTTACGCCCTGTGGCGAGCCCTTTACGCAGCATGTTGCCGAGCGCCTGCTCAAAAGCGAGCGCCTGCTGTTTGTATGCAGCCGATACGAGGGCGTCGACGAGCGCGCGTATGCGTATGCCGACGAGCGTCTGTCGATCGGCGACTACGTGCTTACGGGCGGCGAGCTTCCCGCCATGGTCGTTGCCGACGCCGTCGTACGTCTGATTCCCGGTGCCCTTGGTGACGAGATGAGCAACGTCGATGAGTCGTTCTCGACTGCCGAGGACGGTGGCCTGCTCGAGTACGCGCAGTACACCCGTCCCGCCGAGTTCAACGGCGAGGGCGTGCCGCCGGTGCTCGTGAGCGGTGACCATGCCAAGGTTGACGCCTGGCGCCGTAAGAATGCCATCGAGCGCACCTGCCGCTGGCGTCCCGACCTGATCGAGACGGCGCGGCTTACGCCCGAGGAGCGCGCATACGCGCAAGAGATTCTGGACGCATCGTATTCGAAGAGCGAGGAGTGAGAATGGTTCCTTCGCAGCATTCCGTGCTAAAGGGTGCGTTTGAGTGGATCGCGGTCGTCGCGATCGCACTGGTCGCTACCTTTTTGATTCGCTCGTTTGTGGTCGAACCCTTTGTGGTGCCCACCGGCTCCATGGAGTCCACGATCGAGATCGGCGACCAGATCCTGGCGCAAAAGGTGAGCCTTGAGCTCGGCCAGCCCGTCAGCCAAGGCGATATTGTGGTGTTCCACAACCCCGATGGCACCTCCGAGCATGATGTTCTCGTCAAGCGTGTTATTGCCACGGCCGGCCAGACGGTCGACCTTCAGGACGGCAAGGTGGTCGTTGACGGCCAAGCGCTCGACGAGGGCTATACGACCGGCATGAGCTGGCCGCTTTCGGTCCAAGCTCCCGGCGCTCAGGTAAGCTATCCCTACACCGTTCCCGACGGGTGCGTGTGGGTGATGGGCGACAACCGCGAAAACTCTGCCGACTCGCGCTACTTTGGTCCCGTTGATCGCTCTGATTTGATCGCCGTGGCGCTTGTGCGCTACTGGCCGCTCAACCGCATCGGCACTATCGACTAAAAACCGCTATAGTACAGTACCTAACCGTGTAATCGTTTCGACGAGGGGATATTAGAGGCATGAACGCTTCATCGCTTTCCTTCCAAGACATCATCCTGCGCCTCCAGCAGTACTGGGGCGAGCAGGGCTGCGTCATTATGCAGCCCTATGACTCCGAGGTCGGTGCCGGTACCTTCCACACCGCGACCACGCTGCGCTCGCTCGGTCCCGCCGAGTGGCGCACCTGCTACGCTCAGCCTTGCCGCCGTCCTGCCGACGGCCGCTACGGCGAGAACCCCAACCGTATGCAGCACTACTATCAGTTCCAGGTGCTCATCAAGCCGTCGCCGGTCAACGCCCAGGAGCTTTACCTGGGGTCTCTTGCCGCTATCGGCCTGGACCCCAACGACCATGACGTCCGTTTTGTCGAGGATGACTGGGAGAGCCCGACCCTGGGCGCCTGGGGCCTTGGCTGGGAGGTCTGGCTCAACGGCATGGAGGTCACGCAGTTTACGTACTTCCAGCAGGTGGGCGGCATCGAGGTCGATCCCGTGCCCGTCGAGATCACCTATGGTCTGGAGCGCATCGCCATGTACGCCCAGGGCGTCAACTCCGTCTACGACCTGGTGTGGAGCTATCTGCCCGACGGCACGCCCATGACCTATGGCGACGTGTTCCTGGAGAACGAGCGCGAGTTTAGCGCTTACAACTTTGAGGTCGCCAACGTCGAGATGATGCGTCAGAAGTTTGACGACTACGAGGCCGAGTGCCACTCCTGCCTTGAGCGCAAGCTGCCGCTGCCCGCTTACGACTGCGTCATGAAGTGCAGCCATGCCTTCAACCTGCTCGATGCCCGCGGCGCACTGTCCGCGGTCGAGCGTGCCAACTACATCCTGCGCGTCCGCGCCGTCGCCAAGGCGTGCTGCGAGGCCTATATGGCCGAGGTCGCTGGAGTCAACGAGAATGCCGATCAGGAAGGCGAGGTGGCGTAAGCCATGGCAGACGCTAAGGATTTCCTGTTTGAGATCGGTACGGAGGAAATGCCCTCCGCACCGCTGAACAATGCCGTCAAGCAGCTCGGCACCATGATTGCCAAGGGCCTCGACGAGGCTGGTCTGGCACATGGCGAGGTCCGTGTGATCTCGAGCCCGCGTCGTTTGGCTGCGCTCGTGGCCAACGTTGCCACCGCGACCGATGAGGTCCATGAGGTCAAGCGCGGTCCCGCGGCAAACATTGCCTTTGATGCCGACGGCAACGCCACCAAGGCCGCCCAGGGCTTCGCCCGCAAGTGCGGTGTGGCTGCCGAGGACCTGGTCCGTCGCGAGGACACCGACGGCCGCGAGTACGTGTTCGCCGAGAAGAACATTCCCTCCGCACCGGCTACCCCGATCCTGACGGCCCTGTGCGAGAAGACCATCGCCGGCCTGCAGTGGCCCAACTACCGCAGCCAGCGCTGGGGCCACGAGCACGCTACGTTTGTTCGTCCGGTCCGTTGGATCTGCTGCCTTTTGGGTGAGGACGTTGTGCCCGTGTCGTTTGCCGACGTGACGAGCGGCAACACCACGCGTGGCCATCGCGTTCTGGGCCCCGGTGACCATGTGGTCGCCAGCCCCGCCGTCTACGAGCAAGTGCTCGAGGACGCCGGCGTGCTCTCTGCCGAGCGTCGTCGCGAGGCTATCCTTGCCGGTATTGCCGAGGTCGAGGCCGCTCGCCCCGGCTGCCATGTCGACACGCCCAGGAAGGTCTTTGAGGAGGTCATCAACCTCTGCGAGTGGCCGACGGTGCTCGTCGGTACCTTCGACGAGGATTTCCTCAAGGTCCCGCACGAGATCATCTGCGAGTCCATGCTCACCAACCAGCGCTACTTCCCGATCTATGACGGCGAGGGCAAGCTCACACGTGAGTTCGTGGTCGTTTCCAACAGCAAGCCCGAGAACGCCGAGCGCGTGATCGACGGCAACGAGCGCGTCGTGCGCGCCCGTCTGGACGACGCAAAGTTCTTCTACGAGGAGGACCTGAAGATCTCCCTCGATGAGTTCCGTGAGCGTCTGGCCAAGGTTGCCTTCCAGGAGAAGCTCGGTAGCGTGCTCGCCAAGTCCGAGCGTATTGAGCAGCTCGCGCTCGCCATCGCTCGCGAGGCCCATCTGGGCGCCCACCTGGCTGCCGATGCCGCTCGCGCCGCGCACCTGTGCAAGGCCGACCTGGTATCCAACGCCGTCGTCGAGTTCACGAGCCAGCAGGGCGTGATGGGTGGTTATTACGCCTCCGCGATGGGGGAGAACGACGAGGTCGCCCACGCCATTCGCGATCATTATCGTCCCCGCTTCGCCGGCGATGAGCTGCCCGAGGGCACCGCTGGCTGCATCGTGGCCTGTGCCGACAAGCTCGATACCATTGCCGGTATTTTTGCCATCGGCGAGCCCCCGACCGGCTCGTCCGACCCGTATGCGCTGCGTCGTGCCGCTATCGGCATCATCAACATCCTGCGCGATCGTCTGCCGATTGACCCCACGTCGCTGATCGACTTTGCCCTTGAGCTCTATAGCGAGCAAGGCATTGAGTTCGACTCCGCCGAGGTCGCCCAACAGGTCCGTGACTTCTTCCATGGCCGCCTGGTGAGCATGGCCCGCGACGAGAAGATTCCGGCCGATACCGTCGCCGCCGTTTCCGCGGTGCACATCATCGCTCCGTCCGTCTTCTTCGCCCGCTGCGCCGCGCTCGACGAGGCTCGCAAGAACGATGCCGAGACCTTCGACAACCTGGCTACCGCCTATGCCCGCGCCGCGCACATCTCCAAGCCCGAGCTGGGTGCGGAGTACGACCGCAGCCTGATGGGCGAGGTCGAGCTCGCGCTCGCCGACGCCTCCGAGGCTGCTCAGATCGCCGTCGATGCTGCTCTCGCCGCCGAGGATTACCCGGCCGCATTTGCCGCCCTTGCAGCTCTGCGCGCCCCCATCGACCGCTTCTTCGACGAGGTTATGGTCATGGACAAGGACGAGCAGCTCCGCGATAATCGCCTTAAGCTGCTCAACCGCTTTGAGGCCGTTTTCTCCGGCATCGCAAACATCGGTGAGCTTGCTCGCAAAAAGTAAGCTAGCCTGCGCATAAGCGCAAAAGGAGCCCCGCATGGATTGCCCGGTCACCGCTCGTCCCACCGTTATCGTTATCTCCGACTCGCTCGGTGATACCGCTTGTGAGGTGGTGCTTGCGGCGTCCGGGCAATTTGATGAAGGGACTTTTCATCTCTTGCGCCTGCCCAAGGTGACCTCGGTGGAGCAGGTTAAATCGTTTGTGGGTCCGCGCGTCGATGCCGACCATCGCGATATCGCTGTGTTCCACACCATCGTCGACCCGGCGCTGCGCGCCCGCGTGCTCGATTACCTGGGCATGCTGCATATCCGTTCGGTCGACCTGATCGGTCCGACGCTCGCCGTGCTGTCGTCACTCATCGGTGCGTCGCCCAAGGGCGTTGCAGGCGTGATTCACAAGACCGATGACCGCTATTTCCATCGTATCGAGGCCATGGAGTATTTCGTTGAGCACGATGACGGGCGCGGTTGCGACGATCTGTCGGGTGCCGATATCGTGCTGCTGGGCGTATCGCGCACGTCCAAGACGCCGCTGTCGATGTATTTGGCCTATCAGGGTTACAAGGTTGCCAATGTTCCTTTGGCCCATGGCATGGAGCCACCGAAGTCAATTTACGAGGTCGACCCGATGCGGTTGTTTGGCCTGATTTCGACTGTCGATGTGATCTCCGGGATTCGCGATAGCCGCTTGGGCGATGATTACACCCGTGCCGTTGCCGGCTCCTATGCCGAGCCCGAGAGCGTACGCAGCGAGCTCGAGGAAGCCCGCGCTCTCATGAAGCGCCTGGGCTGCTTTGTGGTGCGTACCGACGGCAAGGCGATCGAGGAGAGCGCCTCCGAGATCGTAAGTCACTTGGTCGAAATCCAAGAAGCCCGTGCCCGCCGCGCCACCCGCCGAGCCCACCAAAGCTAGCTTATTGGGATAGCTAAAAATGCCCCGTCTAAACAAGACTACCTAAAATAATGCACGATAATGGTAAAGCGATTTAGCAAGAAACTTGCATTTGACCTGCAATTCTCTTGCATTGGTATCTTCATAAGGTAACCAACTTTACCTACCGTTTACCGCCACATTTACCACGTTTACCAAACCCCGTACCCTCTTCTCATGTCAGCGTGAAACCCGCCGTATAGTTCCTTCACGGCCCGCATCCGGCGGGTCGATTCGTCACCACGGTCGTGCGCGAGAGCGTATGGAAGGGGAAGTATCGTGAGCGATTGCAAGAGGGTTTACCGTTTTGGAACCGACGCCCAGGGCACCTGCGTCACTGAGGGCGACAAATCCATGAACTTCGTGCTTGGCGGCAAGGGCGCAAACCTAGCCGAGATGAGCCGCATCGGCCTGCCGGTTCCCGGTGGCTTTACCATTACCTGCCAGACCTGTGTCGAGTACTCCGGTGCCGGCAACGTCTGGCCCGAAGGTGCACTCGATGAGATCGTTGCTGCCGAGGCCGACCTCGAGGCCCGCTGCGGCAAGAAGCTCGGCGACGCCTCCGATCCGCTGCTCGTATCGGTGCGCTCGGGCGCTCCGTTCTCCATGCCCGGCATGATGGACACGGTCCTCAACTTGGGCCTCAACGACGACTCCGTTCAGGGCCTCATCGCCCAGACGCAAAACCCGCGCTTTGCCTGGGATAGCTACCGCCGCTTTATCCAGATGTTCTCCAACGTCGTTATGGGTGTTGATGCCGACCTGTTCGAGAACGCTCTGACCCATGCCCGCCTGGTCGCCGGCGTCCGTGTCGATTCCGAGCTTTCAGCCGAGGACCTGCAGGAGCTCGTCGAGACTTTCAAGGGCATTTACTCCGACAACGTTGAGGCCGCTCTGTACCCCGAGCTCGAGGTCGCGGACGGCAAGCCCGTCTTCCCGCGCGATCCGGAGCTCCAGCTGCGCCTTGCCATTCAGGTCGTCTTTGGCAGCTGGATGAACGAGCGTGCCCGCATCTACCGCAAGCAGCATGGCATTTCCGACGACCTCGGCACCGCCGTCAACGTGCAGGCCATGGCCTTTGGCAACAAGGGCGATACCTCTGCGACCGGCGTCGCCTTTACGCGCAACCCGGCCGACGGCACCAAGGAGTTCTACGGTGACTTTTTGGTTAACGCCCAGGGTGAGGACGTTGTCGCCGGCATCCGCAACACCGAGCCCATTGCCGACCTCAAGGCCACCCCGGGCCTCGAGTCTGCAGGTGAGGAGCTCGAGCGCGTGTTCCTGACGCTCGAGGACCATTACCGCGATATGTGCGATATCGAGTTCACCATCGAGCAGGGCAAGCTCTGGATGCTCCAGACCCGCGTGGGCAAGCGCACCGCCACCGCCGCCCTGCGCATTGCCATCGAGATGGTTGAGGAGGGCCTCATCACCCGCGAGGAGGCTGTGGGCCGCATCGATCCCGCGCAGCTCGACCAGCTCCTGCATCCGCAGTTCGATGCCTCCAAAAAGTACGAGGCCCTGGCCAGCGGTCTAAACGCCAGCCCTGGTGCAGCCGTGGGCGAGATCGTGTTTTCGAGCGACGATGCCGTCGCGCGCGCCAACGAGGGCCACAATGTCATTCTGGTTCGCTGGGAGACCAACCCCGACGACCTGAAGGGCATGGTCGCCGCCGAGGGTATCTTGACGAGCCATGGTGGCAAGACGAGCCATGCCGCCGTTATCGCTCGCGGTATGGGTACGCCCTGCGTCTGCGGCGTCGAGCGCTTCCACATCGACGCCGCCGAGAAGGTCGTGCGCATCGAGGGCAGCGACCGCGTGCTGCATGAGGGCGATGTCATCTCCATCGACGGCACACAGGGTATCGTCGTCGACGGCGCCGTCGATCTGGTTTCGGCCGAGCTCACCGGCGACCTGGACACCATCCTGTCCTGGGCCGACGAGATTCGCCTGGACGAGACCGTCGGCCACGCCAACCATGTGCGCGTCAACGCCGACAACCCCGAGGATGCCGCGCTCGCGCTCGAGTTTGGCGCCGAGGCCATCGGCCTGTGCCGCACCGAGCACATGTTCCTGGGCGATCGCAAGAACATCATCCAGAGCTTCATCCTGTCCGATGACGAGGCCGTGAAGCAGCAGGCCCTGGCCGACCTGCTCAAGGTTCAGACTGAGGACTTCCTGGCGATGTTTAAGACCATGTCCGGTCGCGATGTGGTCGTTCGCCTGCTCGACCCGCCGCTTCATGAGTTCCTGGATAATCCTCGCGAGCTCGAGGTCGCCATCACCAAGAAGGAAGCCGCCGGCGCCGGCGAGGGAGAGCTTGCCGCCCTGCGTGCCCGCCTGCGCCGTATCGACGGCATGGTCGAGTCCAACCCGATGCTCGGCCTGCGCGGCGTGCGCCTGTCTGTCGTCTTCGGTGACCTGCCGCTCATGCAGGTCCGTGCCGTGGCAACGGCCGCCGCTCGCCTCGTCAAGGAAGGCTTCGACCCGCGTCCCGAGATCATGGTTCCGCTCGTTTCCATCACGGCCGAGCATGTCCAGACTCGCGAGGTCATTGAGCGCGTGATCGCCGAGGTTTCTGCCGAGGAGGGCGTCGAGCTCAAGATTCCCGTGGGCGCGATGCTCGAGCTGCCGCGCGCCTGCATGGTCGCTGACGAGATCGCCCATCACGCAGATTTCTTCTGCTTTGGCACCAACGACCTCACCCAGACGACCTTCGGCTTCTCCCGCGACGATGCCGAGGCCAAGTTCATTCCGCTGTATATGCACAAGAAGATCTTAAAGGACAACCCCTTCGAGACCATCGACTCGGCGGTATTGGAGCTCGTACGCATGGCCGTCGAGAAGGGTCGCGCCACCAACCCCGGCATGCACTTTGGCGTGTGCGGTGAGCACGGCGGCGACCCTAAGTCTATTAAGGCCCTGTTTAACGCGGCCGATGTGGACTACGTGTCCTGCTCGCCCTATCGCGTGCCCCTCACGCGCCTGGCGGCCGCTCAGGCCAAGCTCGAGGCGAAGCGCTCCGCCTAACGTTTTGGGTTTAGACGCCTAACGTAGCCCCTTCATGCCGCCCGTCTCATTCGCGAGGCGGGCGGTTATCATGTGCGGGTTTTGTCTTTTTGTCTGCGTAAAAAATTGTTCTTGCAGCAGAAACCCGCGCGTGTATACTCGAATACGTTTGTTCAACTACGTGCCGGCCAAGGTGGTACGGCACCTCTAGAAGAGTAAGGAATTGCACATGGATTACATCCGCGCAATCGAGCGTCAGCAGATCCGCGAGGACATCCCGCAGGTCCGCGTTGCCGACAACGTCAAGGTTCACTACCGCATTAAGGAAGGTGACCGCGAGCGCATCCAGGTTTTCCAGGGTGACGTCATCCGCATGGCCGGCGCCGGTGCCCGTGAGACCTTCACCGTCCGCAAGATTTCCTTCGGTGTCGGTGTTGAGCGTACCTTCCCGCTTCACAGCCCCAAGATCGCCAAGCTCGAGGTCGTCCGTCATGGTCGCGTCCGTCGCGCCAAGCTGTACTACCTCCGCGACAAGGTGGGCAAGGCTGCTCGCATCCCCGAGAAGCGCTAAGAAGATCGCAGCGTCTGTCCACTCGTTTGGACACAAGGGTCACCTTCGGGTGGCCCTTCTTTTTATCTGATTTGCATGCAAGGAGGGCATGGTATGGCCAATATGACGAGCTCGGTTTCGGCATCGCAGGTTGCCGGCGAGCTGGCGAGCGCCACGTTCGAGGAGATTCCCGCCCTCGTGGAGCATTATCGCGAGGATCCGCGCCAGCAGGTGATTAAGGCTTGCGAACGAGCGCTTAAGCGCCATGCCAAGGAACTTTCCGAGCGCGAGCGCGTCAACGACATGTATGAGCTTATGCATGAGCTCGGCGGTGATGGCGTGGTCGTGGGCGTCGACGAGGTGGGCCGTGGCTCGGTAGCGGGTCCCTTGACCGTGTGTGCCGTGTGTCTTCCGATGGAGCCTCGCATCTGGGGCATCAACGATTCCAAAAAGCTCACGCCGGCGCGCCGTGAGCTGCTCTCGGTGAAGATTGCCGAGGTAGCGACCGCCATCGGTTTTTGCCATATCGCTCCTGCGGATATCGATGAGATGGGCATGGCCCGCGCCATTCGCGCCGCTGTCGCGGGTGCGGTGGCAGATACGGGGCTCGAGCCCGATTGCGTGCTTATGGACGGCAACCCCCTGGGTGCCGTTCCCAACGAACGTGACGTGGTGAAGGGCGATGCCAAGATCGCCTGTATCGCTGCGGCATCCATCATGGCCAAGGTCACGCGTGACGAGATGATGGTCGAGTACGACGCCGAGTATCCCGAGTACCATCTGGCCGAGTCGAAGGGCTATGCGAGCCCCGATCACATCGAGGCCATTCGCAAACACGGTCTTTCTCCTCTGCACCGTGTGAGCTTTTGCGGAAACTTTCTGCAGACTGAGCGCCTTTTTTAGGCCAATTGTGGAGACAGGGACCTGAAGGGTTCCATAAACTTGCTGGTAGGGGCCGTGTGCAACGTGATTGTTGCGTACGGCCCGTTTTTTGTCGGCATTTGGTCAGCTTTTGGTCTGCTTCCGGTACTTACCCGCATGAAACCTGCCCTCATTATCGAGGCAATGCAGAGAGCGGGAAAGGAGACCCCATGTGTGCCGCAGGCAAACTGAGTAAGACGCAGCAGCTCAAGGAGCGTTGGGAAGAGGGGGAGCTCGATTGCGGGTCGATCACGCCTGAGTTTATCAAGGGGCTCAGTCCTCGCGAGCTCGGTATGCTGGGCGAGCTCATCGCGATTGACTACTTTAACGAGCGCGGCTATGCATTGCTGGAACAAGGCTATCGATGCTCGGAGGGCGAGGCCGACCTGGTGCTGCTCGACGAGCTTGATGATGTGGTGGTGATGGCCGAGGTCAAGACCAGGCGTGTTGCGCTGGATTGTGACACGCGGGTGTTTCCCGAGGAGGCGGTGAATGCCCAAAAGCAGCGGCGCTACCGTCGCATCGCGAGCTGCTACCTCATGGAGCATTATCCGCTCAAGGCGATCCGCTTCGATGCCGTGGGCGTCACCATTCGCGGCGGGCATATCGCCGAGATCGAGCACCAGTACAACGCGTTCGATTGGCAGGTTTCGTGATGGCGTTCGAGACCTTTGCCGTCCACGCTGCCTGCATCCGCGGCGTCGAGGCGATTCCCGTCACGGTCGAGGTTTCGCTTGCGGGCGGCATCCCGGGCATCCAGATGCTCGGCATCCCGAGTATGGAGGTCATGGAGTCGCGTGGGCGCATTCGCTGCGCGATGCGCTCTGCCGGATTCGAGATCCCGCGCTCGGGCATTACGGTCAATCTGGCGCCGGGTGATATCCGAAAGACCGGTAGCGGCTTTGACCTACCGATAGCCATTGCGGTGCTTGCAGCCGACGGGCAGATTCCCCGCGACAATCTCGACCGCTGCCTCATTGCCGGCGAGCTCGGCTTGGATGGCACGGTGCTTCCCGTCAAGGGCGAGGTGGCGTTTCAGTTGCTGGCTCGCGACATTGGGCTGTCTTTTATCGCCGGCAGGTCCGACCAGCATGTTCCGCTGGCGGGGGTCGACTGCGGTTTTATCGACCATCTGTCGCAGCTTGCTCACGGTATGGGCGAGGCGGCTCGGCATTACTTGGATTCCGAGGGCGTCGAGGCCACCTTTGAGCCCGAGCTCGATTATGCCGATGTGTTGGGGCAGGAGGTCGCCAAGCGTGGCATGGCGCTTGCGGCGGCAGGGGAGTTGGGCCTGCTCATGATCGGGTCTCCGGGATCGGGCAAGACCATGCTTGCGCGCCGCATGACGGGTATCTTGCCCGAGCTTTCCGTCGAGGATCAGCAGGAGGCGTTGTGCATTCATTCGGTCTTGGGTGAGAACATCGATGGCCTGCTTGCGGGACATCGGCCGTTTCGAAGCCCCCATCACAGCATTTCGACAGCGGGTCTTATTGGTGGAGGGCGCCCGGTGCATCCGGGCGAGATCAGCCTTGCCCATGGCGGCGTGCTCTTTTTGGACGAGCTTGCCGAGTTTCCCTCCGGTGTGCTGCAGACGCTTCGACAGCCCATCGAGCGAGGCTACGTGAGGATCGTGCGCGTCGACGGGGCCTTTACGTTTCCCTCGCGCTTTCAGCTGCTCGCGGCAAGTAATCCCTGCCCCTGCGGCTTTTTGGGCGATCGCGAGGTTCCGTGTCGCTGTTCGGCATCGATGGTCGAGCGCTACCGG
Organism: Collinsella sp.; assembly: GCA_048367555.1. Taxonomy (GTDB): domain Bacteria; phylum Actinomycetota; class Coriobacteriia; order Coriobacteriales; family Coriobacteriaceae; genus Collinsella. Next base: position 18,529 of record DBGCAP010000002.1, read on the forward strand.
TCCAAGTTGCGCGGTCCTTTGGCCGACCGCATCGACCTGATGATCGACGTGACTCGCCCCGATCCGCAGGTGATTATCGAGGGCGCCGAGGGCATGTCGTCGGCCGAGCTTCGCGACTACGTTGTCCGCGGTAGGGCTTTTCGTGCCTGGCGCGAGTCCCGTATGGACGATGCAGATGCCGAGGCCGAGGATGCCGAGGCCCGCTCTATCGATGGTGTTGTATCGACCTTTGCGCTCGATCAGGCGGCGGAAACGTGCGTACTTGGCCTGTCGAAGCGCACGCATCTCACGGGGCGCGGCATCGTGCGCCTGGTGCGCATCGCGCGCACGATCGCCGATGTCGCCGAAAGCGAGCGAGTAACGCAAGATCATGTACTCGAGGCCGCGATGTATCAGGGTAGGAGGGATCAGTGATGCCCGAGGAGACTTTTGAGCTGCATCCCGGTGATGCGTTGTATCCAGATACCGTTTTGGAGCTCTCTGATGTACCCCAGACGCTCTATGTGCGTGGCGACCCCGCCGCGCTGTCGACTCCCGCGCTTTCCATCATCGGCGCTCGCAAGGCCTCGCCGTACGGTCTTGCCGTGGCAGAGCTCGCCGCGAAAGTTGCGGTCGAGGCGGGGGTGACGGTGGTCTCGGGCGGCGCGGTCGGCTGCGACCAGGCCTCGGGTTGGGCCGCGGTCAACGCCGGAGGCAGGCACGTCGTGGTGTTGGGTACGGGCGCCGACGTGGTCTACCCGCGTTCGAGTGCGGGGCTCATCGCGCGCACGATCGATACGGGCGGCGCGGTCGTGTCCATCTCGCCGTGGGGTATGGGGCCGCGTAAGTTTGCCTTTCCGCGGCGTAACCGCGTGATCGCAGCGCTGTCGCAGGCGCTCTTTGTGTCGGAGGCCGGCATGCCATCTGGGACGTTTTCTACCGCCGAGACCGCCATGGACCTGGGGCGCGAGCTGCTTGCGGTACCGGGCTCCATTTTGTCACCCGAATCGCGCGGGACCAACTACCTCATTGCCAACGGGGCCTGCTGCATTATTGACGAGGAGTCCATCGAGATGGCCATCTCGCGAATCTACGGTACCCTGCGCTATTCGCGTCCCGATGCGCCCGGTATCGCAGATCTGGACCCCACGCAGCAGGCCGTGATGCATGCGCTCATCGCCTCGCCGCTGAAGGTCGACGACATCGCGGCTCTCGTCTCGTTCGATGCCGTCGGAGTGCTCAAGCTCCTGGGCTCGCTCGAGCTCGAAGGACTCATCGAGCGCATGATGGATGGAAGGTATGCGCCCTCCAAGTTTGCGCTTCACGCCCAGACGCCCTTCGGTCACAATGGAAAGCGTGTCAATTAGAAAGGTGTTTGCAGATGCTGTTTGATCAGGTGACGGTTATCGGTGGCGGTCTGGCGGGATCGGAATGTGCGATTCAGCTGGCAGATCGCGGGTTCGCCGTAAAACTGTGTGAGATGCGCCCACAGGTGAGCTCTCCTGCCCACCATACCGATCATCTGGCCGAGCTCGTCTGCTCCAATTCGTTTAAGTCGACCCGTCCCGATTCTGCCGCCGGCCTGCTGAAGGCCGAGCTCGAGCGCATGGGCTCGGTGCTGCTCGACTGCGCTCATCGCGCCGCTGTTCCCGCTGGCGGCGCCCTGGCGGTCGACCGTGTTACATTCTCCGAGCTCGTCGAGGCCGAGGTTGCCGCCCGCCCCAATATCGAGGTTGTCCACGGCGAGGTCACCCAGATTCCCGAGGGTCATGTGGTTATCGCCGCGGGCCCCTTGTGCTCGCCGGCATTGAGCGAGGAGGTCATGAAACTTGTCGGTGGTGACGCCCTGGCGTTCTTTGACGCGGCTGCGCCGATTGTCGATGCCTCGACGCTCGATATGGACGTGCTGTTCTCGCAGTCGCGCTACGAGGAGCAGGGGAGTGGCGACTATCTGAATGCCCCGCTCAACAAGGAAGAGTACGAGGCCTTTATCGAGGCGCTCACCACGGCCGATCGCGTGGTGCTCAAGGATTTTGAGGGCGGGGACCTGTTCCAGGCCTGCCAGCCTGCCGAGGAGGTTGCGCGCACGGGCAAGGATGCCATCCGCTTTGGCGCCATGAAGCCCGTCGGGCTCACCGACCCGCGCACCGGTCGCCGTCCCTGGGCGGCGATTCAGCTACGCGCCGAGAACAAGGAGAAGACGGCCTATAACCTGGTTGGCTTCCAGACCAACCTGACCTTCGGCGAACAGAAGCGCGTCTTCCATATGGTTCCAGGCCTGGAGAACGCCGAGTTCTTCCGCTACGGCGTCATGCACCGCAACACCTTTGTCGATGCGCCGCACGTGCTCGATGGCACCTTTGCCGTGCCCGGCACGAGCGTGCGCCTTGCCGGCCAGATTACCGGTACCGAGGGGTACATGGAGGCCGTGGCGACGGGTCTGCTCGCCGCGCTCAACACCTATGCCGAGGCTATTGGTGCCGCGGGCGTCGAGCTGCCGCGCGTGGGCGCCCTGGGCGCGCTCGTGGGGTATGCGACTGATCCGGCCACGGTGGGCTACCAGCCCATGCACGTCAACTTTGGCCTCGTGCCGCCGCTCGAGGACGGTAAGCGTCGCAGCAAGCGCGATCGTTACCAGGCTTACGCGGACCGCGCCCTCAAGGCCCTGGACGCCTATCTCGAAACGCGCTCCGATCTGTTTGGAGGCGAGAGGTCATAGCCTTTGACCTGTATGATGCCGTCGACTCGTTCATTGCCTACATTGCACGCGTCGAAGGACTCGCCCCCAATACGGTAATCGCCTACGCCTCGCGGCTCGAGCGCTTCGTCGCGTGGTGCGACCGCGAGCACGTCGACGCTCGCGCCGTCGACGTGCGGACCGTTCGCTCCTATTTGGCCGAGCTGTCGCGTGGCCAGGTGGCGGCTCGGACCCTTGCGGCGCATCTGTCTGCCATTCGCTCGCTCTATCGGTGGATGGCTGCCGAGGGAATCGTTGAGGGCGATGCGGTCTCGGCGATATCCTCGCCCAAACTGCCGCGTGATCTTCCCGGCGTGCTGACGACCCGGCAAGTCGAGTCGTTGCTCAAGAGCCCTGATACCTCGACGCCTGCGGGGCTGCGCGATGCGGCGATGCTCGAGCTGCTCTATGCCTCCGGCGCGCGAATCTCGGAGCTCGCGGCGCTCAACGTGGAGTCTATTGGTTGGTCCGAGCGAACGCTGCGACTTTGGGGCAAGGGGAGCAAGGAGCGTATCGTGCCCCTGTATCGGCGCGCTCTCGAGGCGACTCGCCGCTATATTGAGGGAGGGAGGCCACAGCTCCTTGCGCAGGCAAAGCGCGGCGACGATGCGAACGGCGTTCATCCGCTGTTTATCTCGGTGCGCGGAAACCGCATGAGTGCCGCCATGCTCAGGAGACGGTTCCACATGCTTGCGGCACTTGCCGGCATTCCTGCTGACATCGCCCCGCATGCGATGCGCCATACCTTTGCGACCGATCTGCTCGAGGGTGGCGCGGATCTGCGCTCGGTTCAGGAGCTGCTGGGGCATGCGAGCTTGTCCACGACGCAGATTTATACGCATCTCACGCCCGACCGACTCAAGCGCGCCGTGAGTCAGGCCCACCCCCGCGGCGAGTAGGAGAAGGGCCCCGCGTCGAACCGAGGTGTGTGGTTTTGATTGCGGGTTGGCAGGAAGAGGTAATCCTGCTATCATTCATCAGGTTGCTTCACGGCAACAGGTTTTTATCACGCACGCGCGGCTACTTCATACCGTGGTGCCCGGGCTTTGGTAGCACATGTCCGGGTTGGTTTTGGAGGATGACCCCGCGCGGAGGCAAACCACAGGAGGTTTAACATGGCTACCAAGATTAATATCCGCACCCTGCTCGAGGCCGGCTGCCACTTCGGTCACCAGACCCGTCGCTGGAACCCCAAGATGAAGCCGTTCATCTTCGGTGAGCGCAACGGCATCTACATCCTCGACCTCAAGCAGACCATCCTTGACGCTGACCAGGCCTACACCTTCGTCAAGAACGTCGCCAAGGGCGGCAACGTGCTGTTCGTCGGCACCAAGAAGCAGGCTCAGGAGGCCGTCAAGAACGCCGCTGAGCGCGCCAGCATGCCTTACATCAACCAGCGTTGGCTCGGCGGCATGCTGACCAACTTCGTCACCATCCGCTCCCGCATCAACCGCATGGAGGAGCTCGAGGCCATGGTCGAGGACGGCCGCATGGCAGTGCTGCCCAAGAAGGAGCAGGCTGTTCTGGGTAAGGAGCTCGCTAAGCTCCAGACCAACCTCGGTGGCGCCCGCGACATGAAGGGCCTGCCCCAGGCTCTCTTCGTCATCGACACCAAGCGCGAGGAGAACGCCATCAAGGAGGCCCAGCGCCTGAACATCCCCGTTGTCGCTCTGATCGACACCAACTCCGATCCCGACGAGGTCGAGTATGGCATCCCCTGCAACGATGACGCCATCTCCGCTGTCACCCTTATGTGCGAGCTCATGGCCGACGCCTGCCTCGCTGGCTCCGGCAAGGAGCAGGTCTCCGAGGCCGAGATGGCCGCTGAGCCCAAGGCCGAGTAAATCAGTCCTATTTAAGTCTTTTTCATCTCTTTGAAAGGAACCACAATGGCCCAGATTACTGCCGCTATGGTCAAGCAGCTCCGCGAGATGACCGACTCCCCGATGATGGAGTGCAAGAAGGCTCTCGTCGAGGCTGACGGCGACATGGACGCCGCCGTCGACGTTCTGCGCAAGAACGGCCTCGCCAAGGCTGCCAAGAAGGCTGGCCGTGAGACCAACGAGGGCGCTGTCGCCGCGTTCGTCTCCGAGGATGGCAAGACCGGCGCTCTGCTCGAGCTCTCCTGCGAGACCGACTTCGTCGGCTCCAACGCCAAGTTCACCGGCTTTGCTTCCAAGGTCGCTGAGGTTGTCGCCACCACCGAGCCGGCTGACGTCGACGCGCTGCTCGAGAAGCCGATGGGCGAGGAGACCGTTTCCTCCGAGCTTACCGAGATGATTCACATCATGGGCGAGAATATGAAGATTTCTCGTTTCGCCGCCCGCAAGGTCGAGAACGGCGCTCTCGCTTCTTACATCCACATGGGTGGTAAGATCGGCGTCCTCGTCGAGTTCGCTTTCGAGAAGGCCGAGACCGCTCAGGCAGAGTCCTTCAAGACCTTTGCTCACGACGTCGCCCTTCAGGTTGCCGCCGTCGCCCCGATCTGCGCTACCCGCGATCAGGTTCCGGCCGAGACCGTCGAGCACGAGAAGCAGATCTACATGGCTCAGGCTGCCGAGTCCGGCAAGCCCGAGGCTATCCAGGAGAAGATGGCTGTTGGCCGTCTGGAGAAGTTCTACAAGCAGTCCGTGCTCACCGAGCAGGAGTTCATCAAGGACAGCTCCCTCACCATCAAGAAGTACGCTGAGCAGGTCTCCAAGGAGCTCGGTGACACCATTACCGTCGTTGCGTTCGACCGTCTGGTCCGTGGCGAGTAAATAAGCTCTTGTAGCTGGTAATGAGCAGGCTGTGGGTTTTACTCACAGCCTGCTTTTTCATGGCTCTTATCAGAGCCTTTGCTATCATATTGAGAGTCTAATTAAAGGAGGATCGCTTTGTCCGACATCCGATATAAACGCGTGCTTCTTAAGCTTTCCGGCGAAGCACTGATGGGCGACGGTCAATATGGCATCGACCCCAAGGTTACCGACCATCTTGCCAAGCAGGTCAAGGAGCTGCTCGCCGTTGGCCATGAGGTCGGCGTCGTTGTCGGCGGCGGCAACATTTTCCGTGGCATGGCCGGCGCTGCCGGTGGCATGGATCGCGCCCAGGCCGACTACATGGGCATGCTGGCAACTGTTATGAACGCGCTCGCCCTGCAGGATGCCTTCGAGCACAACGATGTTCCCTGCCGCGTGATGAGCGCTATCCAGATGAACGAGATCTGCGAGCCCTATATTCGCCGTCGCGCCATCAACCACCTTTCCAAGGGCAACGTCGTTATTTTTGCCGCCGGTTCGGGCAATCCGTACTTTACGACCGACACCGCCGCAGCTCTTCGTGCCTGCGAGATCGGTGCCGAGATTCTGATTAAGGCCACCAAGGTTGACGGCATCTACGACAAGGATCCCGTCAAGTGCGCCGATGCCGTCCGTTTTGACAAGATTACCTATCACGAGGTTCTCGTCCGCGGTCTGCAGGTTATGGATTCCACGGCTACGGCACTGTGCCAGGATAACCGTATGCCGATTTTGGTCCTCAACATCGATGGCGAGGACACCGTCAAGCGCGCGCTTTCGGGTGAGCCCGTCGGCACGCTCGTCTATCAGGAGGATTAAGCATGGCAGAGAACATCACCGCCCACATGGACAAGTCGCTCGAGTCCCTCAAGCACAACTTCTCCAAGGTTCGCACGGGTCGCGCCAACGCTAACATTCTGTCCGACATTTCGGTCGATTACTACGGTGTTCCCACGCCGGTTACCCAGGTTGCCGCCGTTAAGACCCCCGAGGCTCACATGCTGCTCATCGAGCCCTGGGACAAGGCGCTCGTCAACGCAATCGTGAAGGCCATTAGCGCTTCCGATCTGGGCATTACTCCCAACTCTGACGGCACCGTCGTGCGTCTGCCGTTCCCGGCTCCCACCGAGGAGCGTCGTCGCGAGCTCGTCAAGGAGTGCCGCGAGTATGCCGAGCAGGCGAAGGTCTCAATTCGTAACATCCGTCGTGACTTTAACAACAAGCTCGAGCGCGACGAAGAGCTCACCGAGGATGATGTCCGTCGCGAGCAGGCCAAGGTCCAGAAGCATACCGATGAGTATGTTGCCAAGGTCGAGGAGCTTCTGAAGGAAAAAGAAGCCGAGGTCATGGAGATCTAAGGTGCAATACGACGAGAACAAACTGGTCGAGTACTTTGCCGACGCCCCTGCGGGCGTCGGTTTTTCCGACCTTGACCTCAATAAGATTCCGCATCATATCTCGTGCATCATGGACGGTAACGGTCGCTGGGCCACGGCGCGCGGTCTTGCCCGCACCGAGGGCCACAAGGCCGGTATCGTCTCCCTGCGCGAGATTATTACCGCATGCGTGCGCTTGGGCGTCGACGTCCTTTCGGCCTATGCGTTTTCCACCGAAAACTGGAACCGTCCGCAGCATGAGGTCAACGTTTTGATGCATTTGTTTGCCAAGACGTTTATCGATGAGTTGCCGCTGCTTAAGCGCGAAAACGTGCGCGTTGTCTTTTTGGGCGATATTTCCGCACTGCCTAAGAAGACCCGCGATGTCTTTGAGCGAGGTCTTGCCGAGTGTGCCGACCACACCGGCATGACGCTGGCGCTTGCCGTCAACTACGGCGCCCGTGCCGAGATCACCCGTGCTGTCCGTCAGATCGCGCTCGATGCCGCCGCCGGCAAGATCGATCCTGCCACTATCGACGATGATATGGTTGCCTCGCACCTCTATACTGCTGGGCTGCCCGATCCTGAGCTTGTGATTCGCACCTCCGGCGAGCTTCGCCTTTCGAATTATCTGCTGTGGCAGGTTGCCTATTCCGAGTTTTATGTCACCGATACCTATTGGCCCGACTTTGATCGTTGGGGCCTTGTCGACGCCATTTTGGCCTACCAGGGCCGCGACCGCAGGTTTGGTGGACTGAGCAAGACCGAGGAGGCTTAATCGTGTCCGATCGTCCCAAGGCGTCTGCTCCCAAGGCGCCAACTCCCAAGGCACCTTCCGCCAAGAGCGGCGCTGCTGCGACTTCGTGGTTGGCCGGCTTTATTACCCGCGCCGCCGCAGGTATCGTCTACGCCGTCGTATTTATTCTCTGCTTGGTTTTGGGTATCGTTCCCACCGCCATCTTCGTTTCCGTCATGAGCGGCCTGTGCTGCTATGAGTTTTTCCGCATGACGAAGCTCGACGGTAAGGTGGCCAACGAGCGCCTGGGTATCGCTGCCGCCGTGCTCTTTCCGCTCTCGGCGCTGGGCGATTCGCTGCTGCTGAATGCCCTGCTTTTTGCTCTGATGCTTGCGGTGGGTATTTGGTATGTTTGGTCGGCGCGTACCCGCATATCCGATGTGGCCGTGACACTCATGGGTCCTATCTACACCGGTTTTATGCTGTCGGCCATCGTGCTGCTGCGCGATGCCGTGCCCGGTTTTGCCGGCGCCCTGCTTTCGGTGGGCGTTTGCGCGTCTCTCTGGGTCTCCGATTCGTTTGCCTACATCGTGGGCAGCCGTATCGGCAAGCACAAGATGGCCCCCAAGATCTCTCCCAAAAAGAGCTGGGAGGGCTTTGTCGGCGGCATCTTGGGCTCGGTTCTCATCTGGCTCATTTTGTGGGCGACGCATTTCTATAAGCTGAGCTTGCCCTATGCGCTGCTGTGCGGCGTGGTTGTGTCTTTCCTGGGCGTTATCGGCGACCTCATCGAGTCACGCATCAAGCGTGGCGTGGGCGTCAAGGATTCCGGCAACCTTATTCCGGGTCATGGCGGCATGCTCGACCGTAGCGACTCGCTTATTTTTGGTTGCATTACCGCGCAGCTACTTTTGATGATCGGAGGCGTGCTGTAATGTCATTCCAGACGACGTATGGCCCTGATGGACGCCTTCGCGTTGCCATCCTGGGTTGTACGGGCTCTATCGGAACGCAGGCACTCGATGTATGCCGTCAGCATGCCGATCGATTGCAGGTGACGGCGCTGTCCGTTAACTCCAGCACTTCGGAGCTCGTTGCGTTTGCCCGCGAATTCTCGGTTCCGGCCGTTGCCGTGGCCGACACCACCCACGGTGCGGACGCTGTACTGCAGGAGCTGCCCGAGGGCACCGAGCTCGGTGTTGGTGCGCAGGCGGTTTGTGAGCTTGCACGTCGCGATGACGTCGACTGTGTCCTTATTGCCATTGTGGGCGCTGCTGGGCTCGAAGCGAGCCATGCGGCTCTGACCTCGAACAAGCGTCTTGCACTTGCTAACAAGGAGTCCCTCGTTGTCGGCGGTGACCTGCTGATGCCGTTGGCGCGGCCGGGTCAGCTCATTCCGGTCGACTCCGAGCACTCCGCCATCTACCAGTGCTATCTGGGGGAGAATCCGCGCGAGGCTCACTGCATTTGGCTCACTTGCTCGGGTGGTCCGTTCTTTGGTCGTACGCGCGACGAGCTCAATCGCGTGACACGCGCCGATGCGCTGGCACATCCCACGTGGGCCATGGGCGCTAAGATCACCATCGACTCCGCCACTCTTATGAACAAGGGCCTGGAGCGTATCGAGGCGATGCATCTGTTCGGTTGCGATCTCGACTTTATCAACGTGGTCGTTCAGCGTCAGTCAAAGATTCATTCGATGGTCGAGTTTGCCGACGGCTCCGTGATAGCGCATCTCGGTGCGTCCGACATGCGCATTCCCATCCAGTTTGCCTTTTCGTATCCCGAGCGCTGGGATACTCCGGCGCCGCGAATCGATTTTCGTGAGTTGGGGCAGCTTACCTTCGACGCGGCCGATATGGACACGTTCCGTTGCCTGGCGCTTGCCGAGCGTGCCGGCAAGACGGGCGGCACCATGCCTTGCGTGCTGAATGCCGCCAACGAAGTTGCTGTCGATGCCTTCCTACACGATGCCTGCACCTTTACCGATATCGACCGTATCGTGGAGTCGTGCATGGATGCACACGATACGCAGGCGGTCGCATCGTTTGAGCAGCTTCGCGATATCGATACGTGGGCTCGTGCCAAGGCCGCCGAGGTGCTCGCCGCAACTCGCTCCTCATCGTAAGGATTGCTTTTCGTTTTATGGATACTGTTCTGAGTGTTCTTTCCTCGGTCTTTTGGGGCCTTTTGATGCTATCCGTCCTTGTGTTTCTGCATGAGGGCGGCCACTTTTTGGCGGCCCGTGCGTGCGGCGTGCGCGTCACCGAGTTTTTCTTGGGCCTGCCGTGCCGCTTTGACATTCATCATACGTCGCGCCGCATCGGCACCAAGTTTGGCGTGACGCCGCTTCTGCTGGGTGGTTATGCCGCTATTTGCGGTATGGATCCGACCGATGTCTCGTGTGCCGACCGTGTGCTTGCGGCGATCTATCGTCATGGTCGTGTTTCAGTTGCAGACCTTTCCGTCGAGCTGGAGCTGTCCGAGGAGGATGTTCTCGAGGCTTGCGCCTTGCTTTTGGGCTGGGGTTCCATTGCGCCTTGGTACGAGGAAGGGGAGAAGCCTTCACCCAGCTACTATCCGGTTAGGTACCAGACGCTGCCGCGCGATGCTGCAGGATATACCACCTTTGACGGCCGCAAGTTCGATCGAGAGCATGCGACTGCCGAGGGCGATGTGTGGGAGCTGCCGGTCGCCGCTTCCGAGTTTCTTGAGCAGGAGCGTTCGCATACCTATCTGGGCCAGGGTTTTCTCAAGCGTGCCTTTATGCTGCTCGCGGGCATTCTCGTCAATATCCTGACGGGCTTTTTGCTGCTTATGAGCATCTACTCTATCGCCGGCGTATCGGTGCCGGTCGATAGCAATATGATCGGTCAGGTCGAAGAAGGCTCGATAGCCGCCAAGGCAGGCATCGAGGCCGGCGACACGATTCTTAGTGTCGATGGCGTGTCCTGCTCTTCCTGGATGGACGTGTTCGATGCGATCGGAGCGGCCGCCGGCAAGGACGATATCGCCATTGAGTATAAGCACGACGGCAAGAATCTTTCGACCTCGGTCGCGCTCAAGGAGGGTGAGCGTTTGGGCGTTTATGCCTCTACGCAGGTGGTCCATTTGGACCCCATTACGTCGGCGCGCCTGTCGTTCTCCTATGTTCAGCAGACCGCTGAGGGCGTGATGCGTCTGCTGCAGCCGCAGCATACGATGGAGATACTCGATCAGTCCAGCTCGATTGTGGGCATCAGCGTCATGTCTTCTCAGGCGGCGGCAGCCGGCCCCGCGACGTTCTTGACGTTTGCCGCGCTCATCTCGTTCTCGCTGGGCTTTATGAACCTGCTGCCCATTCCGCCGCTCGACGGGGGAAAGCTGGTTATCGAGATTATCCAAAAGGTCGCCGGTCGCGAGCTGCCGCTCAAGGTGCAGACAATCGTCAGCTATGTCGGTATCGTGCTCTTTGCACTGCTGTTTGTCTATATGCTTCGTTCCGACGTCCTTCGATTTATTTTGTAGGGGAGTGTTTGGATTGTCTTTGTCCCATCCTTTGCCGCGCGAGCTGACGCGCCCCGTGTTTGTGGGCGACGTGCAGATGGGTGGCGGCGCTCCGGTGGTGGTTCAGTCCATGACCTGCACCGATACCGCCGACGCCCAGGCAACGCTTGCGCAAGTGCGTGCGCTTGCCCAGGAGGGTTGTGATGTTGTGCGCGTGAGTGTGCCCACCGAGGCCGCGCTCGAGGGTTTCCGCACCATCTGTGCCGAGTCTCCGGTGCCGATTGTCGCCGATATCCACTTTAACCATAAGCTCGCCATTGGTGCCGTTGAGGCCGGTGCTGCCAAGCTGCGCATCAATCCCGGCAATATCGGCGATTGGGCTAAGGTTGATGCGGTGATCGATGCTGCCGGCGCCGCGGGCTGTGCGATTCGCATCGGCGTGAACGCTGGCTCGCTCGAGCAGGATATCGCCGAGCGCGATGACCTGACGCAGCCCGAAAAGCTCGTGATGTCGAGCGAGCGTTTCGTCAAACATTTTGAGGATCGCGGTTTTACCAATATCGTGCTTTCCGCCAAGGCCCATAGCGTGACCACGACGCTCGACACCTATCGTGCGCTGTCGCGTGAAATCCCCCATGTTCCTCTTCATCTGGGCGTGACGGAGGCCGGAACCAAACTCCAGGGCACCATTAAGAGCTCTGTGGGCTTGGGTATTCTGCTTTCCGAGGGCATTGGCGACACCATGCGCGTCTCGCTTACGGCCGATCCGGTCGAGGAGCCGCCGGTCGCCTGGGGTATCTTGCAATCACTCGGTCTTCGCCGCCGTGGTCCCGAGATCGTTTCGTGCCCCACGTGCGCTCGCTGCCAGGTCAACCTCATTCCTATCGCCGAGGAGGTCACCGAGCGGCTTAAGAACTACTCCGCGCCGCTTTCGATCGCCGTTATGGGATGTGCGGTCAATGGCCCCGGCGAGGCCTTTGACGCCGACTTGGGTGTTGCCTGCGGACGAGGTCAGGGCCTGCTCTTTTCGCACGGCCAGATCATTGGTAAAGTAGCTGAGGACCAAATTGTCGACGCGCTTATGGCCGAGGTCGACAAGCTTATTGAGGAGAAATAAATGACTCGAGCAATGTATATGTCTAAGCTGTATGCTCCGACGCTCAAAGAGGATCCGGCCGACGCCGAGCTTGCGAGCCATCGACTGCTGCTTCGTGCCGGCATGATCCGCAAGGAGGCCGCCGGTCTCTATTCCTATCTGCCGCTCGCGTGGCGCTCGATTCGCAAGATCGAGAACATCGTGCGCGACGAGATGGATGCTGCCGGCGCCCAGGAGCTCATGATGCCCATCATGGTCGATGCCGAGCTGTGGCGTGAGTCCGGCCGTATCGATGCGTATGGCAAGGAGCTTGTGCGCTTTGATGACCGCCACGGGCGTGAGTTCGTGCTCGGACCCACGCACGAGGAGACCGTGACTGCCCTGGTGCGCAATGAGCTGCGTTCCTACAAGCAGCTGCCGGTGAATCTCTATCACATCCAGGACAAGTTCCGCGATGAGTTCCGTCCCCGCTTTGGTCTGATGCGCGGTCGCGAGTTCATCATGAAGGACGCCTACAGCTTCTCCGCCACGCAGGAGAGCCTGCAGGAGGAGTACGACAAGATGAAGCAGGCCTACGCCAACATCTGCGAGCGCTGCTACATCAAGGCTCTGCCCGTCGTCGCCGATTCCGGCGAGATCGGTGGCGATACCTCCGTCGAGTACATGGCGCTGGCCGACGCCGGCGAGGCTTCGCTCGTCTACTGCGACGATTGCGGCTTTGCTGCCGATGACGAGGCGGCAAGCACCAAGGTCGTTGTGACCGAGGGCCCCGGCGACGGCACGCTCACCAAGGTCGAGACTCCGGGTATGGGCACCATCGAGGCCGTTGCCAAGTTCTTTGGTTTCCCCGAGAACGGCACGCGCAAGTCCCTGGCTCTGATCGATGCCGAGGGCAAGCCGGTTGTGGCCATCGTTCCGGGCGATCACGAGCTCAACGACTGCAAGGCCGAGCACGTTTTTGGCAAGGGCTATCGCATGATGACCGATGAGGAGCTCCAGACCTACGGTCTGCATAAGGGCTTTATCGGACCGGTCAACCTACCCGAGGGCATTCGTCTGGTCTGCGACGAGAGCCTGCGCGAGTCCAAGCAGTGGGCCTGCGGTGCCAACGAGGTCGACTATCACTTTACTGGCGCCTGCCCTGAGCGCGACTTTACCGTCGACGAGTGGGCCGACCTAGTAACCGTCGTTGCCGGCGATCCCTGCCCGCACTGCGGCAAGCCGATCTCTGCTGCCCGCGGCATCGAGGTCTCCCAGGTGTTCCAGCTGGGCACCAAGTATTCCGAGGCCATGGGTGCCACCTTTATGGACGAGGACGGCAAGGAGAAGCCGCTTATCATGGGCTGCTACGGCGTTGGTGTATCCCGCTCGCTCGCTGCCGTCGTGGAGCAGCACAACGACGAGCACGGCATCGTCTGGCCGGTCTCCGTTGCCCCTTACGAGGTCGCGGTGATTCCGCTCGATCCCAAGAAGGAGGAGTGCGCTACCGTTTGCGATCAAATCGTCGAGGCTCTGTGCGCCGAGGGTATCGAGGTTGTCGTCGATGACCGTGACGAGCGTCCCGGCTTTAAGTTTGCCGACAACGACCTTATGGGCTTCCCGTATCAGGTGATTCTGGGCAAGCGCGGTCTTAAGAATGGCACCGTTGAGCTCAAGGACCGTGCTACGGGCGAGCGCGAGGACGTGGCGATCGATGAGGTCGTCGCCAAGGTTGCCGAGCTTGTGAAGGCAGCACGCCGTTAATCGAGCACGCTGCATTTGGTGCACTTACGAAGCGGCCCTGCGTCTCTCAAGTTAGAGATGCAGGGCCGCTTTTGCATAAAGGATCTTTATAGTTAAAAGGAAAACCCCACAGCCCATATGAGCTGCGGGGTTTCCCTTTATGCCTCCGATGCGAAATGAATCGCTCAGATATTACTGATAATCGACGACGTCGATCCAGTTCTTCAGGAACTCATCGTTCACGTTGCGCTTACGAGCGAGCTCGGAAGCGGCGACGATGCTCGTCCACTGACGCACGACCTGCATGGGCATGTCGGCGCGGTCGCAGTAGAGCTCCAGGTAGGCCTCGGCCTGATCCTTGCTGTTGAGGGCAAAGAGCAGGTAAGTGGTGGCAACGTCGGCAGCAGGGGAGCCCTGGGTAGCGTGTGCCCAGTCGCACACATAGAGCTGGCCGTCGTCACCGACGATGACGTTGGAGGGGTTGAAGTCGCCGTGGCAGACCTTGAACTCCTTGGTCATACCGTCCAGACGCTCCTGAAGGTTGTAGCGCGTGGTGGCATTGAGCTGATCGAGGCTGTCGATCATGCGGGCGAACTTGTCGCGCTGACGGTTGAGCAGCGGGGAGGTGTAGCCGTGGATCTCGATCTGGAGGTCGACGAACATCTCGAGGTACTCACCAAAGCGCTGGGGCTCAGCAGTCATCTTCTCGGCAAGGGTGGTGCCCGGAACCTTCTCGGTCACGAGTGCCCAGCCGTTGGCGTTCTCGAGCTGAGAAACCTCGAGAGCCTTGGGGCTGCGGATGCCGCACTCATTGATGCGGGCAAGATTCAAAGCCTCGTTGAACACGTCGGAGACGGGCTTGGTCTCGTTAAAGACCTTGACGATCTTGTCGCCCAGGTCGTAAACGACCTTGTTGCCGCGACGGACGAGCTCGGTCTTGGAATCGGGGAGCAGCATGATTGCATCCTTTCAACGATGCGATAGAAGCAACGGCGGGGGCGTGCGTACACCCGTGCACCCCCGCCGCAAATAACCGTGCTAAAACTAGCAGACGGCGTAGTCCTGGGGCTCGCGGCCGTAGTAGGCGTCCAGGTAGAGCTCCTTGATCTCGCTCATGAGCGGGTAGCGCGGGTTAGCGCCGGTGCACTGGTCGTTGAATGCCTGCTCGGTCATCTCGTCGAGGGTGTCGAGGAAGTACTGCTCGTCAACACCGTAGTCGGCGATGGTCTTCTTGACGCCGATGAAGTCCTTGAGCTCCTCGAGCTTCGTGATGAAGTTCTCGAAGACCTCCTTGTCATCCTTGCCCTCGATGCCGCAGTACTTGGCCATCTCGGCGTAGTTGTGCAGCGCGTTGGGGTAAGGATACTGGGAGAACGTGCCCATCTTGACGGGAGCCTCGGCGGCGTTGTAGCGCATAACGCGGGTCAGGATGACGGCGTTGGCGAGACCGTGGGGCAGGTGATGGAAAGCGCCGAGCTTGTGGGCCATAGAGTGGTTGAGGCCCAGGAAGGCGTTGGCGAAGGCCATACCGGCCATGCAGGAGGCGTTGTGCATCTCCTCGCGGGCATGCGGGTCCTTGGCGCCGTTCGTGAAGCTGGAGGGCAGGTTCTCGAAGACGAGCTTAGCAGCGCGCTCGGAGAGGCCCTTGGTGTAGTCGGAAGCCATGATGGAGACGTAGGACTCGATGGCGTGGGTCATGACGTCGATGCCGGAGGCAGCGGTCAGGCCGCGCGGGGCGGTCATGCAGTTGTCGGCGTCGACGATAGCCATGTTGGGGAGCAGCGCGTAGTCGGCGAGCGGCCACTTGATGCCGGTCTCCTTGTCGGTGATGATGGCGAACGGCGTGCACTCGGAGCCGGTACCCGAAGAGGTCGGGACGGCAACGAAGTAGGCCTTCTTGCCCATCTCGGGGAAGGTGAAGATACGCTTGCGGATGTCCATGAAGTCCATGGCCATGTCCTCAAACTTGCACTCGGGGTGCTCGTACATCATCCACATGATCTTGCCGGCGTCCATAGCGGAGCCACCGCCGACGGCGATGATGACGTCCGGCTCAAAGAGGGCCATCTGCTTGGCGCCGCGACGTGCGCACTGCAGCGACGGATCGGGCTCGACGTCGTAGAAGCAGTCGTGGGCGATGCCCATCTCGTCGAGCTTGGCCTCGATGGCGCGGGTGTTGCCATTCTTGAAGAGGAACTGGTCGGTGACGATGAAGGCGCGCTTCTTGCCCATGACGGTACCGAGCTCGTCGAGGGCGACGGGCGTGGAACCCTTCTTGAAGTAGACCTTCTCGGGAGCGCGGAACCACAGCATGTTCTCACGGCGCTCGGCCACAGTCTTAACGTTGATCAAGTGCTTCACCCCAACGTTCTCGGAGACGGAGTTGCCGCCCCAGGAGCCGCAGCCCAGGGTCAGAGACGGCTTCATGCCAAAGTTGTACAGGTCACCGATGCCGCCGTGCGAAGACGGGGTGTTGATGACGATGCGGCAGGCCTTCATGACGTGCTCGAACAAGCTGATCTTCTCGGCCTGGGCGGGGTGCACGTACAGAGAGGCGGTGTGGCCCGGGCCACCGGCGAGCACCAGGTGCTCGGCCTTGTCGACGGCCTCCTGGAAGTCCTTGGCGTGATACATGGCCAGGACCGGGGAGAGCTTCTCGTGGGAGAACTCCTCCTTGGCGGGGTCGGTGGAGGTGACCTCGGCGATCAGGATCTTGGTCTTGGCGGGAACCTCGATGCCGGCGAGCTCGGCGATCTTGGCGGCAGCCATGCCGGGGATGCGGTGATCGAGAGCGCCGTTCTTGAACATGGCGGCACGCAGGGCCTCCATCTCGGCACCCTGCTTGACGAAGTAGCAGCCGCGCTTCTGGAACTCGGCCTTGACCTGGTCATAGATGGTGTCGATGACGGTCACGGACTGCTCGGAAGCGCAGATCATGCCGTTGTCGAAGGTCTTGGAGTGGATGATGGAGTTGACGGCGAGCAACACGTCGGCGGTGTCGTCGATGACGACCGGGGTGTTACCGGCGCCAACGCCCAGGGCGGGCTTGCCCGAGGAGTAGGCGGCCTTGACCATGCCCGGGCCACCGGTGGCGAGGATGATGTCGACATCGCGCATGACCATGTTGGTCAGCTCGATGGAGGGGACATCGACCCAGCCGATGATGCCCTCGGGAGCGCCGGCCTTGACGGCGGCGTCAAGCACGAGCTTGGCGGCGGCGATGGTGCACTTGGCGGCAGCCGGGTGCGGGGAGATGATGATGGCGTTGCGGGTCTTCAGGCTGATCAGCGTCTTGAAGATCGCGGTGGAGGTGGGGTTGGTCGTCGGGATGACGGCGCCCACGATGCCGATGGGCTCGGCGATCTTGGTGATGCCGTAAGCCTCGTCGCGCTCCAGGACACCACAGGTCTTGGTGTTCTTGTAAGCGTTGTAGATGTACTCTGCGGCGTAGTGGTTCTTGATGACCTTGTCCTCAAGAACGCCGCGGCCGGTCTCCTCGATGGCCATCTTCGCCAACGGGATACGAGCCTTGTTGGCGGCCATGGCGGCCTCATAGAAGATCTTGTCGACCTGCTCCTGCGTGTACGTAGCAAAAAGCGCCTGGGCCTCTCGCATCTGAGCGAGCTTAGCCTCAAGCGCCTCTACGTTGTCCACAATTGCGGGAGTAGTGTTTTCCGGTGACTTTTTCACCATTTGTGTCTCCTTGCGATCGGAGATTTACCCTACGCCTTGCATGATAGCAAGAAATTATTCGGCGAACGGTCAGATTCCTGTAAAAGGCACACTAAAACGCTTCAATTAAATGAAACGTTTTAACTAAAACTATCTGCCAGTGCATCGCCCCGCTCATTGGGGACAGACTTACATGAGTGCTTTCACTCATTTGGGACAGACATCGATTTGTCATTTTGCCGTTCTGGGCCTCTTATTGCCGCTCATTGGATATAAATAAGTTACAGGCTCAGCATTTCGCGTTGCTTCTCTCCTTTTAGGTGTTGCCTGTACAGCTTTGAAAGGAGAGTTTATGCCCCGATGCGCCCGCGCCGTTTCGATCACCGGCTATTACCACATCTATGACCGCGGCAACTCCAAACAGATTATTTTTGAAGATGACTCCGACCGTTATCGTTTCTTATCGGATATCTCGGACAGGTTTGCGCGCCATAAAGTTGCGGTGTTGGCTTGGTGCCTTATGGACAACCACTTCCATTTGATGGTTGATGACCCATTTGACAACCTTTCAAAGGCAATGCAGTGCGCGCTGACGGCATATGCTAAGTATTTCAATGGGAAAACGGGGAGAACGGGGCATCTGTTTGATAATCGCTATTCGCGGGTCGCGGTTGAGTCGGACACGCAGGCGGTACAGCTGCTCGACTATATTCATCTCAATCCCGTGAAAGGTGCGCTCGACTCACTTGAGGCGTACCGCTGGTCAAGCTACAAGGCATATCAGCTTGGCTATGATCCCTTTGACATCTGTGATGCGGCCCCTATGCTCGATATTGTCGGAGGCTCCCGTTGCTATTGCGAGCATCTCGAGGAAGTTGCCGGGCGCATCTGGTCAGTGGATGTTCTTCCACGCCGGCGGATCCCCGATGAGGAGGCTCTTTCCGTTGCGCGCGATGTCCTGCTGAGCATAGATCCTGTGCTGCTCAAGGCCCTGCCACGCCCCGAACGCGATGCCTGCCTGCTGAGGCTCAGGCGGGCACATCTCACGGTCAAGCAAATTGCCCGTATCACCGGTATCGGCGCCACAAGCGTGACCAAGGCCACTGCAGGCTGGAAGGAGGCTGCGTGAGGTAGGGGTCGGAGCCGATCGGGACGCCGCATGCGGGCGCCATGTCTGTCCCCAATGCGTGAAAACACTCATGTAAGTCTGTCCCCAATGAGTGCAAAAAGGCGCCCTCCGTAGGGGAGGACGCCTTTGGTAAGTTCTATGTGAACGCGAGGTCTTTGACCCGGAGAGTCCGAGGTACTTGTTGGTAAGACCTTATTTAGGAGCGCGCAACCTTGCCGGACTTGAGGCAGGTGGAGCAAACGTTCATCTTGCGACGGTGACCATCGACGACGACGTAGACGCGCTGGATGTTGGGGCGGAACTTACGGTTGGTGACGCGGTGAGAGTGGCTGATGGAGCGACCGGCAACGGGGTGCTTACCGCAAACTTCGCAAACTTTGGACATAACTGACCCTCCTTGGGCGACAAACGAACATGTCGCGTTAACAAACAAGCCTGAACTATAGCACAGAAGCAGCTCCCTGTGCGTAATCTACACAGAGATATTTCTCTTTTGGCGATAGTGCTCACGCCACGGCCCTGGACGTAGATTCGATTACGTGCAGCAGAGGGAATTATGCCAGCTCGTGCGTACGTTTTCAAGCTCGTCCCACAAATATATATAGGTTTATTGAGCATTGGGCTCCGTTTACGGATTGCCCTGTATTTATGCTCGCAATTAAGCTCGAGGTTGGCTACACTATCCCTTGACCATTAAAGGGGTACGAGATACCCACATGGAATTACATAGCTGCCAAAGAGCAGCCCTTCCTGTGGGTGTCTGGTCCGCTTTGAGCGGTCGGGCATCTATTTTTTTGACTGTGTCAGCAGTCAAGACATGTGAGGAAGGAGATCGATGGGCACGACTTCCCCCAAGGCGGTCATCATGGACGAGACCGCCGTCAATCGAGCGATGACCCGCATCGCGCACGAGATTCTCGAGCGCAACGAGGGCTGTGAAGACCTCGCTCTGGTCGGCATCGTCACGCGCGGCGACCTTCTGGCAAAGAAGCTCGCCGAGGAGATCAAGGAGATCGAGGGCGTCGACGTTCCGCTCGGCAGCCTCGACATCAGCTTCTACCGCGATGACTACGCTACCAATTTCGCTCCCGCGATCCACGCCACCAACATTCCCTTTAGCGTCGACGGCAAGCGCGTCGTGCTGGTGGACGACATCCTGTATACGGGCCGTACCATTCGCGCCGCTCTCGACGCCGTCATGGACCTGGGCCGTCCGAGCCGCATTGAGCTGGCAGTCCTCGTTGACCGCGGTCACCGCGAGCTCCCCATCTCGCCGGACTTTGTCGGCAAGAACGTTCCCTCGTCGCATGAGGAGAACGTGCACCTATATATGAAGGAAGTCGACGGCCACACCGCTGTCGAGATTAACGACGTCGCGCCGGGTTCCCACGTGGGCTCCGCGCCGCTGGGAGGTGAGTAGTACCGTGGCGTTCAACCATAAGCACCTGATCGACATTACCGAGTACTCCGAAGAGGACATCAAACTCATCCTCGAGACCGCCAAGGCGTTCTCCGAGGTCAACGAGCGTGCGATCAAGAAGGTCCCCACGCTCAAGGGCAAGACCATCGTCAACATGTTCAACGAGCCCTCGACGCGCACCCGCAGCTCCTTCGAGCTCGCCGAGAAGCGTCTTTCGGCCGACAGCCTCAACTTTGGCGGCTCCTCGACCTCCACGGTCAAGGGCGAGAGCCTCGTCGACACCGTCGAGACCCTCAACGCCTATAAGATCGACTGCATCGTCGTGCGAGATAAGCATGCCGGTGCTCCCTACATCGTCACGCAGAACTCGCCCGCGAGCGTCATCTGCGCCGGCGACGGCAAGCACAACCATCCCACGCAGGCCCTGCTCGACCTGTACACCATCTGGGAGCACAAGGGCGACTTCCACGGTCTGAAGGTTGCCGTCGTCGGCGATATCGCGCACTCCCGCGTCTGCGGCTCGCTGATCCCCGCCCTTAAGATCATGGGCTGCGAGACCTACGCCGTCGCCCCCGGCACGCTGCTGCCGCCGGCGCCCGAGGTCCTGGGCTGCGACCACGTGACGAGCGACCTCGATTCCGTCCTGCCCGAGCTGGACGTCGTCTACATGCTGCGCGTGCAGCAGGAGCGCCTCGAGGGCGCCCCGTTCCCGACCATTCGTGAGTACCACAAGCTCTTCGGTCTGACCAAGGACCGCGAGAAGCTCATGAAGCCCGATGCGATCATCTGCCACCCGGGTCCCATCAACCGCGGCGTCGAGTTCGACTCCTATATGGCCGACCACCCGCAACGCTCCGTCATCCTGGAGCAGGTCTACGCCGGTATCTGCGTGCGTATGGCTATCCTGTATCTGCTGCTTGGAGGTGCCGATAATGGCCTTGCTTCTTAAGAATGCCCACGTCGTCGACCCGTCCGTCGATCTTGACGGTGTCGTTGACGTCCTGATTGACGGCGACAAGATCGCCGAGGTCGGCGAGAATCTCGCCGTCGAGGGAGCCGAGGTCCGCGACCTTTCCGGCAAGTACCTCGTCCCCGGCCTGGTGGATATGCACGTTCACCTTCGCGAGCCCGGCTATGAGGTCAAAGAGGACATCGAGAGCGGCACCCGCGCAGCTGCCAAGGGCGGCTTTACCGGCGTGTGCGCCATGCCCAACACCGATCCCGTCACCGATAACGGCACCGTCGTGGAGTTCGTCAAGTCCCGCGCTGCCGAGGTCGGTCACTGCCGCGTCTATCCGTCGGGCGCCATGACCCGCGGTCTTAAGGGCGAGGCCATGTCCGAGATGGGCGATATGGTCGCCCACGGTGTTGTCGCCTTTACCGACGACGGTCGCGGCGTGCAGGGCGCGGGCATGCTCCGTCGTTGCATGGACTACGGCAAGATGTTCGGCAAGGTTTTTATGAGCCACTGCCAGGACGAGGACCTGGTCGGCCACGGCCAGATCAACGAGGGCAAGGTCTCGACCCGTCTGGCTCTCGAGGGCTGGCCGGCTGCCGGCGAGGAGCTCCAGATCGCTCGCGACATCGAGATCGCCAAGCTGACCGGTGCCAAGCTGCACATCCAGCACATCTCCACCGCCCATGGCCTGGAGATCGTGCGTGCCGGTAAGGCCGCTGGCGTTCAGGTTACCTGCGAGGCCACTCCGCACCACATGTTCCTGACCGAGAACGACCTGGACGAGACCTACAACACCTCGCTCAAGGTTAACCCGCCGCTGCGCACCGACGAGGATGCCGAGGCTATCCGTCAGGGTGTCATCGACGGTACCGTCGACGCTATCGTCACCGATCACGCTCCCCACACCCCGTGGGAGAAGGCCCGCGAGTTCGAGCTTGCGCCCTTTGGCATGATCGGCCTCGAGACCTCGCTGTCGCTCGTACTCACCGAGCTGGTCAACACGGGCAAGATGAGCGTGGGCCGCATGGTCGAGCTCATGGCTATCAAGCCGCGTGAGATCCTGGGCCTCGACCAGGTTCAGGTCAAGGCGGGCTCCGTTGCCGACCTGACCGTGTTCGATCCCGCTGTCACCTGGACGGTCGGCGAGGACGGTTACGAGTCGCGTGCTGAGAACTCCGGTTTTGCCGGCCGCACGCTCACCGGTCGTGCCACCGATGTGTTTGTCGGCGGCAAGCAGACGCTCGCCGACGGCTGCATCTGCTAGCATAGCCTTATCGCTTTTGTGCGCGGTGCCCTTGCGGCGCCGCGCTTTCTGTTCGTTTTGACCATGCAACCGCATGGGGGATTGGAGCGTCTATGCCCACACCTTCCACTGCACGCATGCACGACTTCGAGGTCGTTTCGAACCGGGAGATCGCCGACGGCATCTTCTCGCTCGTTATCTCGGCCCCCAAGCTTGCAAGTGCGCTCAAGCCCGGTCAGTTTGTGAACATTGCCGTGCCCGGCGATGCGTCCTCGCTGCTTCGCGTGCCCCTGAGCTTCTATCGCGCCGACGCCCAGGCCGGCACCGTCGAGCTGTGGTACGCCGTCGTGGGCGACGACACCCGTCGTCTGTCGCAGATGGCCCCCGGTTCCACCTCTAATCTGCTGGGCCCCGGCGGACGCGGCTGGCATGTGCCCGAGGGCACCAGGAAAGCGCTGCTCGTTGCGGGCGGCATCGGTGTTCCGCCCGTGTTGTGCCTTGCCGGCAAGCTTGCCGAGCAGGGTGTGGCCGTCGACGTGTGCCTGGGCTTTGGCACCGCGTCCAAGGCCGTGGGCATCGATGAGTTCCGCGCTCTGTGCGATACGGTCTACGTGTGCACCGACGACGGCTCGCTCGGCACGCACGGTTTTTGCACCGATCCTGCCGCCGAGCTGCTCGGCGAGGGCGGCTACGACTACGTCGCCAGCTGCGGTCCCGCCGTCATGATGAAGAAGGTCGCCGCCGCTGCTGCCGAGGCCGGTGCGTACTGCGAGGTGTCGCTCGAGCGCATGATGAGCTGTGGCTTTGGCGCCTGCAACACCTGCAATGTCGAGACGGTCGACGGTATGAAGGGCGCCTGCATGTGCGGCCCCGTGTTCGATGCTTCCAAGGTGGTGGTCTTCTAGTGGGTACCGTGAACATGGCCGTCGATTTCGGCGGCGTCAAGATGCAGAACCCCATCAACACCGCAGCCGGTACCTTTGGCTACGGTTGGCAGTTCCAGAACTTCTTCGATGTCTCCCGGCTGGGCGCCATCACCACCAAGGGCTGTGCTGCCGAGCCCTGGCCCGGCAACCCCGCGCCCCGCATGGCTGAGATCCCGGGCGGCATGATCAACTCCGTGGGCCTTCAGAACCCCGGCGTGGCTGCCTTTGCCCGTGAGTCCGGTCCGTGGCTCGAGCAGCTCTCCAAGGACGGTTGCCAGGTCATCTGTCAGGTCGCCGGTCACTCCGTAGAGGAGTTTGTCCGCGCGCTCGAGATGTATGTCGAGCTGTGCCCCTGGGCTGCCGGCTACGAGATCAACGTCAGCTGCCCCAATATCGCCGCCGGCGGTGCCGCCATGGGCTCCTCGCCCGAGGGCGCCTCTGCCGTTATGGCTGCCTGCCGTAAGGTGACCGATAAGCCGCTGTTCGTCAAGATGGCTCCGGTCAACGTCGCCGAGATTGCCAAGGCTCTCGAGGCCGCCGGCGCCGACGGCCTTTCGGTCATTAACTCCATCCAGGGCATGGCCATCGATGTTCATACCCGCAAGTCCCGTGTGGCCAAGCCCAAGGGCGGCCTTTCGGGCCCGCTGTGCCACCACATCGCCGTGCGCATGGTCTGGGAGGTTGCCCAGGCCGTCAATATCCCCATCAACGGTGTCGGTGGTGTCATGACCGGCGAGGATGCGGCTGAGTTTATTTTGGCCGGCGCCACCTGCGTGTCGGTCGGCATGGCCAACTTTGTCGATCCGTGCGCTTCGCTCAAGATTGCGCACGAGCTCGAGGCCTGGGCGGAGTCCCAGGGCGTGAAGGACATCAATGAGCTGGTAGGTGCTTTCGAATGCTAGAGACCGATGCCCGCGACCGCGTTATCGTCGCCCTCGACTGCGACCGTGAGCGTGCGCTCGAGCTCGCCCACGAGCTCTCTGGTCATGCCGCTTGGCTCAAGGTCGGCATGACGCTCTATTACGCTGAGGGCCCCGAGATCGTCAAGACGTTTAAGGACCTGGGCTTTAAGGTCTTCCTCGACCTCAAGTTCCATGACATTCCGCATCAGGTGCGCGGTGCCGCCCGTTCGGCCTCGCTTGCCGGTGCCGACCTGCTCTCGGTCCATGGACTGGGTTCGGGCGCTATGCTCGCTGCGTGCCGCGAGGGTGCCGAGGAGGCGCGCGAGGACCGCGCCAAGCTTGTCGCCATCACCGTGCTCACGAGCATGAACCAGGATTCGCTGGCCGAGATCGGTGTCGAGTCGCCCGTCGCCGAGGAAGCCGCCCGCCTGGCAAAGCTTGCCCAGGCCAACGGCATCGACGGCATCGTGTGCTCGCCGATGGAGGCCCATGACATGCGCGAGCTGCTCGGCCCCGATGCGCTGATCGTGACTCCTGGCGTGCGTCCGGTGGGTGCCGCCCTGGGCGATCAATCCCGCGTGGCGACGCCCTCCCAGGCTATCGAGCGCGGTGCGAGCCACATCGTGGTTGGCCGACCCATCACCGGTGCCGACGACCCGGTTGCCGCATTTGACGCTATCGTTGCCGAGCTGGTCGAAAACGTCGCCTAAAAGTTTCCCTCAAGTCACCACTTTTGGGTCTCATTAGCACAAATTAGCTCCTGTGCCTGCGAAAACTTTCCCATCCTTTGTGTGGAATCGCAGGTCAGGGGCTCAACTTTGACCTCCGCATATTGCACTTTTCGCAGGTATCGTCTAACCTATGGTGCCGTCGATTAGGCATTTAGCGCGTTTGACGTGCTAAAATGCCAATTATTGAATCAGATATAACCCAACTATTTGGAGGTTCGAATGGCACTCCCTCAGCTTACCGACGAGCAGCGCAAGCAGGCTCTTGAGAAGGCTGCCGCCGCACGTCACGCCCGCGCTGAGCTTCGCGAGCAGATCAAGAAGGGCGAGAAGTCCCTCGAGTCCGTGCTCAACTCCGATGACCCCATCGCTTCCCGCATGAAGGTTTCCACCCTCATCGAGTCTCTCCCCGGTTATGGCAAGGCCAAGGCCGCCAAGATCATGGAGGAGCTCGGCATCTCCGCTACCCGTCGCGTTCAGGGCCTCGGCGTCCGCCAGCGCGAGCAGCTCCTCGAGCAGCTGACCAAATAAGTGAGCGCTCAGGAATCAAAGCTCTTTGTGATTTCTGGACCGTCAGGTGCAGGCAAGGGCACGCTCGTCACTCGTGTGCGCGAGCGTCGCTCTAACCTGGGCCTGACGGTTTCGGCTACCACGCGAGCCCCACGCAAAGGCGAGGTCGACGGCGTCAATTACTTTTTTCTGACGCGCGAGGAGTTCGACCGCCGCGTGGCAAACGGCGAGTTTGTTGAGTGGGCCGAGGTCCACGGTAACTGCTACGGCACCTTGGTGAGCGAGGTCACATCCAAGCTTGCCTCTGGTTCGTCTCTAATCTTGGAGATCGATGTCCAGGGTGCCTTGCAGGTCAAGGAGCGTTTCCCCGAGGCCGTGCTGATTTTTATCAAGCCGCCTTCGCTCGAGGTGCTCCGCGAGCGTCTGGTCGGTCGCGGTACCGAGACGCCCGAGACGATTGAGCTGCGTATGGCAAACGCCGCCCATGAACTTGCCCTTGCCGACCGCTACGACGACGTCGTGGTGAATGACGATCTCGACCGCGCGACCGATGAGCTCGTTCGCGTTCTCGATATGCATGAAAGGATCTGAGGTCCGTGTCCGTTGTAAAGCCTTGCATTGACGATCTTCTGGAGAAGACCGATCACAACCGCTTCCTGCTCGCCTCGCTTGCCTCCAAGCGCGCCTGCGACATTAACAGCATGCTGCGTGGCCAGCACAACCGCGTGCTCGCCGTCCAGGATGTCGATGACATCACCATTGCGCTTTCCGGCGCCGATACCATCTCGATGGCTATGGACGAGATTGTCGACGGCGACATCTCCTACGACGAGGCCCGTTATGAGAAGGCGCTCGGCCACAAGGTTGCTGAAGCCTAAATGGCAGCCCGCGTCTGCCTGGTCCACTATCACGAGGTTGGACTGAAGGGCAAGAACCGCGCACATTTTGAGCATATCCTCATGGATAACATCAAGGCGGCCTTGGCCGCCTTTTCCGTGAATGCCGTGTCTCGAATTTCCGGTTATATCCTCGTGACCTTTAACGAGCATCAGGCCGACGAGGCGGCGCGCGTCATTCGCACCGTCCCCGGCGTTGCCCGCGTGTCCCTGGCGTACCACACCAACCGTGACCCGCAGGAGTACTGCGCCGCCGCTGTGAAGGCGCTGCGCGAGTTTGGTCCCTTCGAGTCGTTTAAGGTGCATGCCAAGCGCTCTAACACCGACTATGAGCTTACCTCGATTGATATCAATCGACAGGTGGGCGAGGTGCTGTGCGAGGCGTTTCCCGATAAAAAGGTCCAGATGCACGACCCCGACGCAATGGTGCACGTGCTGGTGGTCCAGGGTAGCGTCTACGTGTACGCGCGCTCCGAGCGCGGCGTGGGCGGTCTGCCGGTGGGTTCTGCCGGCAAGGTCGTGACGTTGCTTTCCTCGGGCATCGATTCTCCGGTGGCGACCTGGATGCTCGCGCGTCGCGGCGCGGTGTGCGTGCCGGTACATTTCTCCGGCCGTCCGCAGACGCCCGATACGAGCGAGTATTTGGTGCAGGACATCATCCGTGCACTTGAGCCGGGCGTTCAGATCGGTCGCCTGTACGTTGTCCCGTTTGGCGACTGCCAGCGCGAGATCTCGGTGACCTGCCCCAGCAACCTGCGCGTGATCATGTACCGTCGCATCATGTATTCGGTTGCCGAGCGCATTGCGCATATCGAGGGCGCCAAGGCTATCGTGACCGGTGAATCACTCGGTCAGGTTGCTTCCCAGACGCTTGAGAACATCATGGCCGTCAACGAGGCCGTCAAGATCCCCGTGTTCCGTCCGCTCATTGGTTCTGATAAGCAGGAGATCATCGCGCGTGCCCAGGAGATCGGCACCTTCGATATCTCGACCGAGGCAGCTCCCGATTGCTGCACGCTTTTTATGCCGCGTCGTCCCGAGACGCATGCCAAGCTCGATGCCGTGCATGAGGCATGGGAGCTGTTCGATCACGAGGAGATGATTGAGCGTTTGCTCAAACAGACTGAGTACATCGACTTCGAGAGCAACACGTATAAGGCCCCTAAGACCTTAAAACGCAAGCATTCCGAGCTCGCTCCACGTGAGATTTACCAAGATCACGAATAATGTTGTGTATAGACCGGCGGTGATTTTGCATCGTCGGTCTTTTTCTATCTGGGCATTAGGCGATAAACGGTTCATTTGTCGACGTGTGCCTGAATAAATGGACACTTTTCCGCAAGGTTTTGGTCAGCTTTTGGTTTGACCGCGAAAACCGGTGTGGACGTGCGGAGGCTGCGGCGTTCGTTTCCTGACACGATGGTGTTGGGAGGTGTTTGCTATGGCGCAGCGCGAGCAACACGAACGGGTTAAACGGATGGACCGCTGGGCAGAAAAGCTGCTCGGCCATAAGGCGGTGGTCGTGGCGATTCTGGTTGTCATTGCCGTCGCGAGCGGCTTGGCGATGGCAAGTTTTAATAGCCGCTCCAGCGGCGTGTCGTTTGAGCGTAGTGATGAGGCGAGCGCCTCGGAAGTACGCGGGGCCGGGGATGCGTCACCTGACGATGCCGATGAATCGTCGATCAAGAGTTCTTCTGCTGCCGAGGTGTACGTCGATGTTGATGGCGCTGTTGCGAGGCCTGGCGTGTACCGGCTCAAAGACGGAGCGCGGGTATCCCAGGCAATCGATGCCGCCGGAGGGCTTACGGCCGAGGCGGATGTGACAGGGCTCAATCGTGCGTCCAAGATCACAGATGGTCAAAAGATCCATGTGCCGACGGTAGGGGAGCAACAAGCGACTGCGGCGGTCGACGGGGGCGAAAGCGGCGCTGCCGCGACTCCTGGTGCGGGATCTTCGTCGGGGCTCGTGAACATCAATACGGCAAGTGCGGCGGAGCTGCAGACGCTTTCGGGCATCGGGCCTTCTATGGCCCAATCGATTATCGACGAACGGACGCAAAACGGGGCCTTTGCCTCGGTCGATGACCTTATGCGTGTATCGGGGATCGGTGAGAAGAAGCTCGCCAAAATTAAAGATTGCATCTGCGTATGAGTGCGACCGAGCGCGAGCATGTGATGCCACCGCGCCCATTGATGCCGTGGACGATGGCCCTTTGTGCCGGCTTGTGTGCGAGCTGTGGCTTGGTGCTTAACGCGGCAGCCGATGTGCTGCTGGGAGAGCGGGCAGCGCCCGTCACATTGCTTATGGCCATTCCCGTTGCGGCTGCGGCGTGCATCGTTTTGGCCCGGTCCTGTATGCGTCTTGTGCGGTGGAGGCGATGGTTGTATGCCGCGGCTCTCGGCCTTGTGGCGGGAGCGGTCGTGTCCGCGGGCTGGGCGATAGGGGCGCTGCGTGTATCGAGGGCACTGGATAATCGGGCTGCGAGCAGTCTCGAATTTGTTGTGCGGGGCGATCCGTCCATCAATGACGGTGTGTATTCCTACACCTGCGATGCGTATGCGGGCGAAAAGCGTTTGGGTCAGGTACGGCTGTCGTGTGATCGTGAGCTCGGTGCCGGTTCGCATGTACGTGCTATCGGTCGAATTTCGCGGTTTGAGAATGATGCGTATGGGCGCTCACGCGTGATTCGGGGCGAGCTTCGAAAGGTTAACGTCGTCCGGTTGGTATCGGTCGACGAGGGTTCTCCGGGGCCGTTGCTTTGGCTTCGAAACGTGCTCCTTGCCGTTATCGCGCCCGCGACCGATCCGGCGCGCTCGCTCATTGCCGGCGTTGTCTGTGGACGCTCGTCCGAGCTGCGCGCTCAGCCGGCGGGCGATTGGTTTTCGGTAACGGGCACCGCACATCTCATCGCCGTCTCGGGCAGCCATCTTGCCATCGTGGGGTTTGTGATTGAGAGCGTCCTGCAAAAGACGCGCCTCTCTCGTGGGCTGCAGCGGTGGTTGCTGGTGCTGGCCCTTGCTGCCTATGCCGTCTTTACGGGCGCCTCGCCCTCGGCCGTGCGCGCGTGCTGCATGGTGGCGGCGTCGCTTATCGCCAACGGCGCCGGACGTCGTCGTCATGGCCTCTCGGCTCTGTTTGTCACCATGGCAATCTTTGTGTTGCTGCGTCCGACGGTATTGTTCGAAATGGGTTTTCAGCTTTCGTGCGCCAGTGTTTTTGCCATCCTTTGCTTTTGCCCCTACGCCACCTACGCCTTGGGCGAGCTGGGCATGCCATCGGGTGTCGCCAGCGTTTTGTCTGTCACGTTGTGCTCACAACTCGCGACACTTCCCGTAACCATTCCCGCATTTGGGACGTTTTCGCTCATTGCCCCGCTTGCAAATGCCGTGATCGGTCCGGTGATAAGCGTGCTGCTCGCATCGTCGGTTGTGCTGGCACCCTGCTCGCTTGTTCCGCTTTTGCGTCACGGGGCGCTCGTGGTGCCCATGATTGTCGCTCGCTGCGCCCTGTTCTTTGAGCAGCTCTTTGCTGCCGTTCCGGGCGCATCCGTAAGCGTGCCGCCCGATACGCCCTTGGTATACGTGGTGCCGTTTGCACTGGCAGTCCTCTTGGTCTGGTGGCCACGCCCCCGCGCACGGAGCATGGCAGCGGGGCTGGTGTGCCTGATGCTTGCAGCGGGTGTTCCGTATATCTATTGGGATCGATGCGCGCCGCCTTCGGTGACGGTCCTCGATGTTGGCCAGGCCGATGCGATTCTGGTTCGTCAGGGTGGCACTGTGGCGCTCGTCGACTGCGGGCTCGATGAGCGCGTGGTGTCGGCGTTGGTTCGCAATAATGTCCACCATATCGATGCCGTCTTCGTGACGCATTGGGACGAAGACCATTGGGGCGGTCTTCCCGACGTACTCGATCGGTTTTCTGTTGGAACCATTGCGGTTGCAGCCGATGCGCTGGACGGTGCGCCTGCTGAGGTCCTGAATCGCCCCGGCGTAACGTATCGGCAGGTGGCTCGCGGAGACACGGTCGATATCGGCGCATTTCGGGCTCGTGTGATGTGGCCGTTTGACACGGTAGATGGCGAGGGCAATGAGGACTCGCTTGTCTTGCTGCTCTCCTATGCTCAGGAAGGCAAGAGCCTTCGCGTACTTCTCACCGGTGATGCCGAGCTCGACCAAGAGCGAGAATTCGTGCAGGAGGTGGGGGATATCGATGTCCTTAAACTTGGGCATCACGGCTCCAAGGTTTCAGCCGATGGTGAGTTGCTGGACGTCCTGAAGCCCGAGCTTTCCCTCGCGAGCGCCGGCGAGGGGAATCGTTACGGCCATCCGTCGGATGCCTGCATCGATGCAGTTAAGGAAGCGGGTGGTGCGTTCGCATGCACCATCGAACACGGCGACATTACCGTCACGCCGACCGCGAAGGGCTTTGCCATGCGATGCCAGCGACCGTGATGCCGTCGTTGGCGCGGGACCAACCCCTGGGCTAAAATGGCACGGTACAAACACGAGAGCCTGCGAGAGGGGAGCGCAATGTCCGAAACCGGTCTGCTGCCGGCATATCTGATCGTCGGTACCGATGGGGTCAAGCGCGACCACGCCGTCTCGCGTATGAAAGCTCGCTTGGAAAAGTCGGGTATGGTTGAGTTCAACCTCGATGAACGCGACATGACGAAAGATCCCGATATCGAGTCGATCATCGGCTCGCTCAATACCTTTCCCATGGGCAGCGAGTTTCGCCTGGTAATTCTTGACGGCTGCTCAAAACTTGCCAAAGCGATCTCCGAGCCGCTTGTCGAGTATCTGGCGAGTCCCAGCCCCACGACGGTCTGCCTCGTCATAGCCGATTCACTCGCCAAGAACACGCGCCTGTACAAGGCGATCGCCAAGATTGACAAGAAAGCCGTGATCGACTGTTCGGGTACCAAGCGCTGGGAGCTGCCGCGCCGCGTGCAGCAGATGGCGACGCAGCACGGTAAGTCCATCTCGACGGCTGCTGCCGAGGAGCTCGTCTCGCGTTCGGGCGAAAACACACGTATGCTCGATAACGACCTGTCAAAGCTCGCCCAGATTGTCGAGGCGCCCCAGATTGAGCTTGCCGACGTGGAGCGTTGGATCGTGCGTACGGCCGAGGTTCAGCCCTGGGACTTTCTCAATGCGGTCTCGGCCCGTGACATGCGCCGCTCGCTTGAGCTCTTCAATCTACTGCCCTCCAAGAGCTACGTGTGGACCTACACGCTGCTATGCGGTCGCATCCGTGAGCTGATCGTCGCCAAGGCGCTCGATGGGCGTGGGCAGGGGCGTGAGCTCGCCGCGACGCTCAAGCTTCAGGCCTGGCAGGTTAAGAATCACCTGACCTGGGCACGTCGTTTTTCGATGACCGAGCTCGTTGCCGCGCTCGAGGGCGCCGTCGATGTGGAACTCGCATTGAAGGGTTCGGCCGATTCGGAGACCGCGCTTTTGCTCTGGATTACGAACATCTTGAGAAAATCGTGATGATACCTGCCTATTTGACAAATTCGTTCTATCCCTTTGAGGGGGAGCGTGCTATAGTAGGCGCTTGCATGACCTCACCGTGTCTCAGAGGTGTCATACATTTTTTGCAAGGAACTCGAAAGGAACTCCAGAAGTGGCAAACATCAAGTCTCAGAA
>DBGCAP010000003.1:0-82532 GCA_048367555.1 Collinsella sp.
GATCATGCGCGACGCCGTCCCGTACGCGGCCTAGCGGGCGGCGGGGTCAACCGAAGAGGAAGCGGGGGCGCCTGGCGCCCGGATGCGCCATGCCGAAATGGCGCGAAGCACGCGGTTGACAAAACTATAGAGACACGTCCCGCTGCGATGTTACCTACAGCTCGTTGGCCGCGTGATATGCCGTGCGGATGGCGCTGGCAATGTCGGCGGTGCGCTCGCCCGAGCAGTCGCCCACGCAGGTCACGGGCACCGTCACGCCGTCCAGGTCAAACGCGTTGGCCTTGGAACCCACGGCCATCACCACGTAATCGCAGGCGATCTTCACCGGCTCCTCGGCGCCGTCCTCGGTGGTGCGAATGGCCTCCACGCCCTCATCAGTAATGGCGGTCAGGCGGGTCTTCACGTGCTGCTCCACGTTATGCTCGGCAAAGTCGCTCATAATCAGCGGCAGAATGGTCTCGGACTCGCCCGCGGCAATCTTATCGAGCATCTCCACGATCGCCACCTCGCAGCCGTGCTGCAGCAGGTACTCGGCAGTCTCGGTGCCCACCAGGCCGCCGCCAATGACGGCGACGCGGCCCGTAAGCTCCACCTTGCCGGCCAGCACGTCCCAGCTCGAGACGACCTTGTCCGAATCGGCACCCGGAACGGGAATGACCACGTCGTGCGCGCCCACGGCCACAATCGCGGCGTCGGCGGCGTTGAGGTCCTCGGCGGTAGCGGCATGGTTGAGCTCGACCTTCACGCCCAGGCCAGGCAGAATCTTCTCGTAGTACTCGACCGAGCGCATGATCTCGTCCTTGCGCGGAGGCGCAGCCGCCAGCACAATCTGGCCGCCCAGATGATCGCTCGCCTCGTAAACGGTCACGTCGTAGCCGCGCTTGGCCGCCACGCGCGCGGCCTCCAGGCCGGCGATGCCGCCGCCCACCACGGCAATCTTCTTGTCGCCCTCGCCTGGCTTAATGGCGATAGTCGCCTCGTCGCCGTTCTCGGCATTGAGAACGCACGAGATGTACTTGCGGTTTTGAATCGCGTCGACGCAACCCTTGTTGCAGTTGAGGCACTCGCGGATGGGCTCACCCGTGGCGGCCTTCAGCGCAATGTCG
Source organism: Collinsella sp. (assembly GCA_048367555.1). Lineage (GTDB taxonomy): Bacteria > Actinomycetota > Coriobacteriia > Coriobacteriales > Coriobacteriaceae > Collinsella. The sequence continues at coordinate 1,107 of DBGCAP010000003.1, forward strand.
GGGTCGCACATGAGCGAGCGGCCGTAGGCGATGATGTCGGCCGCGCCGTCTTCCAGGATCTTCTCACCGGCCTCGACCGAGACAACACGGCCCACGGTTGCCACCGGCACGGAGACCAGGGCTTTGACGCGCTCGGCCACCGGCAGCGTCCAGTTGTAGGGCATGGCGCCCATGGGCGGAATGGTGTCGCCCATGTTGCCGGTGTGGTTTGCCTGTGCGACCTGGATCATGTCGATGCCCGCGCCCTCGAGCAGCTTGGCAAACTTGCAGGCCTCGTCGGGCTGCAGGCCGCCCTTGCCGCGCGGCGTGCCGTCGGGGTTCTCCATAATCACGGGGAGCTTGTACTCCACCATCAGCTGCGGCGCGGCTTCCTTAATGGCGGCGACGACCTCGAGCGCATAGCGAACACGGTTCTCGAACGAGCCGCCGTACTCGTCGGTGCGCTGGTTGAGGATGGCCGAGCACAGCGAACCCACCAGGCGGTCGCCGTGGACCTCGATGGCGTCAATCCCGGCCTGCTGCGCGCGGGCGGCCGAGGCAGCGATGGCCTCCTTGATCTGGGTGAGCTGCTCTACGCTCGCCTCGTTCACAAAGTGCTGCATGTCATGGTGCAGCTTGGCGTATGCCTGCTTGCGGATCTCGTTGGACTCGGCCATCTTGGCGGCAAAGGTCTCCTCGTCGCCGGCGGCCTTGGCCTCCTGCGCGACCTTGGCGGCAGCCATGGATCCCATGACCATACGGCCGACACCGGGCACGTCGTACTCGGGGTGGAACAGTTGCAGCGCAACCTTGGCACCGTGCTTGTGGACGGCATCGGCCAGCGCCTTAAACGTGGGGATCTGGGCGTCGGTCGCCAGCTTGGGCGTGGGGCTTGCGGTCATAACGGGAGCAACGTCGCCGATGACGATGTAGCTCACGCCGCCACGGGCCAGGCGCTCGTAAAAAGCCAGGCTGCGCTCGCCAATGGAACCGTCGCGCTCCTCGTAGCCGGTGGTCAGCGGCGGGAACATAATGCGGTTCTTGAGCTCAAGGGGGCCAACCGTAATGGGCTGGAGCAGCTTGGATGCAGGTGCGGTCATGGACATTCCTCTCTTGTAGGCGCGGCGGCGATGGTGCCGTGTAATTGTCTAGAGGATATGGCATGGGGGTACAGCGGCACAACGAAAATCGGCGAATATCAGGTGGCGGCAGGTGGATGGGGCGAGGCGGCCCGTCGGATGGGATGAGCCCGGCCGTCGGTTTATCTCGATCTGTAACACCTGCAGATCAAAAACGACCCTAGATGTTACAAATCGAGACGAACAAACTCGGTCCGACCAAACATCTCAATCTGTAACATCTAGACCGACTTTTAGCCTCCACCTGTTACAGATCAAGACAAACGGCAACCGTCCGTCCGAACATCTCAATCTGTAACAACAACTCGGCAAAATCTGTCCCTCGTGTTACAGATTTAGACAAACAGGACCCAGCCCACCGGTGTATCTCGATCTGTAACACCCAGCCGCCCAAATCGGATCTAGATGTTACAGATCGAGATTTTGTTTGAGAGGCCGAAAATTGGACCGAAAACACGGTCCCGGAATAACAAAAAAGCTCGTCGGCTAGACCGACGAGCTGCAAGTTCTTGGTCGCGGGGGCAGGATTTGAACCTACGACCTCCGGGTTATGAGCCCGGCGAGCTACCAGACTGCTCCACCCCGCAATGTCTGGGCGCCTCATGTGCGCAAAAAAGAATATTACGTGGGAGTTCGGTAAACGGCAAGGAAAATCTCGTAGAGCATAATTCCTTCATATTTAAACCCCTCAGTCCATATCACCATAAACGAATCGCAGCCGAGCGCCGTCGACGGCACGTATACAATGGTGCGCGTCCTTTTACGCCGACACCTGGAGTAGACATGCTGCTCGCTATCGATATGGGAAACACGCAGACGGCCATGGGCCTGTTTGACGGAGACGAGCTGGTGCAGTCGTGGCGTATGCCCACCGACCGCTCCTATACCGCCGACGAGATCCACGTGCGCCTGATGGGCTTCTTTAAGATGTACGACCTCTCGCTCGGCGCGGTCGACGCGATCGCCTTTGCCGGCGTGGTGCCGCAGCTCTCGCGCGAGTGGCACGCCGTGGCCGACCGCATCGCGGCAGACGCCATCGTCATTGGACCGCAGACGGCGGCCGTGACCAAGCTGCGCGCGGCGCGCCCCCAGGCCGTTGGTGCCGACCGCATCGCCAACGCCGTCGCTGCCGAGACCTTCTACGGCGCCCCGGCGATCGTGGTGGACTTTGGCACCGCGACCAATATCGACGTCATCGATAAGGACGGTTATTACATTGGCGGAGCGATTGCGCCGGGCATCCGCATTTCGATGGACGCGCTCGCCGCCCGAGCCGCCAAGCTCGCCAGCGTTCCGCTCGAGGCGCCCGAGCACGCCATCGGCCGCGATACCGAGGAGTGCATCAAGGTCGGCGCCGTAACGGGCGCCGCCGCCATGGCCGAGGGCCTGGTCGCGCGCATGAAGCGCGAGCTGGGCCGCGAGGATGCCACCGTTATCGCCACGGGCGGTCTCGCCGGCATCGTCGCCGATTCGACCGACGCCTTCGACATAGTAGACGGCCAACTCACCATCAAAGGCATCTGCGAAATCTACCGCCGCATGCAGGAGATGGGATAGGGCGGGGGCTTAAGTCGAGCACGAGCACGAGCGGCGAACTAGGCAACGCATCAGTCCTATTCCTCAAAATCGAAAATTTTTCAGTTTTGAGGAATAGGCTTTCTGCTACGCCTCACCGCACAGCCACCTCGCCAGGTCCACGATCAGCACTCCGTCACGATCCGTGGCCTCGTGATGCGTGCGGGCAAGAATCATCTTGGGATACGCATCGCCAATGCTCAGCAGTAGCGAAATCTCGCGTTCAAATGTCTTATCCGAGCTGATGTCGTCGCTCACCTGAATGTAGAGTTTCTCGCTCCGCTTGATTGCTACAAAGTCTATTTCCTTTTTATAGAGCACGCCGACGTATACCTCGTATCCGCGACGCAGCAGCTCGATTGCCACTATGTTCTCGTATACGCGTCCCCAATCCATATCACGTGTACCAAGAAGCGCATATTTAAACGCATGGTCCGCCAGATAGTACTTCTCACCGCTCTTAAGGTATTTTTTGCCGCGAATGTCGTACCGACTCACTTTATAGAAGGCAAACGCATCGCACAGGTACCCCATGTACGTACCGACCGTCTTATTCGTAATCTTTAGCCCATCCGCATTTAATGCATCAGTAATGTTGCGTGCCGACGTAATGTTGGAAACGTTGTCCATCATGTAATCGGCAATGCGTAGCAGCGCCGATTCGTTTCTCACGTTATGCCGTTGCACGATATCTCTCACAATGAGCGTCTTAAAGACGTTGGAGAGATATTGATAGCGCTGCTCCTGCAGTGGATAAGGGTAAGAGCCGGACATACCGCCGGTTCTCGCGTACTCATCGAAGTCGCGGTCGACCTCGCCCTCATCGCCATAGAGGCGATACTCCTCAAACGAGAACGGGAAAACCTCGATCTCGAAGGTGCGCCCCGTAAAGAGCGTCGACAGATCGCTCGACAGCAAAAAGGCATTCGATCCGGTGATGAATATGTCGTACTGCTCGGATGCGTGAAGGCTGTTGATCGCACGCTCAAAACCGTCGCACATCTGAACTTCATCGATAAGCAGAAAGTTTTGTTTGCCGGACACTCGATGATTTTTTACATAGGCGAGCAACGCGTGATACTCGAGCAGGTTCTCGAACTCATCGAGGTTGTAGTTGATATGGATGACATTCGAATTGGACAGATTTGCCTCCACGTAATCGCGGAGGGCCTCGAGCAATTTTGATTTACCGCTACGGCGGATGCCCGTGATGACCTTTATGCCCGGCACGCCAATAAGGCTCGTCAACGTGTCCATATATGACGTTCTATTGATGAGTTTCATTGGGGCCTCCTCGCTGTCTTTTATCGCTATTCCTCAAAACTGAATAATTTTCAGTTTTGAGGAATAGGGTCGAGATGTCGCCCCGCAGTCACGCGAAAGCCCTCCTCGGTGCAGGCCGAGGAGGGCTTCGTTGTCATCGTTATCTCTGAGCGCGGGCGCCTCGCGTTACAGTCCGCGAATGCGCACGGCCTCGGGCGGAAACTCTTGCTCGCCGGCATCGGTCTTGATGGTCGCGCGGCCCCAGATGTCCAGGCCCGCGAACACGCCCACCGCGAGTGGCAGGCCGTTGGGCGACACCGCCGCAACTTGGCGGCCCAGCAGCGGCACCATGTCGAAGTACTCGCCCAGCACGGGAGCCAGCGGACCGGCAGCGCCCTGCGGCGTGTTGGCAGCAACCGCCCAGGTGTCCACACGGGTCAGCACGGCGGCGGCCAACTCCTCGACCAGCGCTTCGTCAGCCACGTCCACACCAAGCTCGCTCAGCGCCGAACGCTCAATATCCACCGTCACGGCGCCGAACATGCCCGCGGCACCGGCACCGCCGTTGACGGCGACACGCGCGAACGACGTCTCGAACGCGGGCGCACCGCACACGATATCGCTCGGCCACTGGATACCCACCTTACCGGCAAGGCCCAACCCCGGCGTCGAAGCCGTGCCCACGAGTGCGTCCATCATGCCCATCGCGGCCACAAACGGCAGGCCGTGGAAGGCGTGCATGTTCACGTCCGGACGCACGACCAGCGAAAACGTCAGCGATACATCGCCCGCGTTCCACGCGCACCAGCCCGCGGACGCACCCTCGCGGCCCGCATCGCGCGCGGCGTCGAGCTCAGTGCCAGCGGCTACAGCGTTCATCTCAATCATCTACATACGCCCCAATTCGCCCACGATATGGCCCACGCGATCCTCGGGCTCCTTGACCTCGACGCCGTTGTAGCGGAAGAACCGCGCCGGGTCGTGCATCAGGTCCTCGAGCGGCACCAGCACAAAATCGCGCTCGCCGATCAGCGGATGCGGCAGGCGCAGCTTTTTGCCGCCGTGGGTCTCGCCGTCCATCCACAGCAGGTCCAGGTCGATGGTGCGCGGACCGTTGGCCTTGGCCTTTTTGGAGCGGTCGCGCCCCAGCTCGGCCTCGATCTTCATGAGCTCGTCGAGCAGCACCAGCGGCGCCAGCTCGGTCCTAATCTCGATGACGGCGTTGGCAAACGCGTCCTGGCGCGTCTCGTAGGCCGGCTCGCTCTCGTAAATCTTGGAGGAGTTGGACACGCAGGTGAGTGGAATCTCGGCGATCATCTCGCGTGCAGCGCGGATGTTGTCGCAGCGATGCCCCAGGTTGGAGCCCACGGCCACAAACGCGCGGCGCGGCTGCGGCTTGGCAACCGCCCAGTAGCCGTTCAGGAACTGCGCAAAACCCGCGGCGTCGTGCACGCGCACGATGTTGGCACCGGCCTGGATGGCGCCCAGGCACACGCCAAACGTAGCGGCATCGCGCTCGGCGGCCTCGGTCACGCCCGAGACGGCGCCCACAAAGCGCTTGCGCGACACGGCACACATGAGCGGATAGCCCAGTGACGCCATCTTGGCAGTCTCGCGCTGGATGACGATGTCCTCGTTAGCCGACTTACCAAAGCCCGGGCCAGGATCAATGCAGATGCGGTCGCGCGACACGCCGGCATGGATGAGCGTGCGGGCCTGGTCGGACAGAAAGCCCATGACGCGGCGCATGATGGGCGCCGAATCGGGCAGGGTGAAGCGGCGGAGCTGCGAGGTGGGCACGTAGGCTTCCTCGCGGCGGGCGCTGCGGCGCATCATGGCGGCCAGGTGATCATTGGGCTCCGGCGCGGGCTCAGGGGTCGCGGCGGCCTCGGCGACAGGGGCGGTCTCTTCGGCGGCCGGTGTCTCCTGCTTCTGCTCGTCCGTTGGCTCGGGCACGGGTTCCGGATCGCCAAACGGCAGCGAGGGCTGCACCACGCCGCCCGGCAGCTTGGCCTCCGTCTTGGGCTCGCCCAGCAGCTTGCCACGGCGACGGCGGGCAGGCTTCTCGGCCTCGCGCGCAGCCTCGGCGGCCGCCTCGCGCGCCTTCTCGGCAACAAACGCCGCGGCAGAGGTATCGAGCTGCACCGTTGCATGCGTGCGCGTGGGCGCCGCGACCTCGCCGGCGTGCATCACGATGACGCCGCAGGTGCTCGTCGCGACAAACTCGACCATCTTGGGGTCGGTGAAGCCCGTCACGTCGTTGACGATCGAGGCGCCGCAGCGCACGGCCGCCTTGGCAACCGCCACGTGGCGCGTGTCGATCGAGACGATGGCGCCCTCTTTGGCCAGCGCGCGCACCACGGGAAGCACGCGGCGAGCCTCCTCGTCGGGGTTGACCGGGGTAAATCCGGGGCGCGTGGACTCGCCGCCCACGTCAATGATGTCGGCGCCGGCGTCGAGCATCGCCAGGCCGTACTCGATGGCGGCATCCGGGTCGAAGTGCTCCCCGCCGTCGCTAAACGAATCGGGCGTCACGTTGAGGACGCCCATGATGCGCGGGCGGTCAAAGCTGAGCTCGTACTTTCCGCACCGCCATGTCTTACTATCGTTCGCCATGAACATCCTCCTAAAATGCCCGCGCCGCCGCGCTCGGGCGCAGGCGGCGGGGTTGCTTTGCAATTAGTCTTTCTATTGTATCCGCGCACACGGGCTAGAACGCAAACGCGGCCGCGATGTCGCAAGAAATCAGCAGGTCGGCATTTGCATCCTGATCGGTGGGGGCAAGATTGCAAATGGCCAGCGTATCGCCGGTAAAGTATCGCGTAAGGCCCGCCGCCGGATACACCACGAGCGAGGTCCCGCCCACGATGAGGGCATCGGCCGCGGCGATGGCGGCAACGGCGCCGGTCAGCACGCGCTCGTCGAGCGGCTCCTCGTAGAGCACCACATCGGGCTTAATGCGCCCGCCGCACGCAGGGCACACGGGCACACCCGCGGCGTCCTCGTGCTCGCGTGAGCAAATCCACTCGGCGCTATAGACCGCGCCGCACGACTGGCAAATGTTGCGATGGACCGATCCGTGCAGTTCGAACACGCGCTGCGAGCCTGCCATCTGATGCAGGCCGTCGATATTTTGCGTCACCACGGCATTTAGCTTGCCGGCGCACTCCAGCTCGGCCAGCTTGGTGTGGCAGCGGTTGGGCTTGGCGCCAAGCGCGATCATCTTGGTGCGGTAGAAGTCGAAGAACTCGGCCGGATGCGCCTCGTAAAAGCTATGCGAGAGCATGGTCTCGGGCGGATAGGCAAACTGCTGGTGATACAGGCCGTCCACGCTGCGGAAATCGGGGATGCCACTCGCCGTGGAAACACCCGCGCCGCCAAAGAAGACCACGCGCTTGTGGGTACCGAACAGCTCCGCCAGCGCGGCGGAGGCCTGCTTGGGGTCCGATATTGCCTGCGTCATATGAGTCCTCCGTCCTTGTTGGTCGGGCAGCGTTGGGCGACGTCCCAGCATGCGGCCTTTGAGTCGGCACGCGCGGAGCCCACCCCGTCCCTGTTGCGCTAATCTTAAGCCTGCCAACCCCGTCGAAAGGACACCATGCCTCAGACTTACACTTTCGCCTCGTGGAACGTCAACGGCCTGCGCGCCGTGCTCAAAAAGGACCCGAGCTTTATCCAAATCGCGCAGGAGCTCGGCGTCGATATCCTGGCGCTGCAGGAGACCAAACTGCAGGAGGGCCAGGTCGATATTGATCTGCCCGGCTATCACCAAACCTGGAGCTACGCCGAGCGTAAAGGCTATTCGGGCACAGCGGTCTTTAGCCGCCAGAAACCGCTGCGCGTGCTACGCGCCGACGCATTGCTACCCTACGCCGGCGAGGGCAAGGCAGCCGAGCTCGTCGCTCAAGCCGCGACCGAGGGCCGCGTCTGCGCGCTCGAGTTCGACAAGTTTTGGTTTGTGGATGTCTACACACCTAACGCCCAAAATGAGCTCGCACGCATCGATGTACGCATGGCCTGGGACGATGCCTATCGCGGCTTTTTGAGCGCACTTGAACGCGAGACCGGCAAGCCCGTCGTAACCTGCGGCGACTTTAATGTGGCGCATGAGGAGATCGACCTTAAGAACCCCAAGTCCAACCGCGGCAACGCCGGCTTTTCGGACGAGGAACGCGGCAAGTTTACCGAGCTGCTCAACGCCGGCTTCACCGATACCTGGCGCGCGGCAAACCCTGACGTCGAGGGCGTCTACAGCTGGTGGAGCTATCGCTTTAATGCCCGCAAGAACAACGCCGGCTGGCGCATCGATTATTTTCTGGTAAGTGATGCAATCGCCGACAATGTGCGCGACACCGGTATCCGCGGCGACATCTTCGGCAGCGATCACTGCCCCGTCACCCTCACGCTAGAGCTCTAGCCCCAACCGACCCCTCGGGGACGGAGGGAAACGGATCATCCTCCCATCCCCATATGAGTTGCGGTGAAATAGTTCCTGATTGGAGGCCATATGGCCGAAAACAGGAACTATTCCACCGCAAGTTCGGAGGGCGTAGCCCTACGGCCCAAATTAGCTGCCTCGCTCCCCTTACAACCCGTACTTCACGACGACTCGGTTGATGCGGCGACACCAGGGCTTGTACAGGGCGGCCAAGAACACACAGGTCGCGAGGCCGTGTGTGATATCGAACGGCACTGCCGTGGCAAGACGCGCCGCGGCGCCCGCCCACGTGAGCGGCTGCACAAAACCGATGATGTCGTAGGCGTTGATCACAACGCCGTAGAGCAGGCCCGACGCAAAGCCGTACGCCATCAGCGCCGGCATGCGCACGGTACCATCGGCGCGATCAAAAGCACCCGCATGCGCCAGTGCACCGCCAACATAGCCAACCAGACCCCAGGCATACATCTGCCATGGCGTCCACATGCCCTGCCCAAAAAAGAAATTGCTGGTCAGCGCCGCCAGCGCGCCGACCATAAAGCCGTTACGACGACCGAGCGTCGCCCCGGCGATAATGGCGATGGCGCTCACGGGTTTAAAGTCGGGAATGGGGCCAAACAAGATGCGCCCCGCCGCGGCCAACGCCGCCAAAACCAGCGTTGGCATAATCTGGCGCAGGCCAGGTCGCGACGCCTCGTAGCCCGCAAAGAACAGCGCGAGCACCAGCGCTACCACGACAAGCATGGCGAGCGCCGCCTGCTCAACGCCCGCTAGCAACGCCGCAGCCATCACCGCTGGCACCGCCAGCAGCAGCGGGATCTCCAGTTTTGCGAGTAGGCGCGCGACGCGATAATCCGTCATCCCATCACGCCCTATAAAACACGTTGTCGGCAAAAAAGTCGGCCGGCGGCTCCATGCAGGCAATCTCACCGTCAAACATCATGGCAATGTCATCGGCAACCTGCTCGGCAAAATCCAGATCGTGCGTGGCCATGATGACGGTGCCGCCAGCCTCTGCATGGTCACGCAGGGCGCGAGCGATGATGCGGCGACTGGCCAGGTCCAAACCCTTGGTGGGCTCATCGAGCAATAGCAGCTCGGGGCCAATCAGAAGCAGCTTTGCCAACGCAAGCAGTTGACGTTGTCCGCCCGAAAGATCGTACGGGTGGCGCCCATCCAGGCCCGACAGCCCCAGGCTCGCCGCGTGCTCCCGCGCCACAGCCTCGTCATATCCGCAGGTCGAAGCCCATTCCATCAGCTCGTCACGCACCGTCTCGGCAACCAGCAACGCCTTGGGATTCTGAGGCAGCAGCGCCGCCGAGGCCGCTCCGCGCACCATGCGGCCACGCTGCAACTTGACCGTCTTGGCCAGCACCGAAAGCATTGTCGACTTCCCGCAGCCGTTACCGCCAACAACCGCATGCACCGCGCCAGCCGAGAACGCCGCATCGAGCCCGCGCAGCACCCAGCCGGACGCGCGATCGTAGCGAAACCAGCCCTCGCGAATAGCTGCCGCCGCACTCGTCGCCGCCACCTGCACGGGCCAGCAAGAGTCCAAAGCCAAAAGTCCCTCGCGACTACCTAAACTCGCTAGGTCAGCCACCTCGCACACGCGACAGCCCTCAATCCGGTAAGCGCACGTCGCGTATTCGAGCATCGGGCGCGGCTGGTGCGTTGCCACAACAACCGTGCAACCCAACTCGCGATTCACGCGAAACAGCGCATGCAGAAAACTCTTCTCGGCAACGGGATCCAGTTGGGACGTGGGCTCGTCGAGCAGCAGCACGCGTGGGCGCAACGCCAGCACAGCCGCCAGCGACAGCAGCTGTTTGCGTCCGCCCGAAAGCGTATCGGTATCGCGGTGGAGCCAATCCTCCAACCCAAAGAAATAGCTGGTCTCGGCCACGCGACGGCGCATCTCGTCACGCGACATGCCTAGGTTTTCCAGGCCAAACGCCATCTCGTGCCACACGGTTTCGCACACGATCTGGTTCTCGGGGTCCTGAAACACATAGCCCACGCGCTCCGCGGACGCCCGAACGTCCATGTCGGCAACGCCCTCGCCCAGCACGCGCAGCTCGCCAGCACATTCACCCGTCGGCGCGATCTCGGGCTTGAGCAGCGAGAGCAGCGTCGACTTGCCCGATCCGGTACCGCCAACGAGCAGTGCAAACGCCCCTTGGGGAACACGCCAATCAAGCTCCTCGAACACTGGCACCTCGGCCCCGGGGTAGGCAAAGCGCAGACCCCGCACTTCAATCGCCGGCGCATCCGAGCCGCACGCCGCGCCCGCCATCATACTCCCGTCCAACCGAGCCATCAGCCAAACCTCTTCTCGTCAATCGCGTGCAGCACACAGGGCAGCGCCATCCAGGCCGCGTATACAACATAGCCTGGCCACGGCGCCGGCACCGATAGTTGCGGGTAAAACGAATACTGCATCGTCGCGGTCCATGCCACTGCCGCCGTGGCCACACCAAACAGCACAAGTCCAACCAGCGCGGCAACATTGCCGCGCCCCAGCCGATACCGCGCGTACGTCGTGCGACGCGTCGCGGCGCCCCACCCACGGGAGCGCATGGCGTCCGCGCGCTCCAGCGAATCTTCCATGCCCCAGCCCATCAACACGCTCGATGCGCGCAAACGCGAACGCACGGGGTCAGCCGGCGCACGCCCCGGCACATCAATCGCATCCTGCACCGCCAGTACCGTACGACCGCGGCGCAAAAACTGCGGAATAAGCCGCATGCACATCGAGATCATGAGCGCGATCACCGGCGCGGCGTTACCCAGAAGCGCAAGCACCTTGTCGTAGCTAAGCATCGATCCCGCCGCCTCAAACCACAGCACGCTCGCCACAAACAGCCCGCCCATGCACAGGCCATATACCATGCTCTCCAGATACACCGCACGCATGCCAATACGGAACAGCTCCGTCGAGCCCGAGGCACTAAACAGCGGGTTGACCAGCGCAATGATCAAAATCACCGACAGCTGCCAGCGAAGCGCCCCCAACGTGCGCGCAGCACCGCGCGTCGCAAGCCCGTACGCCAGCCCGCCCGCAAGCGACAGCGCAATCAGCACCGGCTGCATCGAGAACATGGTGAGCCCCAACGTCAGCACCATGTAGAGGGCCGGCACCGCCGGATGCGACATCGAAAATGCCGCGACAGGTTCGTTGCCCGATTCCTCTCGCATGATATCCACGGGCACCCCCATCCCTCGCTCAAACGCCAACGCCGCAGCGCCGCCGCCATACACAACCAGCGCAAACACCACGTCGGCGGCAGTGGCATCGGCCGTCACGCATCAATCGTTACGCGCTCATCATATGCCTGCGGTATCATATTGCGACGTGTATCGTTTCCAAACACACGTCTCTATAACGTAACAGGAGATCACATGGACGCAACCGCAATTATCCTCGCCGCCGGCGAGGGCACCCGCATGAAGTCGAACCACTGCAAGGTTTCGCACAAGATCCTGGGCAAGCCCATGGTCCAGTGGATCGTCGACGCCACCATCAAGGCCGGCTGCAGCCGCGTCGTGGTCGTCATCGGCAGCCACGCCGACGAGATGCGCGCCCTTATCGATGGCGCCTACGCCAACAGCACCACCAAGGTCGAGTGCGTCGAGCAGACCGAGCGCCTGGGCACCGGTCACGCCGTAAAGGTCGCGCTCGAGGCCTGCGGCATCACGCAAGGCCCCGTCGTCGTGCTCAACGGCGACCTGCCGCTCATCACCGCCGATACCGTCGCCAAGTTCGCGCAGACCGTCGCCACCGGCGAGCTCGCCTGCACCGTCATGACCATGACCCCGCCCGACCCCTTCGGCTACGGCCGCATCAAGCTGGGTGCCGACGGCCAGATTGAGCGCATCATCGAGCAGAAGGACTGCACGCCCGAGCAGGCCGCCACGCTGCTCGAGTGCAACGCCGGCTGCTACGCCTTCGACGGCGCGCAGCTCGCCGCCCACATCGACGAGATCGGCAACGACAACGCGCAATCCGAGTACTATCTGCCCGACATGCTCGAGATCCTCAAAAGCCACGGCCAGGCAGTCTCCATCTTCCACTGCGATGACTACCGCGACGGCCTGGGCGTCAACAGCCGCATCCAGCTCGCGCAGCTTACCGCCATCGCGCGCGACCGCATCAACGAGCACTGGATGGCCGAGGGCGTTACCTTCATCGACCCCACGCAGGCCTGGATCGGCCCCGATGCCACCATCGGCCGCGACACCGTCGTGTGGCCGCAGACGCATCTGATCGGCCACGTCACCGTGGGCGAGGAGTGCCAGCTCGGCCCCAACAGTCGCCTCACCGACACCACCGTCGGCAGCGGCTGCATCATCGATGAGACCATCGCCATCGAGGCCGTCATCGAGAACGGCGTCGACTGCGGCCCGCGCGCCTACCTGCGCCCGGGCACCCACATGCTCGACGGCTCCAAGGCCGGCACGCACGTGGAGATCAAGAAGTCCACGATCGGCGAGGGCTCCAAGGTTCCGCACCTGTCCTACATCGGCGACACCACCATGGGCGCCGGCGTCAACGTGGGCGCGGGCTCCATCACCTGCAACTACGACGGTGTCCACAAGCACAAGACCGTCATCGGCAAGGATGCCTTCATCGGTTCCGACACCATGATGGTCGCGCCCGCCCAGATTGGCGACGGTGCGCTCGTGGCCGCCGGCTCCGTCATCACCGAGCCGGTCCCGGCCGACGCACTCGGTCTGGGCCGCGCCCGTCAGGTAAATATTGAGGGCTGGGCCGCCGATTATCGCCGCCGTCTGCACGAGGATGACGAGGTATAACGTTTTACCAAGCACAAAAGGAGCTGTTCCATGGGGACGGCTCCTTTTTCTATTGTGACCTGCACGACCGGATGAGTGGTCGGTTCGTGTCCGTTGACGGTAAAGACGTTATCAAGACTCGATAAACCCCGTCGCGCGGTTACAATGCAACAAGGCATCTATATGGCATTCGATGTATAAAGGAGAAGGGTAATGCCGATTAATGATCCCGAGAAGTCGGAGAATATGCGCAAGTCCATCCGCGTGTATTCCGGTTCCTCCAACCGTCCCCTCGCTCAGAAGATCGCTGAGTACCTTGGGGTCGAGCTTTCGGGCCTTACGCTAAAGCAGTTCGCCAACGGTGAGATTTACGCCCGCTACGACGAGACCGTCCGCGGCGCCGACGTCTTCCTGATTCAGTCCGTGGCCGGCGGCAACGTCAACGACATGCTCATGGAGCTGCTCATCGCCACCGACGCTGCCAAGCGCGCATCCGCCCGCTCCATCACCGCCGTTATCACCCACTACGGCTATGCCCGCCAGGACCGCAAGGCCGGCCCGCGCGAGCCCATCACTGCCCGCCTCGTCGCCAACCTGCTCGAGCGCGCTGGCGTCGACCGCATCATCACCCTCGACCTGCACCAGGGTCAGATCCAGGGCTTCTTTGATATCCCGGTTAACCACCTGTCCGCACTGCCGCTGTTTGGCCAGTACTACAACGACATGCACTTCGACACCGACAACCTGGTTGTCGTCTCCCCCGACGTGGGTCGTGCCAAGGCCGCCAAGAAGCTGTCCGACATGCTCGGCTGCGACTTGGCCATCGCCCACAAGGGTCGTCCGCGCCACAACGCTGCCGAGGTCATGGGCATCATCGGTGACATCAAGGGCAAGACCTGCATCATCAACGACGACATGATCGACACCGCGGGCACCCTGTGCGCCAACGTCAAGGAGCTCAAGGCCATGGGCGCTGGCGACATCTACGTGTGCGCCACCCACGGCATCTTCTCCGGTCCGGCCATCGAGCGTCTGAATGACGCCCCCATCGTCGAGTGCGTCGTCACCGATGCCATCCCCGTCGAGGTCGGCGGCAAGATCAAGACCATCTCGGTCGCCGAGGAGTTCGCTCAGGCCATCTCCGCCGTTTACCACGAGGAGCCCGTCTCCACACTCGTCGGCGGCGACTTCGCGCTGTAGTCGCATCGTCCTTGCAACCCGGCGCATCGCCGTCGGAACAGAAGAAACCCCCGCGCTCCCCCTTGCTTCGCAAAGGTCGCGCGGGGGTTTCTTCTGTTCCGACGGCTTGCTCTGCCGCAGCCGTGCTTTTGTCTGGTGGGATTTCGCTGAAACGAAGTCTCGCCTTCGGCGGGCGTGGTAGCCTTTGTCGTTGATTGAACTATTTACCTAACGGAGGACAAACATGGCAGCTGCACAGCCGCTTAAGATTCGCATGGTTGCCGGACTTGGCAACCCTGGCGATGAGTATGCCGAGACCCGCCACAACGCCGGCTTTAAGGCAATCGACGAGCTGGCCCGTCAGGCCGGTGTCACGTACTGGAAAAACCAGGCCGGCGCCGAGGTCGCGCTCATCAACATCAACGACCCCGAGGAAGAGGGCGGCAAGCGCCAGATTGTGCTGGTCAAGCCGCAGTCGTACATGAATACCTCGGGCGGTCCCATCTCCAAGCTCTGCCGCGAGTACAAGATCAAGGCCGAGGAGCTGCTCGTAATCCACGACGAGCTCGATATTCCCGCCGGCGACGTGCGCGTCAAGGTGGGCGGTGGCCACGCCGGTCACAACGGTCTGCGTTCCATCATCGACAAGATGGGCAGCCGCGACTTCAGCCGCATCCGCACCGGCATCGGCAACCCTCCCGGCAAGATGGCTGTCGCCGACTACGTGCTCAAGCAGCTGCGCGCCCGCGAGGCCGAGGACTTCCAGGACACCTGCGCCCGCGCCGCCGATGTCGCGGGTCTCGCCATCGTGCACGGCGTGGTCTATGCCCGCGACCATGTCAACGGCGCCGCCTCCGCCAACGGCAAGCACTAAAACCTACCATTTAGGGATGTTAATTTTGACAGGTTTTATATGCGAAAACGCCGCAGCGGCCGCATCGCAATAAGCCCTGTACCACCATACATATGCAACGCTCCAAAGGGTGCCGGCCTCACCAATGCGCGAGGCCGGCACCCTTTGCCGTTTTGCCTGATAAAACCCGCCAAAATAAACCCACCTTTTTTGGTAGGTCACTTTTCCCGCCTGCCGAAGATACACGTAAGCGACATGTCCATGAGGGTATAATTTGCACCGTATGTCTGCACAACGCCTGTGCGCGTACGGTTTTATTCGGGCTACCGTCCATTTCCGTGGAGGCACGGTTCGGCAGTCCTAACAAGAGAGGGGTTCTATGTATAAGATCCTGGAGAAGACGCAGTTCTCGGAGAAGGTGTTCAAGTTCCGCATCGAGGCGCCCGCAATCGCCAAGCATGCGCACGCTGGACAGTTCCTCATGGTTCGCGCCAACGAGACGGGCGAGCGTGTCCCGTTTACCCTGGCCGGCTGGAACGGTGACGAGGGCTGGGTCGAGTTCATCTTCATGGTGATCGGCAAGACCACCGAGATGCTTTCCACCTACGAGGCCGGCGAGTCGCTGCGCGACGTCGTGGGCCCGCTGGGCGTTCCCACCGAGATGGCTGAGGGCCCCTGCGCCGTCATTGGCGGCGGCGTCGGCCTGGCAATTGCCTTCCCGGTCGCCAAGCACCTGGTCGAGACCGGCCACGAGGTGCACGCCATCATGGGCGCCCGCACCAAGGACCTCCTGCTCATGGAGGACCAGTTCCGCGAGCTCCTCGACGAGGATCACATCCACATCACCACTGACGACGGCTCCTACGGCGAGCAGGGCGTTGTCACCGCTCCGCTGGAGCGTCTGCTGCAGGACAAGGCCGTGAGCCAGGTCTTCTGCGTCGGCCCCGTTCCGATGATGAAGTTCTCGACCCTCACCGCCCAGAAGTACGACACCCCCATCACCGCGTCGCTCAACCCCATCATGGTTGACGGCACCGGCATGTGCGGCTGCTGCCGCGTCGAGGTGGGCGGCGTGACCAAGTTCGCTTGCGTCGACGGCCCCGACTTCGATGCCACCCTGGTCGACTGGGATGACCTTCGTGCCCGCCAGGCCGCTTACCGTTCCGAAGAGGGCGAGTCCCTCAAGGCCTATGAGGAAAAGAGCTGCGCATGCCACTAGTTAACGGTCGTTTCGTTGCCGATATGAAGTCGCCCCGCACCCCCGATAACGAGGAGCCGGCTGCCGAGCGCGCCTGCGACTTCCGCCCCGTCGACAAGGGCTTCACCGAGGAGATGGCGCTGGCCGAGGCTGAGCGCTGCCTCAACTGCAAGAAGCCGTTCTGTGTTGAGGGCTGCCCCGTCAACATCAACATCCCCCGCTTTATCGAGCAGATCCGCGCGAAGGACTTCGGCGGCGCTCTCGATACCATCCGCGAGGACTCCATGCTTCCCGCCATCTGCGGCCGCGTCTGCCCGCAGGAGAACCAGTGCGAGGGCAAGTGCATCCGTGGTAAGAAGTCCGAGCCCGTGGCCATTGGCCAGCTCGAGCGCTTCCTGGGTGACCGCCCCGAGCTCGCCTCCACGCCCAAGATGGCCCCCAAGAACGGCAAGAAGGTTGCCGTCGTCGGCTCCGGCCCGTCCGGCATCACCTGCGCCGGCGAGCTTGCCCGTAACGGTTTTGACGTCACCGTCTTCGAGGCATTCTTCACCGGCGGCGGCGTGCTGGTCTACGGCATCCCCGAGTTCCGTCTGCCCAAGGCAGTCGTCAAGCGCGAGATTGACGGCCTGGAGGACATGGGCGTCAAGTTTGAGTACAACTCCGTCGTGGGCAACATGGCCACGGCCGAGGAGCTGTTCGAGCAGGGCTTCGACGCCATCTACGTGGCGACCGGCGCTGGCCTGCCCAAGTTCCTCAACGTCCCCGGCGAGAACCTGCCCAACGTCTTCTTCGCTAACGAGTACCTTACCCGCGTGAACCTGATGAAGGCCAACAAGTTCCCCGAGTACGACACCCCCACCAAGCATGGCAAGAACGTCGTCGTCTTTGGTGGCGGCAACGTGGCTATGGACGCCGTCCGTACCGCCAAGCGCCTGGGCGCCGAGCACGCCATCATCGCCTACCGTCGTACCGAGGACGAGATGCCCTGCCGTCGCGCCGAGCTGCACCATGCTAAGGCCGAGGGCGTCGAGGTTCTGCCGCTCGTCTCCCCGCTCGAGTTTGTCGCTGGCGAGGACGGCTCCGTGTGCGCCGTAAAGGTCCAGAAGATGGAGCTCGGCGAGCCTGACGAGTCCGGCCGTCGTCGCCCGGTGCCCATCGAGGGCGCCATCGAGGAGATTCCCTGCGACGTCGCAATCTCGGCTATCGGCACCAACGCCAACCCCTTCGCAAAGAAGATCGGCGGCAAGATGGAGCTCAACAAGTGGGGCTACATCGTCGCCGACGAGGAGACCGGCCAGACCACCGATCCCCGCATCTGGGCCGGCGGCGACATCGTCACCGGTGCCGCTACGGTCATTCTGGCGATGGGCGCCGGCAAGAAGGCCGCCGCTTCCATCACCAAGAGCCTGCTGGGCGAGTAATCACCTACAGTGCTAACCGCCAAACGGCAAAGTCCCCGTCGAGCACACGCCCGGCGGGGACTTTTTCTATGCCGGCCGCCCGACCACCACGATGGGGACAGGCACCTTTGTGGTGGTTTGAGACCTGGTCGGCGAACCGATTCCGACGTTTGTCTCAATCTGTAACAATTAGACCCTGTTGAGCCTCGTAGTTGTTACAGATCAAGATATTGTGCGAACATCCGCCTGTTCATCTCAATCTGTAACAGTTAGAGACCAAATTCCCCGCTACATGTTACAGATCGAGACATTAGATTGGCGGCCATTCGGTTCATCTCAATCTGTAACATCTAGGGCCGTTTTGGACGGTCAGGTGTTACAGATCGAGATTTTGCTGAAGCCGAGGATAGGCGCCGTCACCAAAACTTAGCGCTTGCGGCGCTTGGTCGCGGCGAGGCCGGCGGCGGCTACGGTTGCGCCGGCGATGCCCAGGGCGGCGACCGTCATCGCGGTGGTATCCCCCGTGGTAGCCAGGACAGCATCGCCCTTCTTGGCCTGCGTGGTTTTCTCAACCGCCTTGGTCGTGGCGGTTGTCGTGGCCGGCTTGGCCGCGGGTTTGGTCTCGGGCTTCACTTCGGGCTTGGTCTCGGGCTTAACCTCAGGCTGCGGTGTCGGCTTGGGATCCGGCGTAGGCTGCGGATCGGGAGTCGGCGTGGCTTCAGGCGTAAAGGTCAGATCGGTGTTGAGCCACAGGGTGTAGATCCAGCCGCTGTCCTCATCGGATACGCTATCCGCGACCTGGTAGCCGCACTCCTGGCCGTTGATCACCAGCTTGGTGTCGGGCGTAAAGTAGAAGCCGCGCGCGGACTTGAGGTAGATGCCGTAGCGATAGGTCACGCCAGGCTTAAAGACGTCGATGTGATTCGTGATGTTCTGATCCCAGAAATCCACGGAGTTCACTTCGCTGCCGTCGCTACCCGTCCAGAACTCACACTGAGGAAGGGAGTTGGAGCCCGTCGGAACATTCGCCGTAAAGACCGGCCTGTCGCCTGCCTTAAAGGTGGTCATGGCACCGTTAATCTCGATAAGGTCGATGGCCCGCCATTCGTCGATCGGCTGCTCGCACAGCATATTGTCAGCGTTTGGCGCGAAGACGCCGTTGACGGTCTTGATGTGGTGCACCCAATGGCCGTTGACGTTCATATTGCAGTCATCGGCCACGGTATTGTCGCCCTTGAGCCTCAGCTCAACGGAGTACATGTAGAACTTTCCCTCTTCGAAGTGGTCAATCTTCTTCATGCCCGGCGTGTACTTTGCGGGGTCGGAATACCAGAAGGCAACGGGTACCGACTCCCCGGATTCCATATTGAGCTCCATTTCCTCCCAGCACTCATACGCAATCTCGTACTTGTCAGCATCGGCGGCGGGGATCGTCGCGGTCGCGCGCGGCGCCTCGCCGGGCGCGTAGTCGGTCTTCACGTCGTTGACGTCCAGGTTATGGAGGGCTTCGTTTTCCGATGCAACAAGCGTAATTTCGCTATTGATGGCGTAGCGGAGGTAATAATCGTACCTGGTTTCGTTGAGGATAGTCGAGCTGCCTTCATAGTCAGTTCCGGTATACTCCAGTGCCGTGCCAATATAGAGAGCCTCATTGCGCGTGAGTCGATACGAGCCGCCTGCCGCGCCACCCGTAAAGGTCAGCGTCAGCCTCATGTGATTGCCAACGGGTTCGAAGCGAGCCGTCACGTCGGACATGGACGCATCCTGAACTTCGACCAGAGTGCCCGAAGCTGCATCGGCCCTGTAGTACTCAACCTCGACGACTTCGCTCGCAAGCATTTCTGGAATGCCACCCTCTACATCGAGAAAATCGTGGGTATACGGCTGGCCCTTTTCGAGTGTGACATTGCACGGAAGCACGCAGTCCGTGTAGCAGGGAACCACGGTCGTATTGACCCTAACGTCGCTGCCGCCAACAACATCGGTCACACCGCAGGGCATGATGGCGTCGTTTGCCGACGAGCTGTCGGTGCCACCAAGAGAGCCATCTTGGTTGACAGCAACCGTATCGTTCACCGTTGCCGCCGGTGCGTCCTGCTGATCTTGCTGAGCTTCTGCCGTGGACGGTGCCGCCGGAGCCGCGTCAGTCATCGGCGCAGCCGGAGCCACCGGTACCGGCGCCGGAGCCGCCGCATCCTCCGCAACCGTCGGCGTCACCGGAGCCGCGGCAACCTCATCCGTCCCAGCGGCGGGATCGGCGCATTCCGTCGCCAGCGCCACGCTCGGCAGCAGCAACTGACCGACCATAAGCGCACACGCGCCGGCGCAAGCTATTTTGGCACCCACACAACGCCAAGTACCGTGAACCAGCGAGCAGGTGGACTCACGTTGAGCTTGCTTGTCAAAGTGACTTTCGTTCATAACGGCCTCCTTGGTCGTAGGAACATACCACCACAAAGGTGTCCGTCCCCTTTGTGGTGGTTCTGTACCACAAAGATGTGCCAAATGGCTCCGTATGCCTAGGTTCGCAGATGTGAACCTAGGTCTCTACCTGCGGTTTAATTCAATATGATTTCGCCATCGCCACACTCGTCCCGGGAACGCTACAATCGAGGACACGATCATTCGTCCACCCAAAGGACCGTCCTTGAACCTGAGCAGGCCTAAAATCAACGCGCTTCTGGCACTCGCGCTCTTCACTTTCGCCTTCCTTGCCGCCGAGTTTCGCTTCGACGTCAACGTCGGCCTGCTCGCCGGTGCCGAACGCGTTGTGCTTGCGCAGGGCTTTATCCTTGGCGCCAGCGTCATCGGCTTTATCGGATATGCACCACTGCTCGGTCTCGCCCAACGCAAAGGCCAGCCCCAGGCAGTTGTCAGCGTCGCCGTTCCCATCGCCATCCTGGGATTGACCCAGATCCAGTCCCCCACGGGTTCGCTTGCCCTCGAGATTCTGGGCTGCCTCGCATTCCTCGGACTCGGCCTGTTGGGCGCCGCTACGCACTACGCCTTTTCACTGGCGTTTCAAGACGATCCCAAGCTCGCCACCGGCGCGGGAGCGGCCTATGCCGCGGGCATCCTGATGCAGTTCGCCGTCAACCTGCTCAATTGCGGCGGCATCGCAGAGCTCATCGTCCTTGGCACAGTGACTATCGCCATCTCCGCCCTCAGCGCCGTTCCCCTAAAGGCTGCCGAGAGTCCCAATCCCACCGTCAACCCCTTTGCCGAGCCCTCACACGCCCTCGCCAAGCAGGCATGCTGGAGCATCGCACTCGTCATGATTCTTGCCTGCTTGTTCTCGACCCTCGACAACGTGGTCACGCTCTCCAACGCCCACGGCACCATCGCCGTACAGACCTGGCCGCGCCTCTTTTTGGCGGCAAGCGGCCTTGCCGCCGGTCTTATCTTTGATCTTGCCGAACGTCGCTACATGGGTCTCATCATGCTCGGCGTCACGGCACTTTCCACCATCTCGATCTTGGCCGTGGAAGCCGGCGCCGACCCCAACCTGGGCCTTGTCGTCTTTTATCTGAGTTCGGGCTTTTTTGTCACGTTCTTTACCGCCACGTTTACACAGCTGGCGCCGCGCATGCATACGGCCGCACTGTGGGCTGGCATGGGCCGCGCCGCCAACAATGTATGCGCATTCACCACATCGGGCATCTCGCTGGCACTGGTCACCTCGGGCAATGTCGCCCTCATCATGATTGGCGCGCTCGTGCTGCTTGTGGCGGCGAGCGTGGCATTTGTAGCTGCGGGGCTGTTCCGTCTACCCCAAACCGAACAGGAGCGCGAACACCAGCAGCTCGCCGAGGAAGCACTCGCCGCACCCAGTATCGAGGAACAGCGTCAGGCCTTCATTGCCGACCACGGCCTCACCCCGCGTGAAGTCGACGTGCTCATGGCCGTGACCCAGGACGAGCGCCCGCTCAAACAGATTGCTGATGAGCTCGGCATCTCGATGCGCATGGTGCAGCGTCACCTGAGCTCCATCTACCAAAAGACCGACACGCAGACGCGCGCCGGTCTCACCAAAGCCTTCCCCTCGGCTTAAAACAAAAACCACCACAAAGGTGTCTGTCCCCTTGTGGTGGTTTTGGTCGGTTAGCCTTCGAGCTGAGCTACTTTGTAGCGGTAGGCTGCGGCGATGACGTCCTTGCAGCCCTCGCGACCCAGCTTGGCGCGGTTGACGACGATGTCCTTGCCACTCGTCATCTTCCACTTTCCGGCGCTATAGCGCTTATAGAACGCCTCGCGCGCCTTCTGCTGCTGCTTGACCAGCTTGGCGCCCTTCTTTTTGTTAAGTCCGCGCTTCTTGCGCACGATCTCGACGCGGTCCTCAAAGGGTGCGGTCACCAACACGGCAATGTGGTTGGGGTTGTTACGCAGCAGGTAATCGGACAGACGGCCTTCGATAATGCAGCTCTCGGTCTCGCCCAGGTCCAAAATCACCTGGCTCATCTTTTGGAACAACTTGTCCGAGTACGAACGCGCATCGTAGCGGTCGGGCAGAAACGCCATGTTCTCCACGGCCAGGCGTTCGTCATAGGCGGCCATCTTATCGAGCGACTCGCCCGCGCGCAGAGACGCGCGCACCAGCAGCTCGTTGTCGTACAGCGGAATCCCCAACTCGTCGGCGAGGATGCGTCCGATCTCGTGGCCCTCGGCACCAAAGTCGCGCGCGATGGTAATGACCACAGGACTCTTCTTATTCTCCAGATCGCTCATCGCGATTCCTTTCTAACAAATGAGAAAGAGGCAGTCTCTGTTTCCCATTTTGTCACTTACGCCGGTCCGGGTTTCCCAAGTGCGGCAGATTGCCCCGAAAGAGGAGCGCCGCGTACTAAATGTACGCAAGCGACGATTGAGGGGCAAGGTGCCGTGCTTAGGGAAGCAGGACTATGCGGCTACGATGCGGCGCTGATACGCCCTCACCAGCAGCGAAATACCAAAGTTGAGCACAAAGTACATCGCAAACACCAGGCCGTAGAGCATAAGCACCTGCGACAGATCAATCGCGTGGGCCATCACGACGTTTGCCGTGTACATGAGCTCGGCCACGTTAATGCCCGAAAGATACGAGCTGTCCTTAATGACGGTCGTGCACTGGCTAAACAGCGCCGGAATGATCGTCTTAAACGTCTGCGGCAGAATGATGTAGCGCATGGTGGCAAAGAAGCCGAAGCCCTGGCTCTGCGCTGCCTCAAACTGGCCGCGCGGAATCGAGTTGAGGCCGCCGCGCACAATCTCGGCCATAACAGCGCTGGTAAACAGCGTGAAGGCGATGGTCGAAATCACAATGTCCAAACCCTGCACCGTAAAGTAGATAAACAGGATCCACAGCAGGTTCGGCGTGCAGCGGAACAGCTCGATATAGGCACTCACCAAAATACGGAACGGGCGGGGCGCATAGCTTTTAACGAGCGCCAGCACCGTGCCAAAGATGAGCGAGAAAAAGATCGACAGCGCCGAGATCTCGATGGTCTTAACAAAGCCGCCCCAAATGTAGAGCAGGTTGGTCGCGTTGAAGATTTCCATGCGCTAGGCCTCCTCTACGTTGTCGAGCCCCAGCTCGGCCAGGCTCACGCCGCGCGGACGTTCCTTGGAGCGGCGCTCGAGCCACTGCACCAGCATGGCGAGCGGAAAGCAGATGATGAAGTACATAAGGCAGCAGACGATGTATCCCTGCAGGTAACCGTACAGACTCACAAAGTTGTCGGAACGGTACATAAGGTCGCCGCCGGCCACAAGCGCCAGCACCGACGTGTTCTTGACCAGGTTGAGCGCCTGGTTACACAGCGGCGGCAGAATGATCTTGAACGTCTGGGGCAGCACGATGTACCAGTACGCCTGCGCACGGGTGAAGCCCTGGCTCTGGGCCGCCTCCATCTGACCGCGCGGAACCGCCTCGATACCGGTGCGGATGACCTCGGAGATGTAGGCCGCGTGATACAGGCCCACACCCAAGAAGCCCAGAACGAACGGCGCGATGCGCACCGGCTGGTCGGCACCGGTTATGGCCTGCAAAAACTGCGGACCGGCCATGTACATAAAGAGCACCTGCACGGGCAACGGGGTGTTCTGGTAAAACTCCACGTACACGCGGCTTATGGCACGCAACACACGCGAGCGAGTGGTAGAGAACACGCCCAGCAGCGTGCCCAGTACCAGCGACAGCAACAGACCGGCAACGACCACTTGCAGCGTCACGCCAAAGCCCTCCCAGAAGGGCCCCATGTTTTGAAATGTCGTCGACCAACGGTCGGCGTCAAATAATCCTTCGAGCATTTGATTCCCTCCTTGGACGATGCGCCTATACAAGACCCCAGGTCTTGACCTCTTGGTCGAGCCAGCCATCGGCCAGGCGATCGCAAATCACCTGATCGACCACGGCCGAAAGGTCACAGCCCTTCTTGGTCGCCACGCCGTAACCCTGCTCGCCAAACTTGACCTCGGGCTGCAACAGCTCGACGGTCTCGTTCATGTAACCGGCCAGCGTGGAGCGGTCCATGGCAAAGACGTCGATGTTGCCGGCGTCGAGCGAACTCTTGATGATGGGGTAGCCGCTAAAGGCCCTAAACTCGGGCTTACAGCTAAAGCCGTTGTCCTTAATCATCTGCTCGATCAGGCTCTGCGTGGTAGCGCCCTGGCTCACGCCAATAACCTTACCGTCCAAGTCCTCAATCGAGGTAAAGCCCGAACGCTTCTTGACCATGAGCCCCACGTAGTCGGTGCGGTACGGCGTCGAGAAATCCCAGCTCTTCTTGCGCTCGTCGGTGATGGTGTAGGTCGCCGCGACTACATCGAGTTGGCCGTTATCGATCAGCGGGCCGCGTGTCTTGGGCGTTACGTCGGTAAACTCGACAAGCTCCTGGGCGCGGGCCTCCTTGTAGCTCACACCAAAGACAGCAGCGGCGATCTGGTAGCACAAATCGACTTCCATGCCCTCAAAGCGGCCCTTGGCGGTGTCGTAATAGCCATAGCCGGGAACGTCCTTCTTAACGCCGGCATTCAGGTGGCCACGCGACTTGATGGCCGCAAGCTTGGACCCCTTGTCGGAGCCCTCGCCGCTGGTGGAGTTGCCGCAACCGGCAAGCGCGGTCCCCGTCAGCGCGAGCATGCCGGCGCCCGCCAGCTGCAAAAAGTGACGGCGTGACACGGCCGCCCTCGTCATATCCGTCATGTCCATCACCGCGCCTAGTGCAAAATCTTGGACAGGAACTCGCGGCAGCGCGGGTTCTCGGGGTTATCGAAGAAGTGCTCGGGCGTGCCCTCCTCCAGGATGCGGCCGTCCTCCATAAAGATGACGCGGTCGGCCACCTGGCGCGCAAAGCCCATCTCGTGCGTCACGCAGATCATGGTGATGTCCTCCTGCGCGAGCTCAATCATAACGTCCAGAACCTCCTGGACCATCTCGGGGTCGAGCGCCGAGGTCGGTTCGTCAAACAGGATGATGGGCTGCTTAGTGCACAGGGCACGGGCAATAGCGATGCGCTGCTGCTGACCGCCTGAGAGGTTCTGCGGATACTCGCCGGCCTTATGTGCCATGCCGACGCGCTTGAGCGCGGCGATGGCGATCTCGGTCGCCTCCTCCTTGCTCTTCTTTTGCAGCTTGATGGGCGCGAGCGTCAGGTTGCCCAGCACCGTCATGTTGGGATACAGGTTAAACTGCTGAAACACCATAGAGCTATACTTGCGAGCCATCTCCAGGTGATTCTTCTTGGTGAGCGGCGTACCGTCGATGACGACCTCGCCCGACGTGGGCTCCTCAAGATAATCGACGCAACGGATGAGCGTCGACTTACCCGAGCCGGAAGGCCCGATCATTACGAGCTTCTCGCCGCGCTTGACGGTGAGATTGATATCTTTGAGCACATGCAGGTCGCCAAAGTACTTGTTGAGATGCTTGATCTCGATCATGTCTGCCATGAATGTCCCTTCCCTGCGCTTACACGAATTGCTCTATTTTACGGAAAGAACCACGTTTCCGCAGCCCACACTACATTCCCGTAAAGAACCCGCAACCTTCCACCTAGTCATTGGGGACAGACTTAAATGAGTACCCGCTCATTGGGTACTCATTTAAGTCTGTCCCCAATGAGCGCCCACAACCGCCCTTGTTGAGCATAGGTCAGCGAAAACCCGTACACGCGAGCAAGGTGACGTGAAATGAAAGGGCGCAGACCTTATGGTCGCGCCCTTGAAATTGAACGTCAGATTGCCGTGTGTACGGGTTTGCAGCGTCGAGCCGTTACGCGGTTTGGTAAAACCGCGTAACAAATTACGCAAGTTTGGCGCCGACGATCTTTGCCGCGGCAGGCTTATCGAAGTTGCCGCCGGTGGCCTTGCCGAGTGCACCCATGACCTGGCCCATCTGCTTCTTGGACGTCGCGCCCAGCTCGGCGATGACCTGCTCGATCAGAGCCTCGAGTTCCTCGCCCGAAACCTGCGCAGGCAGCAGGCTCTCCAGAATCTTGACCTGCTCGGTCAGGTTGTCGGTACGGTCCTGGTCGGTACCGGCCTTAATGGACATCTCCAGCGTCTCGCTCGTCTGCTTAATCAGACGCTTGATCATGCTGTTGACGTCTTCCTCGGTCACGTCGCGGCGCTCATTAACCTCGATATTCTTCACCTCGGCCTTGACCTGGCGAATGATGGACAGGCGAACCTTGTCCTTGGCCTTCATGGCCGCAATCATTTCCTTCTGCAGCTCTTCGTTGGTCATCTGCAAATCCTCCTCAATAGTGCGGGCGGCACTCGCACGAGCGCCGCCCCATGATTACTCAGTCGTCGACGAATCGTCGGTCGAACTCTTGGTGACGCCCTTCAGGCTGACGTTGTACGGCACGTCCTTGGGCATGGGGTTAACGGTGATGTCGGCGTCCTTCTTGTACTGCTCCAGCCACTCGCTGTACGCGGTGCTGGCCGCTTGCGTCTTCACCACGTTAGAGACGTACTTCTTGATGTCCTTGGGCACCTGCTTAATGTCATCGACCTGATTATCGACATGGAAGTAGTCGGTGCACTTGATGATGTGGTAACCATAGGTCGACTCGACCACGTCACTCACGTCGCCCTTGTTGAGCCCCTCGAGCGCCGCCTGGTAGCTGTCGACGAAGGTGGTGAGCTTATCCCAACCCACATCGCCCTTCTTCTCCTTGGAGCCGGTGTCGTCTGAATACTGCTTCACGGCGTCCTCAAAGCTCAGCTCGCCGGAGTTGATCTTGTCCAGGCACTCCTGTGCCTTGGCCTTGGCGGCGGCCTTGTCCTCGTCAGATGCGTCGGAATCGACCTTGATCAGGATGTTCGACGAGCGGCGGGCATCGTTGTAGTTAGACAGGTTCTCGTTGATGTAATCGACGATCTCGCTGTCCTTGGGCTTGCTGGTGGGCGCCACGGCGTCCTTGAGCTTTTGCTGTGCCAGGCCCTCCTTGAGCGAGTCCTTGTAGGTGTCCTCGGTATAGCCGTAGGTCTTAAGGGTCTTCTTAAAGGCCTTGGCACCGCCCGCGCTCTTGCACGCGTCCTTCCATGCCTTCTCGACCTCCTCGTCCGATACCGTCACCCCGTTTTCCTTCTGCGCCTGCTGAAGCAGAATCTGCTGCGCGTAGGAATCGATGAGCTGTTTGCGGTACTTTTTGGGCGTCAGGTCGTTGTCGACCAGATACTGCGCCCAGTCCTTGTCCTTGGTGTAGCCATAGGACGCGCGCATGCTCATGATCTGCTTGGTCACGGTGTCCTCGGTGAGGTTGGTGCCGTTGATGGTGGCGGCGACACCGCCGGTAAGCTTGTAGCTCGAGGTATCCTCTGCCTGCGACATGAGACCGGAGCATGCCATGGCCGAGACGGAAAGCAGCATTGCCAGCACGCCGATAACCACCAGGACAATCTTGACGGTCTTAGACACGTACGTCTTGCGCTGCTTCTTACGAGAGCTGGAGGCAGCGGGAGCCTGCTGCTCGGGCGTCGGTGCGGCCTCGGAGTTCTTTTTCTTGTTTGCCATAGTTGGCCTTTCGCATCACGAATCGAACAAACGCCATTGTGTCACAACGCGACCCCCGCGACACACCTGGCGTATGGGGGACAGGTTAATCTGCACCATTTTGGTGCAAAGGGGACAGCTCTGGCAGCCGGCAGTTAGGGACGTTCCTTTTCTGTCGGCAGTTAGGGACAGTTCCCAAGTGCCGACCCTAAAAGTGGCGGCGGATGGCGTCGACCATGCCCTGGCACGTGGTCTGGTCGAGCACATCGGCTGCGGCGTCGGCATCCATAAAGATATTCATGAGCGCTTGCAGGGCCTCGACTTGACCGACCGGCTCGGCAATGCCCAGATTGATGATGATCTGTGCCGGCACGGGGGCACCCATGCCCGCCATAGCATTGAACGTGACGGGCGCGGCGGGCTTTATCACCGCGATATAGGGCTTAGCCACAAACCCCGGATCGGTGTGCGGGATGGCGATGTTGGCCGCCGGCATGGCGAGACCCGTGGGATAGGCGTTCTCGCGCGTGCGGACGGCGTCAAGCCAACCAGACGCAATGTAGCCACGCAGTGCAAGCTCGCCCTCGAGCCGCGCAAATACCTCATCCGGCGTCGCGCACTCCCAATCAAAAAACACCAGCTCAGGCGAGAATAGCATCTCGGCGTTATCCGCCATACCGTCCTCCAAAAGTTGCATGAGGTTCACAATGCCCCATATGATAGCGAAACGAGGCAGGCAAGGTTAGTCGAGGATCCCAATAATCTCGAGAGCGCGGGCAGGCGTCAGGCAAACTTCGGGCATCGCCTCCAGCATGCGCCGGTCGCTCGTGACCACGTAGTCAACATCTGCCGTCTCGCCCGAAGCGATGATGAGGTTGTCTTCAAGATCCGGCATGCTCTTGCCAAGCATGCGTGCCATCTCGCACTCTGCCAGCGAAAGCGGAGAGGCAGCTGCCACCTGCATCATGTGCTCAATGCAGGCCCATGACGCCGAGGCAAACGACACGTTAATCCCATTCACATTCCGCCGGGCTAGTCGCCGAGGCAAAATATAGAACACGTCCTTTGCCGTCGTTGGCGCATACAGAAGGTCGATCGTTCCTGCCTCGGCCAGTTCAACCAATCTTTTCGCCTCGTCGAACGCCCCTTCTTGCAGGTAATAATCGAGCCAAACGTTCGTATCTACCAAGAGATGCTTTGCCTCAATCATCGACAATTCGCCTCAATGTCGGCAACCATCGCGTCATACATATCATCTCGTACGGCATCCCAGTCGTCCGCAGATGATCCAACTGGCGCAAAATCCGAAGCACTGAGCCCCAACGAAGAAAAAGCTAGGCCGCACCCCTGCTCGGCCAGACTCTCCGCACGGGGCGCCTCGAGCTTATCCGCCACCATAAATCCTGGCAACGTTTGATGCTCGACGAGATAAGCCCAAAGCGCACGAATGGCATCGCTCGGCCCCAATCCATTGCGAGTTAGGACTGCATCGCCACCAGCTTTGAGCATAGGGTCGATTCGCGTGTTGAGCTGCACCGTTGCTGTACCCATAGCGGCTCCTCTCTATTTGCTAGCAGTATAGCAGACATAAAAGGCCACGCAAAAGGGCTCGCCCACACGCGGACGAGGCCCTATCGGATCTCTTGGGATGGAAATGACACACGTCACGTTATCCAGAGTCCAAAATCAAAGAGGTAATAAAGGCTGGTTGGGGCACATGTGATTCCATATGCCCCAACCAGCTTTTTGATAGTTTACGTTGTAAGGAAAACCGAGCGAATCCTTTTACGCACGATGGCGGGGTGCATCAATTGCGACCTTGCCGCTCTCCAGCACGTGGACGCGGCCGTCGGCGAGCATCTGAACAACCTCGGGATACAGCACGTGCTCAATCGCGTGGATGTGCTCCTCGAGCGTATCGACATCCCAACCCTCCTCGACAGCCAGCGCGCGCTGGGCGATGATGGGGCCGTTGTCGTAGATCTCGTTGGCAAAATGTACGGTCACACCGGTCACCTTGACGCCGCGCGCAAAGGCATCGTCGATCGCATGCGCTCCGGTAAAGCTCGGCAGCAGCGCCGGATGCAAGTTGACCACGCGGTTGGGAAACGCCGCCAGCAGCGGCGTGCGCACCATGCGCATGTAACCGGCCATGACCACATATTCGCAGCCGCGCTCGAGCAGCTCGTGCGCGATGATCTCGTCGGCGGCGATGGGGTCGGCATAGACATCCTTGGACAGCGTAAGCGTCTGAATGCCCGCACGCTCGGCACGCTGCAAGCCCTTAGCCGAAGGACGGCTCGACACCACGAGCTCAATCGAAGCATTGAGCTTATCCGCGGCGATCAGGTCGATCAGCGCCTGCAGGTTGGTACCCGAACCGCTGATGAGCACGCCGATCTTGAGCGGCTCGGCCGTATCGGTGCCGGTCGGACGGGTATAGGGCACAAAGTCCAAGCCCTCGGCGTCAGCCATCTGCTCGTTAGCGCTCATCGGAGTACACGACCTTACCGGAACCCTCGATGCACTCGCCCACGCGGAACGGCTTCTCGCCCAGCGCGACCAGGGCCTCGGTCACCGCGGCCTCGTCCTCGGGGGCGACGATCAGGCACAGTCCAACGCCCATGTTGAAGGTCTTGCATGCCTCGTTGGGCGCGAGCTCGGCCTGGCGTGACACGTAGGTGATGACGGGCGGAACATCCCAGCCCATCTCGGCACCGTTACGGGTGACAACGGCATCAACGTCGTCGGCAAGCGCGCGGTTGAGGTTCTCAGTGATACCACCGCCGGTGATGTGGGCGATGGCGTGCACCGGAGCGCCACCGCGCAGCAGCTCAAGAATCGGCTTGACGTAGATGCGCGTGGGGGCCAGCAGAGCGTCGGCCAGCGATGCGCCGCCGAGCTCCTCGAGCGGGCGGCTCAGCTCCTCGGCCTTAGCGGCGGCCTCGGGCGTGCCCGGCTTGATGCCGTCAACGCCGATGACTTTGCGCACCAGCGAGTAGCCGTTGGAATGCACGCCGGTGGAGGGCAGGCCCAGGATGACGTCGCCGGGGCGGACGTTCGCGGGATCGAGCATCTTGGGACGGTCGACGACACCCACGGTAAAGCCGGCGAGGTCGTAGTCGGCAGGAGCCATGACGCCGGGGTGCTCGGCCATCTCGCCGCCCACGAGCGCGCAGCCCGCGAGCTTGCAGCCATCGGCCACGCCCTTGATGATCTTTGCCATGTGCTCGGCCTCAATGTGGCCGATGGCAACGTAGTCCAGGAAGAACAGCGGCTCGGCGCCCGAAGCCAAAATATCGTTGACGCACATGGCGACCAGGTCCCGACCCACCGTCTCGTGACGGTCCATGATCTGGGCGAGCACGAGCTTGGTGCCCACGCCGTCGGTACCGCTGATCAGGATCGGGTCTTCCATATCCTTAAGCGCGGCGGCCGAGAACAGGCCGCCAAAGCCACCGATGCCGCCGATGACCTCGGGACGGTTGGTGTCCTTGACCATCTGCTTAATAGCGTCGACGGCGCGGCCGCCCTCGGCGGTATCGACGCCGGCATCCTCATACGTCACATGCTTGCTGTCGCTCATCTGAGCCTTCCTCTCCCACTACCGTCCGCCGCTCGGGCGCCAAACGGTGCTCATAGTTGCGTTCATTCGGCGCGCATCCTGACAACGCTCGCCGCTCAATCAACAAAACAGCAGGTGAAACCTACCAAAATAAACCTGTCCCTAAATGGCAGGTTTTAAGCCTCGCCGTGCTTCTCTTCCCAGCTGCGGTCGTCGTATTTCTCGACCACGGCGTCGTCGTCAAAGTGCAGCGGCTTATCCAGGTTACGGGGCTTAAAGCCCTCCATGAACTTGTCGCGGCCAAAGCTCTCGGGAATCGCCACAGGATAACGGCCGGTAAAGCATGCATCGCAGTAGCCACCCTTGGGCATGACCTTCAGCAGGCCCTCAACCGAAAGGAAGGCCAGCGAATCGGCGCCGATATACTCGCAGATCTCCTCGACCGTCTTGTTGGCGCTGATGAGCTGCGACTGCACGTCGGTATCGATACCGTAGAAGCACGGCCAGATGACCTCGGGCGAGTTGATGCGGATGTGAATCTCCTTGGCGCCGGCGTTGCGCAGCATCTTGACGAGCTGCACCATGGTGGTGCCGCGCACGATGGAGTCATCGATGACGACCAGGCGCTTGCCCTCGATGTTGTCGCGCAGCGGGTTGAGCTTCATGCGCACGCCCATGGCGCGCAGCTCCTGCGTGGGCTCGATAAACGTACGGCCCACATAGCGATTCTTGATGAGGCCCTCGCCAAAGGGAATGCCGCTCTCGTGCGAATAGCCCTCCGCGGGCGGCAGGCCGGAGTCGGGCACGCCGATGACCAGATCGGCCTCGACGGGCTCTTCGTGTGCCAGCTGACGACCCATGTCGTAACGGCAGGCGTAGACGCTCTTGCCGTTCATGATGGAGTCGGGGCGGGCAAAGTAGACCTGCTCAAAGATGCAGTTGGCGGGCTCTTCGGCTGCGGGCACACCCTGCTCGGACACCAGGCCCTCGGCGCTGATGCGCAAGATCTCGCCGGGACGGACATCACGGACATACTCGGCACCCACGATATCGAGTGCGCACGTCTCGGAGGCAACGACCCAGCCGCCGGCGCGCGTGATATGGACGGCGGAGTCGGCCGTCGAGGCTCCGTCTTGCGAGGGCAGCTGCGAAACAGAAGCTGCGTCGGCCTGGTCCAGGCCCTCGTCCACGAGCTTGCCCAGCACCAGCGGACGAATGCCGTGCGGGTCGCGGAAAGCGTAGAGTGCCTGCTCGTTGATGAGCGTCATGGCGTAGCCGCCGCGCACGAGCTCCATGGTCTTGCGAATGCCCTCGCGCAGGTGGCCCGTACGCTGGGTAAAGTAGCCGATAAGCTTGGTCGCGACCTCGGAATCCGAATTGGAGAGGAACGGCACGCCCAGCTCGATCAGCTGACGGCGCAGCTCGTCGGTGTTGACCAGAGTGCCGTTGTGAGCAAGCGCGATGATGACGCTGTTGATGGTAGAAAGATGCGGCTGCGAGGCTTCCCAACTCTTGGCGCCGGCGGTGCCATAGCGCACGTGGCCCACGGCCAGCTGGCCGGAGAGCGTCGACAGGTCAGCGTTGGAGAACACGCGATCGAGCAGTCCCAGGTCTTTACGAACCATAACCGTGCCGCCATCGCCCACGGCGATTCCCGCTGATTCCTGGCCGCGATGCTGCAACGCGCGCAGACCAAAGTACGTCAGTCGAGCCACATCGCGATCGGGTGCCCACACACCAAAGATGCCGCATTCCTCATGCAGCTGGTCGGAGTCCGGATCATACGTCGACATGGTCGTCACCTGTCCCGTGGCACGCTCGGCCGCGCGGATGGTTTCTTGAGACATGGCATCCCCTCAGAGCCTCGTTATTTGGCGTTACCCGCCCTATTATACGCACGGCAAGACAAGCACTCCTGCGCATGAGCAGCGCTTTTTAAAAGCCCACCGAGCTTATAATCCGTTTTGCGACCAAACATTTTATTGGGAAACCCGCCCGCGGGGCCAACGATCCCGTATGCCTCCGTCGCGGCGCGTCTCGCCCACCGTTAGGGCGTACATTGCTGCAATTAGGACGTTCGTCCTGTTTTTTAGCAGGTCGGCGGCGTATCCTTGTAACTTAGGACAAAACGAGAAAGGTTCTGTATGGATCGAAACGAACTCGACCCCGGCGTCCCCAGCGCCACGGAGGTCAAGAAGATCCCCCTCATCATTAAGGTGTATGCCGTCCTGTGCATCCTGTCCGGCGTGGGCACGCTCCCGTCGGTCGCCGCCTTTATGTGGCAGGTCATCACCGCGCTCATCAACGGCAACGCCGCCGCCAAGCTCGGCGACAACACGCTCGTCGCGGTCGGCCTTATCGTCGCCGGCATCATGCTCTCGGCGGCGAGCGCGGTCATCTTGATCATCTTTGGCCTTGACCTCATTAAGAACCAACGCCGCAACGCCGCACGCCTGTCCTATATCCTTATCGCATTTACCGTCGTCGAGCTTTTGGTCGACGTGATGCTCCAGGGCATCGGGCCGTTCTTGCTGCGCCCCGCCATCCAGCTCGGCATCCTCGTTGCGCTTTCGGCCACCGTCGACCCCACGCTTCGTCAGGAGCGCGAACTGCAGCGCCGCCTGCAGGAGATGCTCGATCGTGACGCCGCCGCCGAGGGCATGCTCGGGCGCGATGAAACCGGCGAGGGCTACATCAAGCTCAACTACTTCAACCTGTTCTGGGTATTCTTTGTCTGCTGCGTGCTGGGCCTCATCCTGGAGGATATCTGGCATATGACCGTCAACGATCCGGGTGTCTACCAGGACCGCGCCGGTATGCTGTTTGGCCCCTTCAGCCCCATCTACGGCTTTGGTGCCGTGCTCATGACCATGGTGCTCAACCGCTTCTATAAAAAGAACCCCATCATCATTTTCCTGGTGAGCGCCCTGCTCGGCGCCAGCTTTGAGGTGTTCGTGGGCTGGTTTATGCAGACCGCGTTTGGCGTGGTCTCGTGGAGCTACTCGCACATAACGCTGTTCGGTATGCCCGACCCGCTCGTGGTCCTCACGGGCGGACGCACCTGCACGGGCTTCGCCTGTCTGTGGGGCCTGGGTGGCCTCATCTGGATCAAGCTGCTGCTGCCGAGGCTGCTCAAGCTCATCAACATGATTCCGTGGAAGAGCCGCTACTCGGCTACCGTCATCTTCACCATCATTATGCTGGTCGATGGCGTTATGACGCTGCAGTCGCTCGATTATTGGTATCAGCGCGTCAACGGCACGGAACCGGATATTCCCGTTGCGCAGTTCTACGGCAAGTACTTCGATAATGACTTTATGGAAAACCGCTTCCAGAGCATGACCATGAGCCCCAAGGACGCCACACGCGTATAGCGCTGGCGCTGCTGCAAGTCGGTTCCAACGGACAAGTAAGCCCGCTGGCAGTTCAATCTAACTGCCAGCGGGCTCTTGCTACAGATGGGCTCGAATCGATCGCAAAGCCCTATGCCTCGCGCTCTACCTCGTTCACGCATTCATTCTTGATGGTGCCGACAAGCGACTGCAGGGCATCGACCACGTGCGGACGAATGTCCCCGCCAATGAGCACGAGCATGATGTCGTCGCCCACGGTAAGCTCGCCACTCGCCAGCCACACACGCACATAGCCGATACCCGGCATCGTGCGCGTCGCCTCGATAGCGGCCTGCACCTTATCGGCATCGAAGCCGAACACCATGCCGCCCACCTTATGTCCAGGCGCCACACCATCTGTCTCGACCCCACGCACCTCGGACTTAGGCGTCGCACGCACCACGCCGTTGTGTGTCAGGTACATCCCACAATCAGCCGCCGAAACATCGGCCTTGGCTTCGCGCAGCCAAGCATCAACCGAAGGCATCGATTTGCCACTTTCAAGCATCATTTCTCCTTTTGATTTCCAGGGTAGTCTTTTTGGGACGGGGCCCGGACACTTTATTCCTCGACCGGCGTGAGCACCATGACGGCGCGCGTATTGCTAAATGACAGCGAGCGACAGGTCACGAGCGTCACGACCTTGGTTGCCGAAGCAGCGCGATCGCCTGCATCACTCGCCACTGCCGAAGCACCGTCGAGCATCTCGGACAGGTAGTTCTTGAGCCCGTCGTCACCCTCAAAATTAGGCGTGCGCGCCTTGGCATACGTATCCTCGACGACCTTGGTCGCCAGCGGTCGCAGCTTATACGTTGCATCGCGCGTGATGTAATACACGTACTCGATGCTATCGAATGTCGCTTGGTCGGTGGTGTCCGAAATCACGTTGAACATCGACCCGTCATTCATGTGGTGGCCGTAGATCGTGGTCTGCTGGTCAACCATCCCCGGCGCGGTGTCATCGCTATCCAGAAAAATGGCCCCGGACGCATTGGCCGTACCGTCGAACAGCGTGTTGAGGTATTTGGAGTTGTTGTTGGTCTGCACCACGGGATAGTTGATGTTGGTTCCCGGCACGTAAATCCAACCCACAATCTCGGGGTTTGTCTGAGCAAGCGCATCGAAGTCGATAATCGGCACGCCGCTGGCGTCCTTATCGCTTACATATTGCTTCTCGATTTTCTGGTACGAATCGCTCGCCTGCTTATAGCCAATCTGAGCATTGATAAAGATGGCGGCGGCGGCGACAATCAGACCGATGCCCACGATGATGAGTAGGATGGGGATGATGGAGCGACGCTTCTTATGCGGCGGCTCGGTATAGCTGGACGGCGCGTCGCCCGGTTGCCTCGTCGACCGGGCCTGCTTCTTTGCCGTGCCATATGACGAAGGGCGATACGCAGCCGGCGTATCCTGACGGCGATGGGACGTCGGCGTTACGGGACGCGGCGCACGAGCCTGCTGAGGAGAGGATGCCCGACCATGCTGCATGGAGCGGGCCGATCCCGGCTTGGATGGATCGGGGATCTGAGAAGCCGAGAAACGTTTTCCCTGATAGTCGGACATGATTCTCCCTGTGGTTACAACGGAACGGCAAGCCGTTTAGGCGTCGGCCATCTCCTGCTTCATCTTCTCGATAACCTTGCGGTACTCGGGGTCGCAGGCGCCAAGAATCTGCGTGGCATAGATGGCGGCGTTCTTAGCGCCGTTGATGGCAACGCAGGCCACGGGCACGCCCGAAGGCATCTGCACCATAGACAGTAGCGAATCCATACCGCCCAGGTCACTCGTCTTCATAGGCACGCCGATAACCGGCAGCGGCGTAAAGGCAGCCACGACACCACCCAAGTGAGCGGCCTTGCCGGCAGCGGCGATAATCACTTTGATCCCGCGATCGGCAGCAGTCGAGGCCCACTCGTGAACCTTCACCGGCGTGCGGTGCGCGCTCGCAATGACGAGCTCATAGGGCACACCGAGTGCCTCGAGCTCGGCGGTGCAGCCTTCCATAACGCCCAGATCGGACTTGGAACCCATGATGATCCCGACAACCGGCTTTTGATCTGCCATAAATAAAGACCTCCTGTTGAGAGCGGCGACGCGGCGGATCCGCGACCCTTAACTACTGAGAGTAGTATAGCTGCTCCCGTCCCTGCGGTCTGTGAGTGCTCTGCGGCGGCCCGGTGTTTTCATCTTCACTCCGGTTGCTGCGCAAAGTCGTTCAGATGAAAATACCGGGCCGCCGCAGAGCACCCTCGACCTACCGGGGATTGCTATGACGTACGTTGGCTGAAATAAAAAAGCAATGCCCGCCGTCCTTGGTGGAGTGGCGGGCACGTTTGCTTAGTTATCGCTGGGACTACTCAGCCTTATTGCGACGGTGGAAGAAGGCACCGATCGCGGCGATGATGGCTCCAAGGCCACCGACGGTCGCGACAGTCGTCACCGTTTGGTCGCCAGTGTTGGGGATCGCCGAACCGTTCTTCTTGCCGCCCTGGGCCTTGTCGCCTGCGGGCTTGCTCGTCTGGCCGCCACCGTTCGAGCCGTTGCCGGAACCCTGGTTGCCCGAACCTCCGGTGTTGCCCGAGCCGCCCTGGTTGCCGGAGTCGGCATCCTTGAGGCCCTCGATGGCCAGCTTGAGCTGGTCATAGGCCGCCTGGAGCTGGGTGTCGGAAGCATTCTCATCACCCAAGACATCCTCGGCGTAGGTAATGGCGTCCGTCAGGGCCTTGACGGACTCGGCCGTCTTTCCCTTGGTGTCAGTCTCCTTCGCCTGCTTGACCAGGGCCTTGAGCTGTTTCTTGGTCGGGTTCTCGACCGGGGTCACCGGGGTCTTCTCGAGCGCGTTGCGAGCACTCTCGAGTGCCTTGAGTGCCTGGTCGACCTCGTCCTGCGTGGCGTTCTCGTCGCTCAAGATGGCGCGGGCGCTCGCCAAGGCGTTCTGGAACACGGTCCAGGAAGCCTCGGTGTAGTCGCTGGCCTTAAGGTCGCCGGCTGCAACCTCGGCATCAACCTTTTCAATCGCGGCAGTGAGGTCGTCCTTCGCCACCGGATCGGGAACGGCCGTACCGTAGAACTTGAGCTCCGCCATGCTGCAGTAGGCGTCAACGCTGCCACCGCCGGCGTGGAGCACCTTGACGGTCACGTAGCGACCGCGCGCGGCACCAAAACTCATCTGCTTCCAGTCGCCACGGTCGGTGAGCACGCGGCCGTCGTTGTCGAAGGTAAACGTACCCATCGACGTGGCGGTGCCCATCTCATAACCGTCGGCGGTATCGGAGACCAGCACCTCGGCCTCAAAGATATCGCCGTTCGTGCCGCCGTCCTGGCGCGGCAGGAACGTGACGTCGGTGAGATCGTAGTCGCGGCCCAGGTCGACGGTCAGGTGCTGGGGCATACCGGCATTATAGGCATAGTCGCTGTGCCAGAGCGTCTGTTCGTCGCCGTCAAGAGCGTTGACGGCGTTGCTGCCCTCGTAGTCGGCCTCGCTCGAGAAGCCGGTCACCTTGACGTTCTCGCGGTTCTCGGGCGTGTTGATGAGGCTCTTCTCATCGACGGGGCGCATCTTGAGGCCGTCGATTGCCTTCTCGATCTTGGCCGTGGCGTCTGCGACATCCTTCTTGTTATAGCTGCCCTGGCCGCCGTCGAGGAGCTTCTGAGCCGCCTCGACCGCAGCGGTGAGAGCTGCATAAGAATCCTTGGTGTAGACGGACTCGCTGTAGCCCGCGGCCTTGGAAAGCGCTGCCATGAGTGCAGAGGTGTCGACACCAGCCTTGACCTCGGCCTCATAGGATGCGGTCTTGGAGGGATCGAGTACCGATGCCACCGTGATCGTTGCCTTGCCCGCCTTGTTGGCACGCAGGTAGTAGTTCACGCTATCGCCGGCCTGGACAGCGGAGACGCTCACCACAGAGGGGTCGGAACTCTCGACCGTCACGTAGGGGTAGCCGGCGCTCTCAGGCGTGGCCTTGGCGTCGACGAGCGTAACATCACCTTCAAAGAACTCGGTCTGGTTCTTGCCCAGCTCGACGCCCTCGATGGCCTCGACACCCTGCGTGTAGTTGAAGTTGATCTCGCGCAGCGTGAGCATCTGGTCACCCGATGCCTCAAGCGGCGTGATCTCGACCTTGGTCGCCTTCTTGCCCTTGTTCTCGGCAGAGAGACCAAAGGCGTAGCGAGCCTGGAAGGAATCGTACTCCCCGCCCGCGAACTCCTGGGTCGAGCCATCCTCGAACGTCACGACGGCCTTGATCTTCTGCACGGTGCCGTTACCGCCGTTGCGGTTGACAACCTCGACGGCATCGAGCTTCGATGGCGTCTTAAAGGCAAATGTCATCGTGGTGGGAAGCTTCACGTAACTCGGAAGCTTGCCCTCACTGTCCCAGTTGCCGCTCCAGTCCCACAGGAACTCAAAGCCGTTGTCGCCCTCGTTATTATCGAACAGCGCGTTATAGCTCTTCTGCTGAATAAGCTTCTCGACGTTGGTGCCGTCATCGGTAGTGAGCTCGTCGTTGGTCATCGTGATGTCGAAGGCGTCGCGGCCGTACTCGGCGACCGTGGGCTGCGGAACGTCCGGCATCGTCACCGTGCCATCGCTCGCAAACTCAAGTGCGTCGCACGCCGGGCCAATGAGCCAAGATGTCGAGGGCAGTTCAACCTTGCCGGCGGTCTTGGCCTTGAGCTTGAAGCTCGCCACCGCGCCGGTGCCGTTGTAGAGCTTGCCATCTCCGCGGTTGGCAAAAGCGAGGTTGATGGTCTGCGTGCCGTCCTCAAACTGGATCTTCTCGCGCGACAGGTTCTCCATGCCGGCGGTCGAACCATCCTGTGAGATGCTCTCGGACACAAACTCAAACTGGTCACTCTTAAAGTTGACGAGCGCGCCCAGGGCGTTGACGTTCTTGGCGTCGGCCGCATAGACATCGACGGTGATCTCATCGCCGGCCTCGACCTCAGTCTTGCTCGGAATCACCGCAAGGGTACCAGCGACCTTGCCCTTCTGCTTGGTGCCGCCGTCGAGCCCCGCCATGGTGAACGAGTAATCGTAGACGTCGTAGACGCCGTTATTGTTGAGGTCAGCAAAGTGGTCGCGGATCTGCGAGTTGAACGTCGAGGCATCGGACCCACGGTTCTCGAGACCCAGATAGTTCTTCATGTTGGAGTAGTCGCCATCGGAGATCGTTGCCTTGTTGAGGTTGGAGCCCACGGCGAAGCCATCCGTGCCGTCGGTCTTGTAGATGGCGATCTCGGACGCGGAGAAGAAATTGCCGACCGAGGCGAGCGGCGTCATACGCACGTAGCGTGCGGCCACGGCGCCGTCGAACGCCACCGTCTTACAGGCGGCGGAGCGCTCCCAATCGACTTCCTGGGTGGTCCAATGCGTGCCGTCGAGGCTCGTCTCGATGCGCATCTTGGTCACGGTGCCATTGCCGGCGTCGTCACGCGGATAGTACTCGAGCTTGTCAAGCTTGTAGGCCTTGCCGTAATCGACCGTCAGGGCCTTGCCCAGATCGTTGCCACCGGAGTGGAAACCGCCGTCGCCCGACTGGAACTCATGGTCGAAGGCGAGATCGGCCTTGTGGCTGCCATAGAGCGAGCCCTCCCAAGTGATCTTCTCAGCTGTGGGGACGTTGCGCCACGGGTCGAGCGCGGAGCTCGCCTCGAGCACGTCACTCCAGGCGGAGTAGCCATCGGCGTTGCGCGAACGAATCTGGTAGGTATGCTTGCTGTTGTAGGCAAGGTCGGCATGCGTAAACTCCGCCGCATCGCCCACGGCGAACACGGTACCGTCTACCTTAAGGTCGTAGGAGGTAGCACCATCGACCTTTCCCCAGGTGAGCTTGATGCTCGTGGGGGTGGTGGCATCCTCGGGAGCGGCAAGGTTCGCGGGTGCGGAGAGGTTCTCGTTGAGGCGGTCGACGGCCAGCGTGGCATCGGCGTTCACGAAGCCGCCGAGTTCGAGCGTCTGCGCCGCTGCAGCGACATCGGTCTTCGCGAACTTGACGTAGACCTTGGGGTTCGTGGTGATCTTGGTGTTGTTGAAGCTCTCGCCCTGCTCGGCCTCGGTGCTGTCTGCATCGCTGCCGTAGTGGTTGAGGTTGGGGGTCTCGTTGTAGAAGTAGACCGCCTGGCCGGCCTCGGGGTTCGCGGCGTCAAAGGCCTCCTGCGAGTTGACCTCAACCACGTTGAGCGCGGAGCCACCGTTCTTGGCGACGACGCTCGTGGGCTTGGCGGACACGTTGGCCACGAAGGTCGTGGTGCGGTTGGAGTCGTAGCCGTTGTAGCCACCCTGCGAGGCTTCGGCGGTAAAGGTCGCGGTGCCGCCCGTGGCCTTGGAGCTGTAGACGGTACTCACATGCTCGCCGTAGGAGATATTGTCGATCGTGCCGTAGGCATCGTCCTCGGTCGTGTTGTTCTGGATGGAAGAGCCGTCGTCCTCGTACTGCGTAAAGGTGCCGTCACCCTCGGTGGCGAAGAAC
This sequence comes from Collinsella sp., assembly GCA_048367555.1. Classification (GTDB taxonomy): domain Bacteria; phylum Actinomycetota; class Coriobacteriia; order Coriobacteriales; family Coriobacteriaceae; genus Collinsella. The sequence goes on from DBGCAP010000003.1 coordinate 42,331, forward strand.
TCGACGATACGCTGGCTGCGGTCGGTACCCTTGGTGTTGGTGTCGCTCACGGCCTCGGGGTTGTTGTTCTCGGCATACATCGGCACGATGGCGTTGGCCTTCACAAACAGCGGCAGCTTCCAAAGCGGCGCATCGTAGTTGTTGAGGACCTGGCCGCCGCGGTACTGCTTACCCGAGAAGTAGTCAATCCAGATGGTGGGATTCTCGTCGGTGCCGTAGTTGGGAAGGTAGATACCATTGCGAACGTCATTGCCGTTCTCATCTGCCTGGGTATCCTGATACACCGGTGCCACCAGGAAGTTCTCACCAAACATGTACTGATACTGCGTCGAGGTGCTTGCGGCGTACTCGGAGTTGTCGGAGAGCAGCATGGCGCGGATCATGGGCAGGCCGGTATCGCCGTTGCCCGTGTCGATGTTGGCCGCCGAGGCCGCGCTCGTGTAGATATAGGGCATGAGTTGCGCCTTGAGCTTGAGGTAAAAGCGCGAAATGCCCGTGTAGGGATCGCCGTGCGTCATGGGCGACTTGCGGTAGGTGCCCCAGCCGTCCATATCGAGCATAGAGGGCGTGAACGTCTTCCACTGGTAGTCGCGCGCGGAGATGATGGGGTCGCCACCAAAGATGCCGTCCATATCGGAGCCGATGTTGGGGTTGCCCGAGAGGCTCTGACCGATATACGTGGGGATGTGGAAGCGGATGTACTCCCAGTTGCCGCCGTACTGATCGCCGGTCCAGATGCCACCAAAGCGCTGCGTGCCGGCCCAACCGTCAAGCGTGATGATGTTGGGGCGCTTGTTGGCACCGGTCGTCACCGTATCGTAGGCCGTCTTGATGCCGTTGAGGCCAAAGGAGTAGCCAGAGCCCACCCAAGCGACGTCGGTCTTGAGGGTGGTAATGCCGCCCGTCTTGACCTCGGCGTCGAAATCGCGAAGCAAATGCCACGGGGTCTCGGAGTTGCTGTCAGGCTCCAGGTTAGACTGGGTCCACAGACCCGTGCTCACACCCTTGGAGTTAGCATACTCGGTAAACTTCTTAAGGTTGTCGACGTTGGCACGCACGGCGTTGAGGCGCTCGGCTGAACTCGTTCCGTCGGAGTTGACGCCGCCGGTCTTGTAATAACCGTTCTGGCCATAGCCGGCACCGTATCCGTCGTTCGGCAGGAACCAGCCGAGCGGCATGTCGTTGTCCTCGTAGTCATCGATAACCTGCTGGGCGGAGAACTGGCGGTCGAAATCGGTCGCCTTCATGTTCTCGGTATCGACCGTGGGGCCCTCTCCGTTGAGCGTCTCGGCGGCAAGCGTGCCGTCGAGCTTGTAGCCCGTCGACATGCCGGACTCGTATTTAACGTTGCCCTTCTCACTCGAAGGCTTGCTGCCCTTGGTCTCCCACTTCTTCTGACCCGAGGTCGTTGACCAGCCATCACGGTTGTAGGCATTAAGGTGACCCAGGTAGAAACCGTACTCGGGCAGCAGTACCGGATTGCCGGTCACCTTGTAGTAGTCCTGCAGCATCTCGGTCGCCACGTTCGAGGCGCCCGTTTCGGTTGCCACGAAGTAATAGGCATCGAACTCATTCTCGCTGTGCGAGGTCGTGACCGTCGAGGAGTCCGTAGAGCCAAAGTCGTAAGAACCCTCGGCAAAGGTGTTGCGAAGCACGCCGTAGCCGTCGCTCGTCCAGTAGAACGGGTTGGGCGAGGCGACGCCGCCGTCGGTCCAGTTATTAGTGTTGGAGATGGCGATGGTCTGGTTGGTGTGCAGGAAGCGCCCATTCTGGGTGCCACCGCCAAAGAAGTTCTCGGACTTCTCCTTGGCGAGTGTCTGGACAGTACCCTTCTTATCAAGGTCGAGGGATGCGGACTCGGAGACCACGACGCGGTCGCCCGATTTAATGCTCATCTTGCCGGTCGCCTTGTCCAGAACCACGGTCGCCTTGCCGCCGGTGATCTCGATAGCGTCGCCTTTGTCGACAACCGTTGCGCTCGGCTTGCTGTAGGTGTCCGAGGTGTCGGGCTGGGCCTGAATCTTAGCCGTGTGGGACTTGCTACGCGGCGTGGCGTACTCGGAAAACTCGCCTTTGGGGTCGACGTTGTAACGGAAAATGCCGTCCTCAAGAAATGTGATACGCCCCTTAATGCCGTCGGCGAAATCGATGTCGACGACGTTCGAGGCTGACTGGGAAACGGTCGCCGAGTCGACGCCCTTGAGCGGCGTGGCAATCGCCTGCTGGGGGCTGGCGAACACGAGGGTCGCCGCTGTTGCGACGAGAACCGCGCTTCCCTTCACCCACCGTTTCGTGAAAATGGAATTCCTACGCACCTGGACTCCTTCCCTCCGACATGCGGAAGTGTCGCGGACGCGCGCCCTGCAGCATGGGCGAACGCATCAAACGGGGGGGGTGTTCGGTACATTCCGTACAATTGGCCCACCCGTTACCAAGGGGTCAACTGGTAGTAACCAGATAGCCACCTATTAGGTTGAATCAGCATACGGGAGCAGTTGCGCAACCAAATTTAGAATTCTCCCAGCGGTATAAAAACGAACGTAGATGGCGAGGTGGGTCTAAAACACGATACCAATTGGTTCTCCAGCCAGATACCACTTAAGCATATTTTTACTGTTTAACTGGTATTACATAACCAATACCTTTCCCTCGGAAACCGGGCTTCGCGAATTATCCTGAGGGAAAGTCGCAGCCGCCATCCCGCGATCCACCGGGAATTACCATGACGCACAATGGCTGATTTGATTTGGAATAGGAGGTTGTTGGAGGGTGGTGGACAGTTAGTTCAGATACGTATATTTTGGCGGTGCTAATTGGCGCTAACAAACTGGTTTTAAGTCGCTTTAGACCTAATAATAGGTCTTTCTCGCTATTGCCCGCGCGTCTTTGTCGGTCCAGACTATCAAAAATAGCTCAATTGTGCCCAAATTGGCCTCCACACGTCCTCTGAAAAATACGTATCTGAACTAACTGTCCAAGAGGAATGTCCACAGATAGAAAAAGGCTCTGGCGAACCTCCGAATCACCAGAGCCTTTCAAAACTCGCACACCTGAAGCACATCGCTGCATTCCTGTTTTCACCCATGAAGTTAGAGAGCCTCTTCCGCCCACTTCTCGAAATCAATCGCACGCCTTTGGGCGGTTCGGTACGCTTCCATGTCTTCACGAGCGCCTACCACTACGATGGCCATTTTTCCTTTGATTTTAATGAGGCGGTACACAATCCGAATGCCACTTCCCCTGAGCTTGATTTTCATGAAGCCAGTCAAATCCGTGCCCGCCTTGTTTCCAAGAGGCTTGCCGAATCCGCCTTCGTTCTGCGGCAATGGGTTCGTTCTGATTCTTTCTATAGCCTTAAACACGTGTTTTCGCTGGGAACCATCGAGACGTTTGAGATCCTTGAGAGCATCCGGGTAGAAAGCGACTTCGTACCCGCTCATTCAAACTCGACCTCATCCATCTGATCGAGTTCGTCCTGGCCCACACCCAACTCTGCCATAACATCAGATAGGGAAACGAGTTCATCATCGCTTGTCGCAGCCGTCCTCTTAAGGGCCAACGTCAACAAGGCGAGGTCCTCCTCCGCCTGCTTAGCCTCTCGGTATTCATCGGGCGTCACGATAACGAACGCCGGCTTGTTGTGTTTCAAAACTACAACCGGGTTGTCGTTGCTCACTCTCGAAAACGCAGCGGGACCCTTACCGTGACTGAAATCGCTGATGGGAACAAGATTGTCGAGCATCTTTAAAGCAGGCATCGAGACCTCCAAATATAAAGTCTTTTATGCATTCATTTTAGCATGCAGAAAATACCAGCAATCACGGAATAGTGACACGGACGAGGCATCGCTTTCCACCAACCGTTGATCATCGACCGAGCAAAATGTCCCGCCAAGAGATCGAGCGAGGATTCCGTCCCTCGAAGAGGGCCGTATTGGCCTCCTCGCGGGACGAAATCATCGCTCGTTCGTTTCAGCCCGCGCCATCGCGTGCTAGACGGCCAGCTCGCCTGATTCACCCATAAGCCATCGTGCCAGGTCGACGACCTTGATGCCATCCCAATCAGTCGTTTCGTGCCCTGTTCGGGCGATGACGCACTTGGGATAGGCGTCTCGAATCCGTCGCAGCGGATCAAGCTCACGCTCAAGCGTCGCTTCTTGGGAAATGTCGTCACTCACCTGGATATAGACACGGCGGTCACGCCTGATGGCGACAAAGTCTACTTCCTTTTGGTAGAGAACGCCCACGTAGACTTCCCATCCGCGGCGCATAAGCTCGATTGCCACCATATTCTCGTAAACATGGCCAAAGTCGAGCTTTTTCGTGCCAAGCGCGGCGTAGCGAAACGAATGGTCGGCCAGATAGTATTTATCTCCCGTCGACAGGTATTTCTTTCCTGAGACGTCAAAGCGACGAAACCGGTGGAACGCAAACGCATTACACAGGTAGTCGATATACACAGCCAGCGTCTTGTCGCTTATCTTAAGGTTCGCTCGTGAAAGCTCGGCCGCCATCCCCTTGAGAGAAGAGATGTTTCCGACGTTATCCATCAGGAACTCGCAGGAACGTTTAAGATGCTCCGCATTACGTATACGATATTTTTGTCTGATGTCGCGCAGGATAAGAGTTTCAAGCACATCCGAGATGTATGAGAAACGCATCCTTTCGTCCTGGTAGATATAGGAACCCGGCATTCCTCCCTCGCGGACATAGCGAGCAAGGGCCTCGGCTGGAGAAGTGATCTCGTGATACGCCGAGAACTCCGCAAGTGAAAACGGAAAGACCTCGATCTCCACCGTTCTTCCCGTGAACAACGTCGAGAGGTCGCTTGAGAGAAGAAAGGCGTTCGACCCCGTGATGTAAATGTCATATTTCTCTGACGCATGAAGACTGTTGATAGCCCGCTCGAACCCTTCACACATCTGGACCTCGTCGATCATGACGATATTCCGGCAACCCTCAATATAGTGCTTTTCCACATATGTATGCAGCGCATGGTATTCCGCCAACGGCTCGAACTCAAGTAGATTGAAGTTGACGTGTATGACGTTGGCCGAGGGGTCGTTTGAATGAAGTTGGCTGGCAAACGCCTCAAGCAATTTCGATTTTCCGCATCGCCTGATTCCGGTGATCACCTTGATATCAGGCGTACCTGCCACCTTGGAAAGCTTGCTCATGTAGAACGGGCGATTAATAAGTCTCATGGCAATCCACTTCGCAAAATTAAGATTAACTGAAAAACGCGAAGTACAATATATCATCTACTTCGCGTTTTTGAGAAATCCTAGATTTCGCGTAATTATGTTCGCCAAGCTATCGCAAACCCGACACGGGTGAGATCTCCGCCTGATTGACCCTGCGCAGCAGTCCGAAGCGAAAGACGCGAGTCCTCAGACCGCTCCGGTAAAGTGAGGGCCGCGACGGTTACCGCGGCCCTCTTGAGAAACGTGTGCGATTGTCAATCGCTCGCGCTAGTCTTCCTTGCGGCGGAAACGAGCAAGAAAGACTCCGATTGCGGCGATCGCGGCACCCAGGCCGCCGATCGCGGCGACGGTCGCCACCGTTTGATCACCGGTGCTCGCAAGTGAGTTAGCGGACTTGCCACCCTGAGCCTTGTCACCAGCGGGCTTTCCCGCCTGGGCGCCATCGTTCGAACCGCCGGATGTCTGCCCACCGTTGCCGGAACCCTGATTGCCACCGGACGCACAAAGCCCCTTCGGCAGCACACGGTGCAGCCGAGTCACCGCAGGCTGGGGCGGGAGGCGGTCCTTTCTCTCGGAAAACTTCGCGAAGCCCAGTTTCCGAGAGAAAGTGTCCGGCTCCCGCCCCGGCCGGACAGCTCAACCTACACCGTGTGCTGCGGCAGGTCCTGCAGGGCGATGACGTCCATGCCCATGTCGTTGGCACTGCCGTGACCCTGCTGGTCCTCACGCACCGCCTCGATGGCACTCACGTACGTATTGGCGGCAGACATCGCCGTCACGCAGGTCACGCCGCGGCGCACCGCCTCGGTGCGCAACAGATAGCCGTCGCCGCGCGAACCCGGGCCGTACGGCGTATTGATGATCAACGCGATCTTGCCATCGGCGATGAGATCGCCGATGTTGGGACGCTCGCCGTCGTGCGGGCCGCTGATCTTTTCCACGACCTCGCACGTCACGTTGCCTCCGCGCAGCACGCGCGCCGTACCCTCGGTAGAGCAGATGTCAAAGCCAAGGTAGCGCAGGATACGGGCGACCGAAAGGATATGACGCTTGTCGCGGTCGCACACGCTAATGAACACCTTGCCGCAGCTCGGATCGGGCAGCTTGTAGTCAATCGCCATCTGCGTCTTGGCATATGCCTCGGGATAGCTCTTGGCGATACCCATGACCTCGCCCGTCGACTTCATCTCGGGCCCCAGGATAACGTCGGCTCCCGGGAAACGGCCCCAGGGCATAACGGCTTCCTTCATGCAGAACCAGTCCAGCTGACGCTCGTCGCTCGGCAGGCCCAGGCTCGCGATAGAATCGCCCGCCATGATACGCGCCGCGCACTTGGCCAGCGGCACGCCGGTGGCCTTGGAGATGAACGGCACGGTACGGCTGGCACGCGGATTGGCCTCAATAACGTAGACGGTCTCGCCCTTGATGGCATACTGCACGTTGACCAGGCCGCGGACCCCCAGCGCCATCGCGATGCGGCGCGTGGTCTCGCGGAGCTTCGCCTGAAGGCTCTCGCTAAAGCTGAACGGCGGAATGCAGGTCGCGGAGTCACCGGAGTGGATACCGGCCTCCTCGATATGCTCCAGGATGCCGCCAATATAGACTTCCTCGCCGTCGCACAGGGCGTCGACATCGGACTCGATCGCACCCTCCAGGAAGCGATCGAGATACACCGGGTAGTCGGGGCTAATGCGCGCAGCCTCGGCCATGTAATCGCGCAGATGCTCGGCATCGTAGGCGATCATCATGCCGCGGCCGCCCAACACATAGCTCGGACGCACCAGCAGCGGGTAGCCGATGTGCGCGGCCACGGCCTCGGCCTCCTCAAACGAAGTGGCCTGACCCGCCGGCGGGTACATAATGCCCAGCTTGTCGAGCAGGGCGGCGAAACGCTCGCGGTCCTCGGCAAAATCGATGGCGTCGGGCTTGGTACCCATGATGTTCACGCCGCTCTCCTCGAGCATGCGCGCCAGCTTAAGCGGGGTCTGGCCGCCGAGCGTCACCACGACGCCGTCGGGGCGCTCAACATCGATAACGTCCATGACGTCCTCGTAGGTGAGCGGCTCAAAGTACAGGCGGTCTGACGTGTCGTAGTCGGTCGAGACGGTCTCGGGGTTGCAGTTGACCATGATGGTCTCGAAGCCGCGGGCCGCCAGCGCATAGCTCGCGTGCACGCAGCAGTAGTCGAACTCGATGCCCTGGCCGATACGGTTGGGGCCGGCACCCAGAATCATCGCCTTGGGCTTGCACGCGGGCGTGGTCTCGTCGGGGGCAACGCACTTCTTGGCGATCGGGCTCGTACGGTAGATGTTCTCGTAGGTCTTGTAGTGGTATTCCGTCGCACTCGAGAACTCGGCGGCGCAGGTATCGACCGTCTTCATGCTGGGAACCACGCCCAGACCCTTACGGTAAGCGCGAACAAAGCGCTCGTCCGAGCCGGTCAGCGCGGCAATCTCGGCATCGCTCGTACCATACTGCTTGAGCAGGCGCATCGCGTCGGCGTCAATGTCCTCCACGCGCAGGCCGCGGATGCTTTCTTGGACCTGCACCATATCGTTGATGCGGTTGAGATACCACGGATCGATACCGCAGATGGCGTGGATGCGCGCAACATCCCAGCCACGGCGCAGGGCCTCGACCACAAAGAAGATGCGGTGCTCAGTCGGGGTGCCCACGGCCTGAGCAAGCTCATCGTCGCTCAGCTTATCGGCGCCCTCCTTGCCACCGGCGCAAATACCCTGGTGCCCGTCCTCCAGCGAGCGCATGGCCTTGCCAAAGGCCTCCTCAAAAGTGCGGCCGATCGCCATGATCTCGCCCACGGCCTTCATGCGCGTGGTGAGCGTGGGGTCGGTGCCCTTGAACTTCTCGAAGGCAAAGCGCGGCACCTTGACCACGCAGTAGTCGATCGTGGGCTCAAAGCAGGCGGGCGTAGCTTTGGTAATGTCGTTGACGATCTCGTCGAGCGTGTAGCCCACAGCCAGGCGCGCGGCGGCCTTGGCAATGGGGAAACCCGTGGCCTTGGAGGCCAGCGCGGACGAACGGCTCACGCGCGGGTTCATCTCGATGACGATCAGGCGGCCGGTCTGGGGGTTCACGGCAAACTGCACGTTGGAGCCGCCGGTCTCGACGCCGATCTTCTCCAGAATGGCGAGCGAGGCCACGCGCATGCGCTGATACTCAAGGTCGGAGAGGGTCTGCGCAGGCGCCACGGTGATGGAGTCGCCGGTATGCACGCCCATGGGGTCGAGATTCTCGATGGAGCACACGATGATGCCGTTGCCGGCGTGGTCACGCATGACCTCCATCTCATACTCTTTCCAGCCCTCGATGGACTCCTCGACCAGCACCTCGTGGGCAGGCGAGAGCTCCAGGCCCTGGCTCACGATGGAGACGAGCTCCTCGTGGGTGTGAGCGATGCCGCCGCCGGCGCCGCCGAGGGTAAAGCTCGGGCGCAGTACGCAGGGATAGCCCACGCGCTCGGCGATGGCCTCGGCGTCGGCCACGCTGTAGGCATAGCCCGAGCGCGCGACCTCCAGGCCGATCTCGGCCATGGCCTCGTTAAAGAGCTTGCGGTCCTCGCCGCGCTCGATGGCGGCCAGGTCGCAGCCGATCATCTCGACGCCGTACTTGTCGAGCGTACCGTCCTTTGCCAGCTCGACGGCGGCGTTCAGACCGGTCTGGCCGCCCAGTGTGGGCAGCAGCGCGTCCGGGCGCTCTTTCTTGATTACGCGCTCGATAAACTCGGCGGTGATGGGCTCGACATAGGTGCGGTCGGCAAGACCCGGGTCGGTCATGATGGTCGCCGGGTTGGAGTTGACCAGGATGACCTCAAAGCCATCCTCCTTGAGCACCTTGCAGGCCTGGGCGCCGGAGTAGTCGAACTCGCAGGCCTGGCCGATGACGATGGGGCCCGAACCAATGACGAGGATGCGCTTGATGTCGGTACGTTTAGGCATGTTAGTTCTCCTCGGTCTCAGCGGTCTCGGACTCAGCAAAGTTCCAGCCGGCAAGGCGGTCCTTCGCGGTGTCGATGTCCAGGTAGTTCTCCTCGCCGTCCATGAGTCGCGTAAAGGCGGTAAAGAGATAGTGGGCATCGGTGGGGCCAGGCGAGGCCTCGGGGTGGTACTGGACCGAGAAGCACGGTGCGTCGAGCAGCTGGATGCCCTCGGCGGTGCCGTCGTTGAGGTTCACATGTGTCAGGCGAATGCGACCAAAGCGCTCGTTCATCACGACCGGCGCGATTCCGCGGCGCACCCAGACGCGCAGGTCTCCATCGGCCGCATGCTCGGTCTCGCCGCCGGAAAGCTCGGGGACAAGCTTGCCCAAGCTGGGGAACAGCAGGCCAAAGCCATGGTTTTGCGCGGTGATCTCCACACGGCGGCTTACCAGGTTCATAACCGGCTGGTTGCCACCGCGGTGACCGAACTTAAGCTTTTCCATCTGGGCGCCGCAGGCCAGGCTGATCATCTGGTGACCAAGACAAATACCAAAGACCGGCACCTTGCCGATCAGCTGCTGCACCTGCTCGTAGGTCTCCACCACGGCGTCGGGGTCGCCGGGGCCGTTGGACAAAAAGACGCCGTCGGGATTCATGTCGAGCACCTCACTCGCGGGCGTATCCCACGGCACGACGGTAAGGTCGCAGCCGGCGCGGACCAGACCCTCCAGAATGCCGCGCTTCACACCGCAGTCGTAGGCGACCACTTTGTGACGGGCAGGAGCGGCAGCCGCAAGTGCAAAGTCATGCGTGGCAGGCAGGTCGGCGACCACAAACTCGTGAGGCGCGGGGCAGCTCACGGTCTTGACCAAATTCTCGCCCACCAGTGTGGGCGCTGCGGCCAGACGCTCGGCAAGCTCGTCGACGTCGAAGATCTCGGTCGAGATAATGCCCATCTTGGAACCATTGTCGCGCAGATGGCGCACCAGAGCGCGGGTGTCGACACCCTCGATAGCGACGATGCCGTGAGCGCGCAGGTACTCCGGCACGCTGACGGCCGAGCGCCAGTTAGAAGGCGTGGCGCACATGTCGCGAACGATCATGCCGCGCATGGCCGGAGCGCTCGCAGGGCACACGGCGTCGCCGGGGAAGGCCGACTGGACGTCGGTCTCGTCGATACCGTAGTTGCCGATCTGCGGATAGGTCATGGTTACGATTTGGCCGGCATAACTCGGGTCGGTCATGACCTCAAAGTAGCCCTCGAGCGAGGTGTTGAAGCAAACTTCGCCGGTCGCGGTGCCCTCGGCGCCGCATGCACGTCCATAAAAAATGGTCCCATCCTCAAGATACAGGATGCAGGGACCGCAGGTGCCCTTGCTGGTTTTGGCCAGCATACGCTGGCAAAGCTCGCTGGGCGCGAAGGTGCGGGCGGCAGCGCCCGCGGTATGGTTGTTCGCCATAATTCTCCTTCCCGGTCTCACAGGACCGGCTTAAAGGTGTGTAGTTAGGCCTCGCGGTATTGTAACCGCAAGCATGCCTCATGGCGTTAATTTCATCGAAATGTTTACGAAATGATAATTATGACTTTCTATGCATAATGTTTTTTAATCCCCGTCCCAGAAAAATCATCCCGCGGGGCTTGTGGCTCACGCGGGATGATGGCGTCTTATTTTTTCTTGTCCTGCTCCAGCAGTTCGGACGGTGTGCGATCGGGCTTGCCGCCGCGGAAAATCTCGCGGCCATGCAGACGATGTTCCAGGTCACGTTCGTCCTTTTCCTCGTCAATCTTGGTCTGGCTCACCACCGGGTCCTCAATCAACGACGACACCGAGTTCACCTGCTTCTGAATGCGCTCGGCGATGGTGTCATCCATACTCACGATGCGCATCTTCCAGTCGATACTCGTGGCGTTGGATGAGCTCTTGGTCCACACGAACGTCAAAATGGCGCTCTGGTGGCCGCGCGCGGGGAACATGCCAAAGAAGGAATCGTGCTGAATGTTGCTATCCTCGTCGATATAGGCGTGAACGTTATACACCACGCGGTCGATCTTATCGTTGAGCAACGCGTTGGTCGCAAGCGCCGCGGCCTGAATCTGCCCGTTGGACAGCAGCTCGAGCTCGTTGGCAGACGATGTGTCCAACACCGTCACCTCGACCGTGCCCGTGCGTTCATCGGCTTCATCGACGGTAAAGTCGAGCGGGAACTGCGTAAAGCCGTTGCCCCATTCAAGTCCACCCTTGAGCGCGGTCGAAACGGTATCGACCGAAACGCTCTCGGACAGGTTGGCGGTATTCAGACGGCGCATCACGCCGTAGCCGATCTGCATGCCCACGATCAGCACCAAAATACCGATGACCACGGCCATCGCGGTCTTCGTAATGGTATGGCTCACCTGCGAGCCCGAAGGATCGTCCTCGGACAGCGGGTCGATATGTTTTGCCTGGCTCGCGCGGTCCTCGCTGCGCAGCTGCGCTAGCGCCGCTTTGTCACCGCGCTTGGCCGCGGCCTCCTTCTCACGCATGCGCTCAGTTCGCTTTTTGGCAAGCGTCGGATCCAAGACGCCGGATGCATCGATTTCGGAGAATAACTCCGTCACTTCTTCCGGAGTCAAAGGGTTCTTGTCAGCCATAAACTTCCTGTCATATCAATCAGTCGAGCTCGTGCGCACGCGCACCTTCGAACTGCATTCGATAGTAACGGGCATAGGTGCCGCCACGGGCGAGAAGCTCCTCGTGCGTGCCACGCTCCACAACGCGACCATGCTCAACGGTCGCAATCTCATCGGCATGCTTAATGGTAGAAAGGCGGTGGGCGATGATAATCGTGGTGCGGCCGCGTGCCAGCTCTTCGAGCGACGCCTGCACCGCCTCCTCGCTCTCGTTATCCAAAGCACTCGTCGCCTCGTCCAAAATCAGGATCTTGGGGTTCTTGAGAAACACGCGCGCGATGGCAACGCGCTGCTTCTGTCCGCCCGAAAGACGGCTGCCGCGCTCGCCCACGACCGTGTCATAGCCCTGTGGAAGCGACTCGATAAAGGCATCGATGTTGGCGCGACGGGCCGCCTCGGCGATCTCTTCCGCCGTAGCGCCCGGCTTGCCGTAGGCGATGTTCTCGCCAATCGTACCGTCAAACAGATAGACATCCTGCTGCACCAGGCCGATGGCGCGACGCAGGCTCTGCTGCGTCACATCACGCACGTCCTGGCCGTCGATGCTAATGGATCCGGCAGCCACGTCATAAAAGCGCGGCAACAGCGAACAGGTCGTGGACTTGCCACCGCCCGAAGGGCCAACCAAAGCGATGGTCTGCCCGGGCTTGATGGACAGATCCATATGGTCGATAACGGGACGCTCGTCGGCATCGCCCTCGCCCAGCTCAACGTCCTCGTAGTTAAAGCACACGTCGTGATACTCCACGGCGCCGGCAGTCACCTGCAGATCCGTGGCGCCCGGCTTGTCCTGGATATCCGGCGCGGTCGAGAGCACCTCGTCCATACGCTTAAAGCCGGCGATAGCCTTCTGATACGTTTCGGCCGAATTGACGAGCGTCTCAAGCGGCGTGCAGAACAGCGAAATATAGAGTGCAAAGGTCGCCATATCGACCGCCTGCAGCTGTCCCTGGGCGACCAGCCAGCCGCCCAGCAGCACCACGATCACATAGAGCACACCCGAGAGCAGGCCATACGTCGCGGTATAGACGCCCATGGCGTGATACATGTTCTCCTTGGACGAAAGATAGCGATTGTTTGAGGCGCGGAACTTGAAGCGTTCGGTCTCCTCATTGGCAAAGCTCTTGACCACACGCATGCCCGCCAGCGAATCCTGCAGCTGCGCATTGATGCCGCTGATTTTTTTGCGGTTGTCGCTAAAGACCTCGCGCATGCGCATGTTCTGCCAAAACATGATGACCGCAAACGCCGCCGTCACCACGGCCATGGCGAGCGCCAGCACCGGGGCAATGGTAAAGAGGATCACAAATGAGCCGATGATCTCGATGCCGCAGATGATGATCCACTCGGGCACGTGGTGCGCCGCCTCGCAGATATCGAACAGGTCGTTGACCACGCGGCTCATCATGTCGCCCGAGCTGTTGCGGTCGAAGTATGCAAAGCTAAAGCGCTCATACTGGTCGAACAGGTCCTCGCGCATTTTGGACTCCATACGCGCGCCCATCACGTGACCCCAATAGCTCACAAAATAGCGGCAGGCGCAGCGGACGGCATACATCAGCACCAAGCCCACCGCGATCATGCCGAGCGCCTGCATAATGGCAGCCTGACCCTGAGTAAATAGCCCACCGGTCAAATTGCGCAGAATAATGGGGAACGCCAGGTCAATGGCGGCAAGCACCAGAGCACAAACAGTATCAGCAACAAAAAGCCCCATCTGGGGCTTGTAATAAGACAAAAACCTCTTCAGCATAATCACCTTACGCGGTTTTACCAAACCGCGTTTCGTCTCGACGCTGCAAGTGCTCCATTTGGACAATCTGGCCTTCAATCGTCGGTCGCGTATATCCATACGCTTCCCTCCTCTTTTAGGCCACCTTGTCTCAAATGGAGCACTTTCGCTGACTTACACAAACCTGCGGGATCATCCCCGCTCGTTAAAGCTCGGCCCCGCCTAGTCGGTGCGCGATGCTGTCGCAGGCAAGCGCGCCTACGACGGTCTTGGCGTCTTCGATCTTGCCGTCGAGCACGGCGTCAATCAGCTCGTGCAGCGGCACCAGGTCCACGTTGACAAACTCGTCATCATCGGGGTTGGGCGCATCAAACTCGAGCTTGGTAGCCAAGTAGATGTGGATGATCTCATCGCAAAAACCGCAGGACGTGACAATCGACGTCAAAAAGCGAATGCGACCGGCCCTAAAGCCCGTCTCCTCATGCAGTTCGCGCTTGGCGCAATCGAGCGGGTCCTCGCCTGGATCGAGCTTGCCGGCGGGAATCTCGACCGTCACGCGGTCGATGGCGGTGCGGTACTGACGCACCAGTACGATCTTGCCGCTCTCGGTAAGCGCCACAACGGCCGCCGCGCCCGGATGGCGAACGATATCGCGGGCGCTGCGGTGACCGTTGGGCAGCTCAACTTCAAGACGGTGGACGTCAAGAATCTTGCCCTTCCAGGCGCACTCCTCCGAAAGAATCTTCTCGTGCAGCTCGGCATCGTGCGGGTCGTCATCGCCCAGCACCAGCGCCGGCTCGTCAGCGACCTCGCCACCAGGCTCGCCCTCGGCGTGCCCATACACGCGGCTGTCCTCCTCGACGATCTGCGCGTCCACGAGCTCTTCGTTCTTCTCGTCCATCCGTCTCATTCCTCTCGGACTTTAGGCATCCCAGGCGTCGCGGCCGCGCAGCGCGCGCAGGCCGATGTCGTGACGCAGGGTCTTGCCCTCAAAATCAATCTTCTCACAGGCCTCGTAGGCAAGGTTGCGAGCGTTCTCGAACGTGTCGCCCAAAGCGGTCACGGCAAGCACGCGGCCACCATTGGTCACGAGCTGGCCGTCCACCACAGCAGTGCCCGCGTGGTACACGGTCACGTTCTCCATGGCCTCGACATCCTCAATACCGGTGATGACCTTGCCTTTCTCGTAGCTGCCGGGATAGCCCGCGCTCGTCAGGACAACGGCCACGGCCCACTCGTCGCGCCAGTCGAGTTCAATCTGGTCGAGCTCGCAGTTGGCACAAGCCAGCATGACCTCAACCAGGTCGTTCTTAAGGCGCGGCAGCACGACCTGCGTCTCGGGGTCGCCAAAGCGGGCATTGAACTCCAGCACCTTGGGGCCGGCAGGCGTGAGCATAAAGCCACCGTACAGGCAGCCGCGGTAGTCGATACCCTCGGCAGCGAGCTCGGCCACGGTCTGCTCCATGACCGCCACCATGGTGGCGTGCTCCTCGTCAGTCACGATGGGCACCGGGCTGTAGACGCCCATGCCGCCGGTGTTGGGGCCCTTGTCGCCCTCGAGCGCGCGCTTGTGGTCCTGCGAGGTGGCCATGGGGCGCACGGTCTTGCCGTCGGTAAAGGCCAACAGCGAGCACTCGGGGCCGGTCAGCATCTCCTCGATGACCACGGTGTTGCCGGCATCGCCAAAGGTGCCGCCAAAGCACTCGCGCACGGCCTCCTCGGCCTGCTCAAGTTCGGTCGCCACGATAACGCCCTTGCCCGCGGCAAGGCCGTCGGCCTTAACGACCAGCGGGGCGCCTTGCTCGCGTACGTAGGCGAGAGCCGAAGCCTCGTCGGTAAACGAGCCGTAGGCTGCCGTCGGAATACCCGCGCGCTCCATGAGCTGCTTGGAGAACAGCTTGGAGCCCTCCATCTGGGCGCCCTCGGCACCCGGGCCAAAGCAGGGAATACCCGCCGCACGCACGGCGTCGGCCACGCCCGCCACAAGCGGAGCCTCGGGGCCAATTACCACGAGTCCGCATCCGTGGCTCTGGGCAAACGCCGCCACGGCCGCAGGATCGCAGTCGTCGAGAACAACGTTCTCGCCACAGCTCGCGGTGCCGCCGTTACCCGGCGCAATGTAGAGCTTGCCGGCGCGCGGTGATGCTGCGAGCTTGGCTGCCAAAGCATGCTCACGGCCGCCGCTGCCCAACAACAGGATGTCGATGGTTTGAGTGTCCGCCTTCAAGGGTGCCTCCTCTATGGATTAACGGCCCGCTCCGCGCGAGCCCTTTGCAAGCAAATATACCCCTCGGCCGCCCGTCCGGGCTGCAAAGGGGTATATCGCAATAACCAAATAGTCCCGATTACTTCCAGAATCGGTTGATGATCTGCTCGCGACCAGCGCCAACGCCAATGAACGTCACACGGGTGTGTGCCAGATCCTCGATAAACGCCACGTAGTCCTGAGCCTCTTGCGGCAGCTCGTCAAAGCTGCGGCAACCGGTGATATCGCACTTCCAGCCAGGGAGCTCCTCGTAGATGGGCTTGGCATGCTCAAAGCGCACCTGATGCTCGGGCACGCTGGTGTAGCGCTCGCCATCGACGTCGTAGGCCACGCACACCTTGATGGTGTCGAAGGCCGAAAGCACGTCGAGCTTGGTCACGGCGATGTCGGTGAGGCCGTTGACGCACGAGGCATAGTTGGCGATAGGGCCGTCAAACCAGCCGCAACGACGACGGCGACCGGTGGTCACGCCGTACTCATAGCCCTCCTCGGTCAGCGTGTGGCCAGCCTCGGACTCATAGGAAAGCTCGGTGGGCATGGGGCCCGAACCGACGCGGGTGATATAGGCCTTCATGACGCCCAGCACGCGGTCGACGTTCTTCATGCCCACGCCAGAGCCGGTGATGGCACCGCCGGCGGTGCAGTTGGAAGACGTCACGTACGGATAGGTGCCGTGGTCGATGTCGAGCAGCGTCGCCTGGGCGCCCTCAAACAGCAGGTTCTTGCCCTCATCGATCATGTTGTTGAGCAGCAGGCTCGTCTCGGTGATGTAGGGACGCAGGCGCTCGGCCATCGGCAGGTACTCGTCGCAAATCTGGTCCACGGTGTAGGTGGGCAGGTTGTAGATGAGCTCGAGCTCGGGGTTCACGCGGGCGAGAGCGGTCTCCAGCTTGTCGCGGAACAGTGCCTCGTCCAGCATGTCCTGCATGCGCAGGCCAATGCGCGCCATCTTGTCCTGATAGCACGGACCGATGCCGCGCTTGGTGGTACCGATGTTCTTCTTGCCGAGCTTCTGCTCAAAGGCGCCATCCAGATCGATGTGGTACGGCATGATGACATGCGCGTTGCCGCTAATCTTGAGGTTCTTGGTGGTGATGCCGTCGGCCTCGAACATATCGATCTCCTCAAGGACAACCTTGGGGTTGACGACGCAGCCGTTACCGATCACCGACACGTGATCGGAATACATGATGCCGGAGGGCACCTGGTGCAGGCCGTACTTCTTGCCGTTGACGACGATGGTGTGGCCGGCGTTGTTGCCTCCCGAGTAGCGCACGACGGCATCGAAGTCGCCGGCGACCAGGTCGCAAATCTTACCTTTGCCCTCATCGCCCCACTGGGCACCGACCAAAACGGTTGACGGCATGTTTACTCCTTACATTCATGGACTGTCTACGCGCCACGCCGGCACGCAGAAGCACAAAACATTCCCAGTATACCCGTGCAACGGGCGCCTGTCCTACTCCTCGGCATGTGCCCCATCAAGCTCATAGAACTTGGTGGATGCCGGCAGGAACATCAGATCGACGTCGCCGATCGGGCCCGAACGGTTCTTGGCCACGACGATACGCGTAACGCCCTCGTCGGGTCGATCGTCGCGCGAGGCCTCGGCCTCGTCGGCGGAGCGGTCCAAGAACATAACGATATCGGCGTCCTGCTCGATGGAGCCCGATTCACGAAGGTCGGAAAGCTGCGGGCGCTTGCCGGTACGGGATTCGACCTGACGCGAGAGCTGCGACAGCGCGATGAGCGGGATCTTGAGCTCCTTGGCCATGATCTTCAGACCACGCGACATCTCCGAAACCTCGACGGTACGGCTCTCGGAGCGGCGTCCCGGCGGAGGACTCACCAGCTGCAGGTAGTCCAGGATGATGATTGCCTTCTCCTTGTTATGGAGCATGCGGCGGCTCTTGGCGCGAATCTCGGTCACTGTGGTGCCGGGCGTATCGTCAATCAGAATATCGAGCTTGGACAAGGTCTGCGTGGCCTCGTTGATATTGGCCCACTGCTCGGGGCTAATGCGGCCCATGCGGAAGTCACTGATCGAGATCATGGCGTAGGCGCAAATCAGACGCTGGGCAATTTCTTTGCCCGACATCTCCAGCGAGAAGAAGCCGACGGTATAACCGGCAGCGGCAGCGTTGAGCGCCAGATTCAGGGCGAACGACGTCTTACCCACAGCAGGGCGGGCGCCGATAATGATGAGCTGGCCCTCGCGGAAGCCCATGAGCATGCGGTCGAGTGACGGGAAGCCCGTGGGCACGCCCGCAGCCTGACCACCGGCCTGACACACTTCCTCGGCCTCGTTATAGGCCTCAACCATAAACTCGGTCAGCGTCTTGTAGCTCGACTTGACCTCGCGTGCCGTGACCTTGAGCAGCTTGCTCTCGGCTAGCTCCACGACCTCTTTGGTGTCGGTGGGGGCGTTATATGCCAGCGCGTTGATCTCGTTGGTGGCGCCGATCAGCTCGCGCAGCATCGAATCGCGACGAACGATGGCGGCATGGTGCTGCCAGTTCACGAGCGACAGAGTCTGACCCATCAGCTCCAAAATGTAGGCCTCGCCGCCCACGGCATCGAGCTTGTTGATGCTTCGCAGGTAATCGATCAGCGAGATGGAGTCGATGGGAATGCGGCTGTTGTACATATCGACCATCGCGGTGTAGATGGTCTTATGAATGGGCCGGTAGAAATCATCGGGCTGCAGCTCGACCTGGGCCTCTTCGACCACCTCGGGCGATAGCAGCATAGCGGCCAGTACATTGGCCTCTGCATCTTGGTTTTGGGGAAGACCCAACTTTGAGCCGCGGTCCTCGACCGTCAGCCCCGTCTCCCTATCGTCATATGCCATGAGCATCCTCATTCATATCGCTTGCGAGCATCCATAGTATCAGCCACGGTCCCAAAACGCGCCGCGCGCCGCCAATCATCACCGAACCAAACGGATGAACGGTCCTGTATATAGGACTTCGACGCAACGTTCACCATGACACTCACTCAGCGCAAAAAACAAAAGGGCGCCCTGGTTTCCCAGAGCGCCCTTCTTAGAACAAGATTGTTGCGTTGCAGCAAATGCTACTCGGCAGCAGCCTCAGTCTCGACCTCGGCGGTCTCGGCCTCGGCGACCTCAGCGGCCTCCTCGACCTCAGCCTCGGCAGCGAGCTCCTCGGCGGTAACGCCGACGAGAACGACAACCTCGGCCTTGATCTCGCGGTACAGCGAGATGGCAACGGTGTGGGCACCGGCAACCTTGATGGGCTTACCGAGCTCGACGCGCTTGCGGTCGATGTCCATACCGAGCTGAGCCTTGATGGCGTCAGCGACCATAGCGGCGGTAACGGAGCCAAAGAGGATGCCCTCGTCGCCGACCTTGACGTCAACGGTGACCGTCTTGCCCTCGAAGGCAGCCTTGGTCTCGTTGGCAGTAGCCAGACGGACGGCCTCGCGCTTGGCGATGTTGTTGCGACGCTCGTCAAGCTGCTTGAGGTTGCCCTTGGTGGCGGCAACAGCGAGCTTCTTGGGGAACAGGAAGTTCTCAGCGTAACCCTGAGCGACCTCTACGACGTCACCCTCGCCGCCCTTGCCCTTGATCTCATCGAGAAGAATAACCTTCATGATGTGTCTCCCTTCTTAGCCGCGGTCGCGGTTGCCACGAGAGGAAACCACGGGGACGGTGTACGGCAGGAGAGCCATCTCGCGGGCGCGCTTGATGGCGTTGGCGATGTCATGCTGATGCTGCGTGCAAGCGCCAGTGACGCGACGGGGCTTGATCTTGCCACGGTCGGTCATGTACTTACGGAGAAGCTGAGTGTCCTTATAGTCGATGAACTCAGTGTTCTCCTTGCAGAACTGGCAGTACTTACGACGCGGCTGACGTGCAGAAAAATCATTAGCCATGTCAAAATACCTTTCATTTGGCAACTTCGGCGAACCGAAGCCGCCTCTCACTCAAAAATAGGTGAACAACCCTTAGAACGGGATGTCCTCATCGTAGACGTCGACCGCGGGCGGCGTAGCCACCGGTGCGGCAGGACGTGCTGCGGGCGCGGAAGCTGCGGGGGCGTAACCGCCCTGATCGTAGCCACCCTGGCCACCACGGGAGCTCATAAACTCGATCTCATCGACGATGACCTCAAGTTTGCTCCGGCGCTGGCCGTCGCGCTCCCAAGAGCTGTAGCGCAGCTTGCCCTCGATCGCGACCTTGTTTCCCTTTGCCAGGAAACGGCTCACGGCCTCGGCGCGGGTGCCGAACATGGTGCAGTCGACAAAGTTGGGATAGTCCTCCCACTCGCCAGTCTGCGCGTTGCGGCGACGATCGTTCACGGCGACGCCAAAGGACAGAACCTGGGTTCCGCCGGCGGTGGCGCGCAGCTCGGGATCGCGGGTGAGGTTACCGGTGATGTTCACTCGATTGATGCTCATAACTCACTACTTCCTCTTGGGGCACAAGCCCAGTCCAAAACGACAGTCTTACTCCTGGTCGTCGCGACGGACGATCATGTGGCGGACCACAGCGTCGGTAATGCGCAGGACGCGATCAAGCTCGGCGATCTGGGTAGGATCTGCGTGGAAGTTGATGAGGGTGTAGTCACCATCGGTGAGGTCGTTGATCTCGTAGGCGAGCTTGCGCTTGCCCCACTCGTCAACGGAGTCGACCTTGCCAGCGCCCTCAGCGATCGTGGTATCGATACGCTTCATAACAGCGAGACGAGTCTCGGGGTCGAGCGACGGGTCAACAAAGAACAGCAGTTCATAAGCCTTCATATTGTCACCTCCTCTGGGCAAATGTGGCTTCAGGTCGTGAAGGTGCGCCTGAAGCAGGAAAAGACTTAGTAATAATATCTTTCAACCTCCCAGGCCGCAAGAATATGCAGCTACAACCTCATGACCTCCACATATGCCCATGCTCGCACCACGTTTCATGCGCATTCCAACCAAATGCCGACCAAGAGCTTGACGGATTTGTGGACAAGATACGATGCCGCGGGGACAAGCTGAGCCAAGCCGCAGGTCAACGGGCACAAGGCTGTGGTCGCAAAATGCATACCAGCGGTCCACAGCACCACCCAAAGATTTTTAAATTCATTACCAAGTCGCTTATGAATACCCCTTTTGAACAATTGAGTTGATCAACCACGCTGGTCGGAAGCCGTTTTTTTGGCACCTCAAACCCCACTGCAACGCCAAGCGCGGCCGAGCGTTTTAAAAAATGCCAACTTTTCTGTTTGCACTTTGCGATTCCTCGTGTATACTGACTTTCGCATTTAACGGAGAGTTGTCCGAGTGGCCGAAGGAGCACGATTGGAAATCGTGTAGGCGTCAAAAGCGTCTCCAGGGTTCAAATCCCTGACTCTCCGCCAGTTAATTCCAAAGCAGGCCTTCGAGCCTGCTTTGTTTTTACCCCACGCGGAGGGGTGGCAGAGTGGTTGAATGCGGCGGTCTCGAAAACCGTTTGGCCTGTATAAGGTCACGAGGGTTCGAATCCCTCCTCCTCCGCCATTAGATGGTATGAGCCCCAGCAATGGGGCTTTTTTCTTTTTGGGCACATTTTAATTACGCGCAGGAGGAGGGATTCGAACCCGCCAGGGCGCGAAGCGTAAAGAAAACGCGCCCGTGGCGCGTTTTTAGCGCAGCGCGGTCGGCGTAAGCCGACCGGATAAATTTTGAGCAAAGCTCAAAATTTGGACATCCCTCCTATTCAGCCACGCCCCCATCGCGTTCGGCATCAACCCGGATCCCCAAACATGGAACCTATGACCGTACCCAGTCCCGACCGTTTGCCGAGCAATAGGGTCGCA
This sequence comes from Collinsella sp., assembly GCA_048367555.1. Taxonomy (GTDB): domain Bacteria; phylum Actinomycetota; class Coriobacteriia; order Coriobacteriales; family Coriobacteriaceae; genus Collinsella. The sequence goes on from DBGCAP010000003.1 coordinate 63,938, forward strand.
ATCGGCGCCGAACATGTACTATGTACGGGCATTGTCAAAATCCGTAACCCAAAGGACCCCATCTTGCCCGTCGTCGCCGCTATGACCATTACCTCACATGCATCGGATGCCATGGTCGCTATTCCGTTTTGGCTCGAGATGTTCGCTGTTGTCGCTGCATCGATCTCGGGTGTACTGGTTGCGCGCGAGCACAAGCTCGATCTGGTGGGCGCGGTCGCGCTCGCGGTGGTCTGCGGTCTGGGCGGCGGTCTCTTGCGCGATATGACGCTGCAGGTGGGCAACGTCTACATCCTCAACCAGCCGATGGCACTGCCGCTTTCCATCGCCACGGCAGCCATCATCTACATTTTCCCGGCAATCGTCGACAAACCCGAAAAACTCATTCCCCTGCTCGACATCATCTCGGTCGGCATCTATGCCGCCACCGGAGCGGACAAGGCGCTGGTCTACGGCTTTGCACCGGCGGTGTGCATCATGATGGGCTTTTTTACCGCGGTGGGCGGCGGCATGTTGCGCGACGGCTTTATGGGCGTGGTTCCGGGCATTTTCCAACGCACTAACTTTTATGCCATCGCGGCCATCGCCGGATCGGCAAGCTATGTAAGCCTCGTTATGAGTGGCTTGGTCAGCAATGTCGTCGCGTTGGTCGTATGCGTTGTCGTGACCATGGGTCTGCGCTGGCTCTCACTGCGCTTTGACATCAAAAGCCCCACCGAAGAAGATATTGCGCGCTTCTTGCGCCGTAAAAAGTAGACAGCACGGCACGACCCTTCGAAATGCAACCGAGAGGTTCTTTTAGAGCGCCCACGCGTTGGGTACCCTGTTAGATATATGCCGAGTATCTAACGAAGGATTCACTATGCCCTGCAATCAATTCCCGTTGACCCAGCGCCGTAAAGCATGGGGCCGCATCACCATCCTATTCGCGCTCATCGCGCTGGCGATCACCGTGCTTCCCACGGCGTCGTTCGCCGGCACGGACACCGCAGGCAATGTCCTTGCGACCGACAATGACGCCAATCCGTCCGGCGTCGAGGGTGACCTGTACTGGGCCGGTCAGGCCCTCAACTTGGATGACGCGTCCATCGACCACGATATCATCGCTGCGGGCGATACCCTCTCAATTCGCGACTGCACGGTGGGCGGCGCCGTTCGTCTTGCGGCGCGCACGATTGATATCGCCAAGACCACGGTTGACGGCAGCGTCACGGTCGTCGGTCAGCACGTTGTGCTCAACACCGACAGCTCTGCCAACTGTTTTTACGCGATGGGCGAGACGGTTGCTCTGCGCGGCTCCGCCAAGTCGGCAGCGCTTGCGGGCGACACGGTAACCATCGATGGCACCGTCGAGGGCAATGTTGAGGTTTGGGCCGACAAGCTCATCCTGGGCAAGAACGCCCACATCACCGGCACCGTGAACGCGCACGTCTCCGAGGACCCCGAGCGCGCCGCGGGAGCCGAGGTCGGTGCGCTCAAGATCGACCGCACCGAGAACGAGGATACTTCCACCGTTAACGATGTCATCGGCGGCATCGTCGCCGCGGCGCTCTCGACCTGCTTTGTCGCTCTGCTGCTCGAGCTCGTCTTTCCGCGCGCGACCGCCAGCGCCGCCGGCATGCTCCACCAGCGCCCCACGCCCCTGTGGGTGAGCGGTCTTCTGGGTACGATTGCTATCGCCCCCGCCGCCCTACTGCTGATTATCTCTATCGCCGGTCTGTCGCTTGCCGGAGCCCTCATGTGCGGTGTCATTGGCATCGCGCTGGTGTCGAGTGCCTTTGCAGGGTGCGCGATTGCACGCATGGTCGGACACAGCCAGAACCGCTACGCCATGGCAGCCGTTGGTGGCGTAATCGCAGGCGCCCTCACGGGGCTTCCCCTCGTAGGCGGCTTCATCAGCGGCGTGGCCTTTGTCTTTATGCTCGGCTACATCATCCAAATCATCTGGCACAACGCCCACCTCAAGCCGCAGCAGCCGACTAACACGCCGGGACTCCCCACCGCTTAGCAGCTAACCGCCACAAAGATGCCAAGCACCTTTGTGGCGGCGCAAACGAACCTGCCCCCTGCACCAAAAAGGGCGCCGACCATTGCGGTCGACGCCCTTTCTTATTGGCGGTTATAAGCCCCAGCGCTTATTTGTTGACCTGGCCGGCGCGGACGGCAGCCTTCTTGCGGTCGGTGGCGTTGAGCAGACGCTTGCGCAGGCGAATGTTCTTGGGAGTGATCTCGACCAGCTCGTCGTCGGCGATGTATTCCAGCGCCTCCTCCAGCGAGAAGGTGCGGGGCGGCACCAGCTGGACGGAGATATCGGAGGTCGAGGAACGCTGGTTGCCCAGGTTCTTGGTACGGGCGATGTTGACGACCATGTCGCCTGCCTTGCTGCGCTCGCCCACGATCATGCCCTCGTAGCACTCGGTGCCCGGCTCAACAAACAGCTGGCCGCGCTCCTGCAGCGTACCCAGAGCGTAGGCAACGGCCTTCTCGGTGGTCATGGAGATCATGGCGCCGTTTTGGCGGTTGCCGATCTCGCCGGCGTAAGGACCATACTCCAGGAAGGTGTGGTAGAACACGCCCTCGCCGTGAGTGACGTTCATGATGCGGTTCTTAAGGCCCATGATGCCGCGTGTCGGGATTTTGAACTCGAGGTGCGTCACGATGCCCGAGGTGTCCATGCTCGTCATGATGCCGCCGGAGGTACCGAAGACCTCAACGACCTTGCCCGAGTACTCGTCCGGGCACTCGACGACGGCCTGCTCGACAGGCTCCATCTTGTTGCCGTTCTCGTCCTTCTTAAACAGAACGCGGGGACGGCCGACCTGGAACTCAAAGCCCTCGCGGCGCATGGACTCCATCAGGACGGACAGGTGCAGAATGCCGCGACCCGAGACCTCGACGCCGCTCTTGTCCTCGAGCTCCTCGATCTTCATGGTCACGTTGTTCTCGGCCTCGTTGAACAGGCGCTCCTTGAGCTGACGGGCGCCCACGATGTCGCCGTCACGGCCGACGAGCGGGGAGGTCGAAGCCTCAAAGACGATGGACAGGGTCGGCGGGTCGATCTCGATGGGCTCGAGCTCGACAGGGTTCTCGGGGTCGGTGTAGACATCGCCGATATCGGTGCGGTCAATACCCACAACAGCGGCGATGTCGCCGGCGCCGACTTCCTGGCACTCGGTACGGCCCAGGTAGTCGAAGGTAAAGAGCTGCTTGACGGTGGCAGTAGCGCTGGAGCCGTCGTTCTTGACAACCAGGATCTGATCGCCCTGGTGAATGGTGCCAGAGTACACGCGACCGATGCCGATACGGCCAACGAAGTTGGAGTGGTCGATAGTCACACACTGCATGGCCAGCGGGGCGTTCTCGTCAACCTCGGGCGCGGGCATGTCGTCGATGATCATATCGAGCAGCGGGTACATGTCCATATTGCCGTCGTTGGGGTCAAGGCGGGCAAAGCCATTCATGGCGCTGGCGTAGACCACGTGCTCCATGGCGAACTCAAGCTGGTCGTCGGTGGCGCCCAGGTCGGCCATGAGGTCCAGGCAGTCGTTGTAGGCCTTCTCGGGGTTGGCGCCCGGACGATCGATCTTGTTGATGACGATCATGATCTTAAGGCCGGTGTCGATAGCGTGACGCAGCACGAAGCGGGTCTGGGGCATGGGACCCTCAAAAGCGTCGACCAGCAGCAGGGCGCCGTCGGCCATACGCAGCACGCGCTCGACCTCGCCGCCAAAGTCGGCGTGGCCCGGGGTGTCGATGACGTTGATCTTGACGTCCTTGTACTCGATAGAGATGTTCTTGGCGAGAATCGTAATGCCGCGCTCGCGCTCCTGGTCGTTGGAATCCAGGACGCGGTCCTCGACCTGCTGGTTGGCACGGAAGGCGTCCGTGGCACGCAGGAGCTTGTCGACCATCGTCGTCTTGCCGTGGTCGACGTGAGCGATGATGGCGATGTTCCTCAGATTGTCTACGCGCATGTAGTTCCCCTATCTTCTATCCATATACAAACGGCACGCGTATGCGGCCCGCCCAGCGATACAACGCTCAGCGGGAATATTGAGCCTTTTACCGAAAACTCGTTTATTTTAGCGATTTTAGATGAGAGGGGTTTCCTCACCTGCAGGTTCAGGGTCGCTCCACATAAAACCATCGCCGGCGCCCATGCCCTCATACAGCACATATGCCGAAAAACCACTCTCGAGCGTCGTCTCGAAGAAGCTCACGAGCAGGGCGTCATGGTAGCCGCCATCGATCTCGACGCAGCCGGTGTAGCCGATGGCATATCGGGCGATACGGCCCAGGCCCTCGTCCTTAAGGCCCATCTTGTGCTCGGAGATAAAGTTGGTGGCCGCCTCCAGGCACGCCTCTTCGCCGTCCTCGTCGAGCGCCGCCAGATATCGGTTGGAAGCAGCGTCCTCGATCGCCACAACTACGCCCGGATTCTCGCCGGCGGCAAGGTCGTCCAAGAACGCACCAATCAGGTCACACACCATGGCGTCGAGCTCGGCGGAGACGTTACCGGCGTCCTGCATATCCTGTGCCATCTTTAGACCTTCCCATCGAGTCCGGCGTCGTTACAGTTCTTGTGCCTCGGCGGCGATCTTGGCGGCAGCGTCGCGGGCGCGCATCATATCCATCGCGCGCTTGTCGAGCACCTTGATCTGACTGGTCAGCATGACCGCATCGACCACGCCCCAGATCACGAGGCCCGTAGAGATCGAAAACCCAAGCGCACCAACTGTACCACGAAGGCGCGAGCAGATCGCCGCGACAAGGACGGAGATGACAACCATCTTGATAAACGAGCCGCGGCGTTCACGAAGCGTGCGGGCCTGCGTCACATAGGCAATGCGAGCCGCCTCGGATGCCTCCGAGCGCATCTGGGCTTCACGCGCGATAGCCGCCGCCTCGGCAGACATGCCGCCGGCCATCAGCGAACGCTCCGCAACCTGGCCGCCCCGCATTTAGAAATCATCGGGGGAGAGCGTATGGACGAACTCGTCGAACTTCTCGAACTCCTGCTCGTCGTCGACTTCCTCGGCATGGGCAGAAACGGTGCCCAGGCGATTCATGATGTCGTCCTCCACAAACATGGGGGCATTGCTGCGCACGGCAAGGGCAATGGCGTCACTGGGACGGGCGTCGATCTTGCGCTCGTCACCATCGACCAGTACGACGATCGTCGCGTAGAACACCGGCGGCTCGGCGCGAACGATCTCGATGCGCTCGAGCTTGGCGCCCAGGGCGCCAACAGTATCGAGCAACAGGTCATGGGTAATCGGGCGCTCGGCGCGGCCGCTATCGATGCCGCGGCTAATGGCAGCAGCTTCAAACGAACCAGTCTGAATGGAAAGGGAACGCAGTGGCGCGGGCGAGTCCGATTTGCTGCAGCGCTCGCGAAGCACGATAAGCGATGGCACGGGACCGGCGGCCATGACGATAGTCTCTATGTCGACACGAACCATGGAACACCTCCGGTACGTAGCGGTTAACACGCGGCAGCCCGCCGCATTGAATAGCTATACTACCCAATCTTTCGCACAGCACACAAAATCAAAGTAGTTAATTTGGGACGGTGCTTTTTTGACTACTTTTAGTAGATAAGAAAAAAGCCTCGAGGCAATTGCCCCGAGGCTCTTCACAGTTTTGATGGTGGACCTGACAAGATTCGAACTTGTGACCTCCCGGTTATCAGCCGGACGCTCTAACCAACTGAGCTACAGGTCCATCATGGTGGAGGTTAGGGGGATCGAACCCCTGACCTCAGGCTTGCAAAGCCCGCGCTCTCCCAGCTGAGCTAAACCCCCACGGAGACAGTAATAAACACCCCAGCGGCGACTCGGCTCTCGCTGGGGTGTTTATTGCGAAAGAAAGTGGTGGACCTGACAAGATTCGAACTTGTGACCTCCCGGTTATCAGCCGGACGCTCTAACCAACTGAGCTACAGGTCCATCGCGCAAGGGATATATTAGACGAGTCGTTACGCGCGCGTCAACAACTTTTTTGAAAATCTTTGGGAGGGGTTCGCCCCGGCCGCCCGGCGGCATATGAAGTCGCCTGCTCGGACAGTCCTGACTCGCAAGGAGAGCACATTAAGTGCTCTCCGGCTCGTGCGGAACTCGCGATCGACTTCATATGCCGCCGGGCGGCCGGGGCGAACGCGGGTCCCTAGGTTTTCAAAAAAGCGGTCGGCGCGCAGGTGCGCCGACCGCCGATATATGGGGTCTGATGTTTTTGACCGGAGAGGACTACTTACTCGTCGAGGAGATCCTCTGGCATGTCGTTGCCGTCGCCTAGGTCGACTGGGGTCTCTTCGGTGTCGGCTGCGGCCTCGGCGCCCTCGCCTTCGGGTTTTTCCTTGGCTGCCGTCATACGGGCCACGGCGCATATGCGGTCGTTGTCGTCGACGGTCATCATCTTGACGCCCTGGGTGGCGCGGCCGGTCTGGCTAATCTCGTCTGTCTTGACGCGAATGACCGTCGCGCCTTCCGTCACGATGAGCAGCTCGTGCTGCGGGCCCACCGTCTTCATAGCCGCGAGGTTGCCCTTGCGCTCGGTCATCTGGATGGTGTAGACACCCTGGCCGCCGCGGTTCTGCTCCGGGTAGTCCGCAACCGGCGTGCGCTTGCCGTAGCCGCGCTCGGTGATGACGAACAGGTCGCCGTTGCCGTTGGTAACTTCCATGCCCAGAACGCTCACGCCGTCCTTCATGCTAATACCGCGAACGCCGCCGGTGTCGCGGCCGGTGGCGCGCACCTGCTCCTCGGAGAACATGATCGCCTTGCCCGCCGTGGTGGCCAGGATGATCTTGTCACCCTCGCGCACGCGGCGCACGTTCAGCAGTGCGTCGTCGTCGCGCAGGTTGATGGCAATGAGTCCATCGCGGCGGCTACGGTCATACGCGCTCATCACAGTCTTCTTGACCATGCCGCTCTTAGTGGCAAACATTAGATACTCATCGGCCGGGAACTCGCGGCAGCTGATAACGCTCGCGATCTTCTCGCCGTCCTCAAAGGGCAGTAGGTTGACGATCGCGGTACCGCGCGCCTGGCGCGTACCCACCGGCAGCTCGTGCACCTTCAGGCGATAGACCTTGCCCTTGCTCGAGAAGAACAACACGTACTCGTGCGTGGACGCGATGAACATCTCATCGATAACGTCATCCTCTTTGAGGTTGACGCCCGACACGCCCTTGCCGCCGCGCTTCTGGGCGCGGTAGGCAGCCACCGGGATGCGCTTCACGTAGCCGGTGTGGGTGATGGTCACGACCATGTCCTCGTCGGCGATGAGGTCCTCGACATCCAGATCCTTTTCGACATGGCTGATCTCGGTGCGGCGTTTGTCGCCGAACTTTTTCGAAATCTCGCGCATCTCCTCCTTGATGACGCCTAGGATCTTATCCTCATGCGCCAGCAGGTCCTCGTAGTAGGCGATGGCGCGGCGCAGGCCGTCGAGCTCTTCCTGAATTTTGTCGCGCTCCAGGCCGGTCAGACGGCGCAACTTCATCTCGAGGATGGCCGTGGTCTGCTCGGGCGTAAAGCCAAAGCGCTCGATCAAGCGGCTGCTGGCCTCGGAGTCGGTCTGCGAGGAGCGGATGATGCTAATGACCTCGTCGATATGGTCGAGGGCCATCAGGTAGCCCTCAAGGATATGCGCGCGGGCCTGGGCCTTCTTAAGGTCGAAGCGAGTGCGGCGAGTGACGACGTCGACCTGGTGGTCGATGTAGTGCTGCAGCATCTCGCGCAGGCTCAGGCATTTGGGAACGCCGTTGACGAGCGCCAGGTTGTTGGCGCCAAAGGTCGTCTGCAGCGAGGTGTACTTATACAGATTGTTGAGCACGACCTGCGGAATGACGCCCTTCTTGAGCTCGATGACCAGACGGATACCCTTCTGGTTGGACTCATCGCGCATATCCGAGATACCCTCAATGCGCTTGTCGTTGACGAGTTGGGCGATCTTCTCCTGCAGGGTGCCCTTGTTGACCATGTAGGGAATCTCGGTAAAGACCAGGCGGCTGCGGCCGGTCTTGGTGGACTCCACATGTGCCTTGGCACGCACGGTAATGGAGCCGCGGCCGGTCTCGTAGCTCTGCTTAATGCCGGCGCTGCCCATGATGATGGCGCCGGTGGGGAAGTCCGGACCGGGCATGATCTGCATGAGCTCGTCGACGGTGGCGTCGGGGTTGTCGATCAGGTAGCAGGTGGCCTCGATCGCCTCGGTGAGGTTATGCGGGGCGATGTTGGTGGCCATGCCGACGGCGATGCCCTGGCTGCCGTTGACCAGCAGGTTGGGGAAGCGCGCAGGCAGTGCCACGGGCTCGGCGAGCGATTCGTCGTAGTTGGGCTGCCAGTCGACGGTATCCTTCTGCAAGTCACGCAGCAGTTCCATGGCGGGCTTGGCCAGGCGGCTCTCGGTGTAACGCATGGCCGCCGCGCCGTCGCCATCGATGTTGCCGAAGTTGCCGTGACCGTCGATGAGCGGCGTGCGCATGGAGAACCACTGCGCCAGGCGGACCATGGCCTCGTAGACCGCAGAGTCACCGTGCGGGTGGTACTTACCGATAACTTCGCCGACCGTCCAGGCCGACTTTTTGTGTGGGCGGTTGGGGTAGATGCCGCTCTCGTTCATCGCGTACAGGATGCGGCGGTGTACCGGCTTTAAGCCGTCGCGCACGTCCGGCAGGGCACGCGCTGTGATAACCGACATCGAATACTCGATGAACGACTGCTTCATCTCGCGACCGAACTCCGAAATCTGGAGCTGGCCGCCGTTGATGTCCTCGCCGGCCGAGGCGCCACGATCGACTTCGCCAAAGCTCTCCTCGAGCTCACCGTCGTCGTCCTCTTCCTCATCATCATCGGCATCGGGGTTATAGGCGTCCGGATCGCCGTCCTCGCCCTGCTCAGCACGGGCAAGCAGGCGCTTCAGATCATCGGGCATACCGGCATCGCCGGCCTCGCCCATACCCTCGTTGTTGTTGATATCGTCTGCCACGTTACCTCCTCATGGTTTGCGTGGTCCATTAGTTCCCAACCACGGAGACGGCTTTTCCAGGTGCGGTGGCTGGGAAAGCCGCAGGGATTAGGCGTCTAAGAATCGCGCGTCATGCGCATGTTTCTCGATGTACTCGCGGCGATAGCCGACCTCGGAACCCATGAGCTCGCGCACGGCGCGGTCCGCCACCACGGCGTCCTCGATCGACACGCGCTGCAAAATGCGGGTCTTGGGGTCCATCGTCGTCGAGGCAAGCTGCTTGGGGTCCATCTCGCCCAGGCCCTTGTAGCGCTGGACGGTATAGCCTTTGCGCTTCTTGGTAATCTTGCCGTCCTTGGCCTTGCCGTCCTCGTCGTTGTCGTCGGGGTTCAGGCCCAGGCTCTGAATGGTGTCACGCAGAATCTCGTCTTCGGGCTGGCGGCCGTTGGGATACACGTAATGGATCTTGTTGCGCACCTTAATGCCAAAGATGGGCGGGCAGGCAACATAGACATAGCCGGCATCGATCAGCGGGCGCATGTACTTGTAGAAGAACGTCAGCAGCAGGATGCGGATATGCGCGCCGTCAACGTCTGCATCGGTCATGATGATGATCTTGTGGTAGCGCGCCTTGGTGATATCGAAGTCGCCGCCGTCGCCGGCGCTCGTCGTGACGCCGCAGCCGATCGCGGTGATCAGCGACTGGATGGTGTCGCTCGAGAATGCGCGGTGGTCGCCCACGCGCTCGACGTTCAGAATCTTGCCGCGCAGGGGCAGGATCGCCTGGATGTCTCGGCGACGGCCGTCCTTGGCCGAACCGCCTGCCGAGTCGCCCTCTACGATAAAGAGCTCGGTCAGCTCGGCATCGCGCACCGAGCAGTCGGCGAGCTTGCCGGGCAGCGAAGCCGTCTCGAGCAGACTCTTGCGGCGGGTCGCCTCGCGCGCCTTGCGGGCAGCGTTGCGGGCCTTGCAGGCCTGCTGGGCCTTCTTGACGATCTCGCGAGCGGGCTTGGGGTGCTCCTCCAAATAATCGGCCAGCCCGTCGGTCACAATCTTAAGCGTAAGTGCGCGCATGTAGGAGCTGCCGAGCTTTGCCTTGGTCTGACCCTCAAACTGCGGGTCGGGCAGCTTGACCGAGATAACGGCCGAAAGACCCTCGCGCACGTCGTCGCCGCTCAGGTTGGCGTCCTTCTCCTTGAGCAGGTTCTGCTTACGGGCGTAATCGTTGATCACGCGGGTGAGTGCGGTGCGGAAACCCTCGAGATGCATGCCGCCCTCGGGGGTGTAGATGTCGTTGGCAAACGACATGACGTTCTCGCCATAGCCGGCATTCCACTGCAGGGACACCTCGACCTCGCCCATCTTGGTCACGGGCGCATCCGGATCCGATTTGCCCTCGATGTAGATGGGCTCCTTAAAGGCCTCGGGGACCTCCTTGCCGTCGTTGAGGAACTTGACGAAGTCGATAATGCCGCCCTCGTAGCAGAACTCCTCCACGTGGGGAGTCGCTTCGCGCTCGTCGGTCAGCACAATCTTTAGATTCTTATTGAGGAACGCCGTCTCTTGCAGACGGTTGTGCAGCGTATCGAAATCGTAGACACAGGTCTCGAAGATCTCGTCGTCGGGCCAGAAGCTGACGGTGGTACCCGTCGAATCCGAGGTGCCCACGACCTCCATCTTCTTGACGGTCTTGCCGCGCGAGAACTCCATCTCGTAGACACTGCCATCACGGCGCACCTGCACGACCACGCGCTTGGACAGCGCGTTGACGACGGAGATGCCCACGCCGTGCAGGCCGCCCGAGACCTTGTAGGCCGAGTTATCGAACTTACCGCCGGCGTGCAGGATCGTCATAACGACCTCGAGCGTCGGGATCTTTTTGATGGGGTGCTCGTCGACGGGGATGCCTCGCCCGTTGTCGACGACCGTGATGGAGTTGTCGGCGTGGACCGTCACCTGAATCTCGGTGCAGAAACCGGCCATGGCCTCGTCAACGGAGTTGTCAACGATCTCCCACACCAGGTGATGCAGACCGCTGGCGCTCGTCGAGCCGATATACATGCCCGGGCGCTTACGAACAGCCTCGAGACCTTCGAGAATCTTAATCTCGCCGCCATCGTAATCGTTTTCGTTTGCCACACGTCCTCCTTCAGTCAAGAAAATGTGTACAGCCTTACTAGTTTATCGTAAAAAAATACCCTCGGGAACGAGGGTATTTGGCTCTACAAGGCCACCAGATGCGATTTAAGGCTCTTTTTTGCTTTGCACGCCCTTGGCCCACTCGGCACTGGCTCTCATGGCGTTCTCGAGGGCCTCGCGCAGTTTTTGGTCTTCGATGGGCGCCACTTGGCGCTCAATCTCGGTGCGCTCGGCCTCACTTAGGTCAGCATGCGGAGCCGGCGGGCGCTCGGCCACGGCAGGACGCAGACGCGCTTTGGCAGCGGGCGGCGTGTGACCGGGCGCGGTGGTTTTGAACACCAGGCCATCCACATGCGCACCGGCGCGCTCCATGCGCGCGCGGATGATCTCGCGCAACAGCGTCATTTCCTGCGTCCACGAGGGCGAATCGAGATATACCAGCAGCTCATTGGACTCGGGCAGGTAGCGCAGGCCCGTCACATGCCGCCCCTCGCGCGTGCCCGAGCACACCGCGTTCCACGCGCGATAGACCGCGCGAGATTCCTCTGCAGCCTCCATCTGCGCGCGGCGCTCAGGCGTCGCGGCCGCCAGGATGCGCTGACGCTCTGCGTTCAAAAATCCACTGAAGGCAACCGTTTCGCTCTCGCGCTCGTAATTAGCACGTCTCACCCATGCTCACCACCTTGGCTCGATCAAGCAGGTCATCGGTAAAGTACCCCAGGTTGGTCGTGGTTATGACCGTCTGGATATCATCGCCGATCAACCGTAGAAAAGCACCGCGGCGCTCGCCGTCGAGCTCGCTCATCACGTCGTCCAAAAGCAGCAGCGGGGCGGTACCCAGGACATCGCGAGCCACGGCCACCTCCGCCACCTTCCAGGCCAGCACCAACGTTCGCTGCTGTCCTTGGCTGGCAAACGAACGGGCGGAGCGACCCGCCACGGTAAACTCAATCTCATCGCGATGCGGTCCCACCAACGTCACGCCGCGGCGAATTTCCTCGTCGGCGTGTTCATCAAGGGCAGCCAGCATGCGCTCGTACGCCCAGCCCTTTAGCTCTTCGCGATCCTCGACCTGGGGCAAATCCCCCAGTGTGGACGTATAGGTCACGTTGGCAGCCTCACCGGATGCCACTTGCCCGTAGGCAGCGTGCACATGGCCCGCCAGCCGGTCGAGCAGGGCCAACCGGTGCACGAGCAGGGCCGAGCCCGCGCGGGCAATCGAATCATTCCACGCGCCGAGCATCTCGCGGCAGCACCAGGTCTCCTTAAGCAGGGCATTACGCTGGGTCACGCAGCGCCCATAGGTGCTCGCAAGATCGGCATAGCGTGCGCTCAGTTGCATGCCAAAGTCATCGAGGGCGGCGCGGCGCACACTGGCACCTCGCTTAACCATGTCCAGATGGTCGGGGCAAAACAGCACGCTCGGCAGAACCCCGCGCACACCGGCGGCGGAGCATCTCTTGCCGTTGCGGCTAAACGAGCGTTTACCGTCCTCCGCGCTCAATCCCATATCAAGCACGCGGCCGTCGCCCTCGAGCCTCAGCTCGGCCTTGCACGAGCCCACGCCGTCATGGACGAGCTCGGCTGCGGTCGGATGCCTAAACGAGGCGCCGCTCGTCAGCAGCTGCAGCGCCTCTATGAGATTGGTCTTTCCCGCCGCGTTGGGTCCCGCAAGTATCGTCACGCCCTCGTCCAGGGCAAGGCGATAACTATCGAAGCTGCGGTAGTGCGCGACGGAAAGATCGCGGGCGAACATGGTCATGGCGCAACGCTAGATGCGGACCGGCATGACCAGGTACAGGTAGTTGATCTTGTCGTAGGACTTGAAGATGCCCGCCTGCGAGTAGCTCTTGAGCTCCAGCGTGATCTCCTTCTCCTTGGACAGGGCATTGAGGCACCCGAAGATGTAGTGGTAGTTGAAGGCGATGGTGCCCGACTCGCCCTCGGCCTCGACATCGATTGTCTCCTGCGCAAGGTCCTGGTCATTGGAAATGGAGGACAGGCCCATCTGCCCGTTCTCGACATCGATCTCGAACTTGACGGCGGGGTTGGCGCTCGCGATAACGGCCACGCGCTTGAGGGCGGCGTTAAAGGCGGCGACGTCGATCTTGACGCTCGTCACGCACGAATCGGGGATGAGCTGCTTGTAGTTGGGGTACACGCCCTCGATGCGGCGCGACACGTAGGTGGTGTTGCCGGCCTCAAAGACGACCTGGGTGTCGGTAGCCCCGATCATGATGGTCGCCTGGCTGGCCATGATGTTCAGTGCGTCGTTAAAGGCGTCAGCCGGAACGTTGAGCTCAAAGGAGCCCTCGAGGGTCGAGGTCTCGACCTGCGTATCGCACACGGCCAAGCGGAAGGAATCGGTCGCCACCAGGCGCACGGTGTTGTTCTCGACCTTCATGTGCACGCCGCCCAGGATGGGGCGGGCCTTGTCGGTCGAGGTGACGCGCCACACGCGGCCGACCATCTCGGACAAGATATCGGTCGGCAGCTCCACGGCACTCTCGATGGCATAGGCCGGAAACTCGGGGAAGTCATTGGCATCGAGCGTGTTCAGGCGGAACGAGCTCTTCTCGCAACCAATCAGCACCTGGCGCTCGGACAGCTCAAAGGTGACCGGGGCATCGGGGAGAGTCTTGGTGATATTGGAGAGCATCTTACAGGGGATAACCATCTCGCCCTCTTCTTCGACATGCGCCGCGATGCGATGACGGATCGAGATGGTGTAGTTAGAGGTCTGGAATTCCAAGATGCCGTCTTGCGCCTTGACGAGCACGCCCGACAGGATGGGAAGGGTGGATGCCGAAGCGACACCCTTCATAACGACGCCGATGGCTTGTGTAAGCGAGCTCTGGCTGACGGTGAACTTCATCTTTTAATACCTTTCTTTAGATATAAATATCTTAATAATAGTAATAGCACTGACGAAACTGTTGATTACTCCCAAAGACGCAGGTCAGACCCAGAAAGAAAATCGACAGCAACCTGTGTGCAACGGGGGTGGTTTTCCACGTTCAAAACCTGCGCAAAACTTTTCATCACCGCGGGTTGGGTTTTAGACACCTTATGCCCGTGGTTTTGACAAGTTTTCAACAGGTGTCTCTATTTCCCTACGAGCGCAGTGTAATTTTATCGCGCAACGATTTGAGATCTTCGGTGACGGTGCGGTCTTCCTGGATCATCTTCTGGACCTTTTTGTAGCTCGTGCTGACGGTCGAGTGGTTGCGGTTGCCAAATTCGGCGCCCACCGCCGTGGTCGTCATCTCGCACATCTCGATGGCCAGATAGATGGCAATGTGGCGTGCCTTGGCGATATTGGCGTTGCGTCGCGGGCCGATGAGCTCCTCGTGCGTCACACCGTACTGCTCTTCAATGACGGACTGAACCGTCTGGACGTTGATCTTTTTGGCCGATGTGTCGAAGTACTGGCTGGCGATGGCGTCGATATCGTCAAAGGTGAGTTCCCCACCCTCGCGCTCGCGGTCGCCCGCCTCGCCGGCGCAGCGCTCGCAGAAGCTCTCGAGTTCGCGGATGTTGGTGCCCGACACCTCTGCCATGTGCTTAAAGTGCTCATCGGTCAGGTGCCCGCCGTCGCCCCCGTAGGCCGCCAGCAGTGAGTCGTCGCCTGCCTCGGGAGCGGCGACGATGGTGTTCTCGTAATAGCGCTGCAAGATCTTGTATTTCATCTCGTAGCTGGGCTCTGCGACCAGGCAGAGCATGCCGGCGTTGAAGCGGCTGGTCAGACGCTCGTCCATGCTCAGGTCCTTGGGGGCGCGGTCTGCCGCGATGACGACCTTCTTGTTGTTGCGGATGAACTCGTCCATGAGCTGGAAAAAGTAGTCCACGCTCGCGCGCTTGCCGATGATGTTTTGGATGTCATCGATGATGAGCACGTCCACGCCGTGGTACGCCTGCATGATGGGGGCGTTGCTCTTCTTTTGGCGGTCGAACTCGGTCATCAGGTCGTCCAGATATGCCTGGGAGTTTGCATACTTGACCTTGATCTCGGGCGACTTCTCGGCGAGCTCGTTTTTGATGGCAAGCAGCAGGTGGGTCTTGCCCAGGCCCGATTTGCCGTAGATGAACAGTGATGTGCACGTGCCGCGCTCGTCCGCGAGGGCGGCAAACTTGAGTGCCGAGCGATAGGCATGGCTGTTCTCGGGCCCGTAGACAAAGTTCTCAAAGGTAAATTTTGAGTTCGCGGCGAGCGGGGCTCCATCCGTATTCTGCTCGGCCGGCACGGTCGGTGCTGGCACGGGTGAAGCGGGGGCCGCAGCTTGCGTGGATTTAGCCGGCGCTCCGCCCTTCATCTGGTTCATCATGCGACGAAAATCATCGGCCGAGAGTGTGTTCTTGATTGCAATGCCCGAATCCGCGCTCGCCGCTGCGTCGTGAGCGATTGGCATGTGCGTGACGGGTGCGTTCGCTGGCGTCGCCGCCGCGGTCGGCAACGGTGCCATGGTTTCACGGGAAACATCGCTGTGCTGGCGCTCGATTGTCGGCACGTCGCCTGCGGAGGCCGACACCGCCGGGGAAGCAGCGGGAGCCGCGGCGGCCGCCGTCGCGGCAGCGGATTCCGTCGCGGCGCCTTGCGGTGCCACGATGTCGAGCGCAATCGGTGCAAAGGCGATTTCTTCCAGATAGGCCTCAATAGTCGGCTGATGCTTTTTGAGCTGTGCGATGGCAAAGCGCGAGGGGGCCTCGATCGTGAGCGTATCTTCGGTCAGGCTTATGGCGCGCGATTGCCCCAGCATGTTGATGAGGCGTGCATCTTGGCCGTCGCGCTGACAAAAGGCGATGGCATCCCCCAGGATGATGCTTGCTTCCTCGTCCACTGTCTCTCCCGTTCTTTAGCTCTGAGCTCGCACGCGAGCGGCGCCGAGTTCGGTCAGATGGTATTTCTGGCCATGCTTGATGACCAAGCCGGCCTGCGCCAAGTCATTGAGCGTGCGTGACCAAGTGGGGGCCGAGTTTCCAAACGCCCTCGCCAGATCGGTTGCACCGCACGCTTGATTTTGCGCCAGATAGCCTAGCGCGGCGTTGCCGCGATCGCTTACGAACACGTCCGGTTGTGGCTGTGCATACTGATTTACTGCATTAGGATACATCATTTGAGCTGCTGGTTGTTGAGAACTCTGCGTCGGCGGCATTTGCTGTTGAAAACTTTGAGGCCACTGTTGGTAAGGCTGCGGAGGCGTCTGCTGGGCCCAGGGGTTGTACTGCTGCTGCGGCATCTGCTGGTACGGCTGCTGATATCCCTGCTGGTACTGCTGCGGGAACTGCTGGCCATACCCCAGTGGCGGCATCTGCTGATATGGATATCCCTGTTGGTACGGCTGATAGCCCATTTGCTGGCCACTCGGTGCCCCTGTCGCCTGCTGCATTGCTGCTGTATCCTGATCCGCCAGCGACATGGCCTCTGGCATGCTTGGCGGCATCGACATCGATGCCGCTTGGGGTTCTTGTGTAGGAGGCATTCCGGGCTGCTGCATCTGTGCCACGGGGGGCTGCATCTGCTGCGTTGCCATGGGCTGCTGCACAAAAGCTCCCGGCAGGGGATATGTGGGCTGCTCCGTCTCGGGCCGCACGGCAGCGCCGCGTCCGCCGGCACGCTCGATTTCCTGCACGCGTTTAGGGTTCAGGCTTACCGTAACCACGGTGCCTTTGCCCATGTTGTCCTCGATGGATACGGCACCGCCGGCGTTTTCCAAATACTCCTGCACCATGGGAAACCCTGCTCCGGTTCCACGGATATAGCGCTTCATCTTGCTGTTTGCGCTGGTAACGCCAAAGTCGAAAGCACGTTCCTTGTCGTCGATGCCGGGTCCTTGGTCAGCAAAGCGGATGGTGTCTCCGCCGTCCAGAATCGAGATGATGGGCTCGGCAAAGTGTGCGTGGATAAAGTTTTCGACAATCTCGCGGATGACCATGAGCGAGATATGGCCACCTTGTTCTTTCATGCACTGGTAGACGGTGTTGGTCGTCTCTTCCAAATACGTGCGGACATCTTGCGGATCAACGACGATCACCCGCGGTGTCGACAGCATGTCGTCATAGACGGCGATGCGCGCGGCGTACATGGCTTTTGGCGCCTGCGTGGTCGTCTGCTCGCCTTCCGCACGCTCTTCGCGCACGCCGGTGATGTGCTCGTTGTCGGGTGCCGGGTCTCCGGAATCGACCATGGTGTAAAAGTCGTCAGACATGCCGCTCGCAATCTTTCAAAAGGTTTCGAACAAATAGTAGCTCACCGTGCAACGTTTCTCATCTTTCGACAACTTTTCAAAACTTGTTGAAAACTCTGGAAAACGGGCGAAAAGTTCTCAACATTGCCAACATGACCTGTTGAAAACTCGATGAAATATCGTGAAAGGTTGCCATGAGGCGCAAATTTCGGTTGTGCTTATGGGGGAACCGTGTGAACTGCGCAACCTTTTACCTTTGATTTCTTGACATTTGAACATTGATTTCCCTACAATCTTCAAGCTCACGTGTCTATATCTGCGTCCGCGTCCCCGCGGACACTCGAAATGCAGCAGGAGGAACTTAAGATGAAGCGTACGTATCAGCCTAATAAGCGTAAGCGTGCCAAGACCCATGGCTTCCGTGCCCGTATGGCCACTAAGGGTGGTCGTGCCGTGCTCGCCCGTCGTCGCGCCAAGGGCCGCAAGCGTCTCACTGTCTAGCAGCGATACACACATCTCGCATGAAGACTATTAAGTCTCGGCAAGATTTCGAGCATGTGTTCAGTCAGGGGCGTCGTTTCAATCACCCTCTGATTCGAATGACCATATGTGAATCGGTTGGCGAAGGCGACTCCGGAAGGGTCGCCTTCGTTGGTGCTAAGCGACTCGGTTGTGCCGTCGTGCGCAATCGATCTAAGCGTGTGATGCGCGAGGCCGCCCGCAGCTGCGGATTTCCCGTTGCGGGTTATGACATCATCTTGTTTGCAACTCCCAAGACGAGGGTTTCTTCGCCGCAGGAGATGGACAAGGCGTTGCGTTCGCTTATGAAGCGCGCCGGCGTTGCCGGGGAGGAGCGATGAGCAATCACGTTTTGCGACGTGTTGCCATCGCTCCTATTCGCATATATCAACAGGTTATTTCGCCCTTATTGCCTGACGCCTGCATTTATTACCCAACGTGCTCGCAATACGCCATCCAGGCGATTGAGAAGCACGGTGTTTTGAGAGGCTGCTGGCTTGCCGTGAGGCGCATCGCTCGTTGCAATCCCCTGCACGTCGGCGGTTATGACCCTGTGCCCTAGCGGGCACTCGCTATCGGAGGAAAACTTACATGTGGGATTGGATCGTTAACATCCTTTTCGAGCTGCTCAAGCTCATCCAGACCTTTGCGGTCGACTGGGGCCTGTCCATCATCATCCTGGTGGTCATCATCCGTCTGCTGCTGACGCCGCTCATGCTCAAGTCGACCAAGTCGACGGCTCGCATGCAGGTGCTGCAGCCCAAGATGCTCGAGATCCAGGAGCG
>DBGCAP010000004.1:0-44070 GCA_048367555.1 Collinsella sp.
GATCATGCGCGACGCCGTCCCGTACGCGGCCTAGCGGGCGGCGGGGTCAACCGAAGAGGAAGCGGGGGCGCCTGGCGCCCGGATGCGCCATGCCGAAATGGCGCGAAGCACGCGGTTGACAAAACTATAGAGACACGTCCCAGAATAATCATTCCCGGGCGCGTTGCGATTGCCTAGTACTGGCTCTCGTGCTTGCTGAAGAAGTCGAAGCGTGGGGGCAGTGGCTTTACGCGGTGCTCGCCGGGCTTCTCGCCCAGGCTCTCCATAAACTCGTCCGTGGAGGCAAAGATGTTGTCCCAGCTAAAGAAGGCGACCGGGTCGATGTCGAAGTACTCGCAGATGAGCTCGCAGCCGGCCGGGACGATGCCGTGCATGAGCACGGTCGCCACACGCAGCTCGGTAAAGGCGTCGACCAAGGCCTGCTTCATGGCGGCGTTGGCTGGCTCGCCCTCGAGCTTGTTGGCGGCCTTGGAAGCGTCGCTCCAGCGCTTGTTGGCGGCGCGCAGGTAGTCGTCGCACACGGCGAGCGCGCGGTGCGTCTCGAACTTGTACATGGCCTGCTCAAAGGCAAGGGCGGCCTGCTCGGCAGCCTCGACCACGGCGGCAGAGGCGGCACCGGCCGGAATGCAACCGTTGCGATAGGGGCTCTCGTCGCCCTCCTTGACGGCGACGCCGTAGAAGCAGCTGCGGGCCAGGCGGTTGAACACGCCGGTCAAAAGCGCGCTCTCCTTAAGGGCCGGATCGATGACGCGCTTGTCGTCGCAGGCGCGCACCTCGTTGCCGTCCTTGTCCTTGCCGGTCACGCGCGTGTCATACGCCTTGGGGCTAAAGCTCACCGGCTTCTCGGACAGGCCGAGCGACAGCCAATGCGCGCGCATCTGCTCGCAGGTGTAGTGGTTGAGCAGGTCGTCTGCCGGCGGGGGAGGCGTCTGCGAGGACGAGCTGGCCTTTTTGCCCATGTAGAGCAGGTGGTAGCAGGCGCTGACGGTGCTCTGCGTGAGGTTCCAGCCCAGGGCCTCCCACATGGCGGTCTGCGCGATGCAGTAGAAGTAGATGTTGTCCTGGCCAATGAACTGGTAGATCTGCGCGTCGTCCGAGCACCACCAGTCGCGCCAGTCGAGCGAGCTGTGCTGGTAGGTGGGTGCGGGTACCTGCGTGGAATCGGCGGCGGGCTCGCCCATAAGGGCGGCGTCCTGGGCGGCGACACCCTCTGTTACGCCGGCGGCCTTGGCATCGCGTGCGAGTACGGTGCGGGTGTAGCTGATGGGCGCCCACAGGCTCTCGGGCCAGCACCAGCAGGTGACGTCGGAAACGCCGTCGACCTCGGGCACCGGAACGCCCCAGTCGATGTTACCGGTGATGCGGAAGGGCACGAGCGCCTTGCCGCTGCGGAAGCGCACGCCGCCGTTGGCGAGCACCGCGTGGGCGTCGTCGCGCTCCTTCCAGCTGGGGAAGGTGACGGTAAAGCTGCTCTTGTTGCCCTCGGGTTCCAGCACGGTGTGCTCGGGCAGTTGATTCTCGACGGCGTCGAAGGCCTCGCGGAACTTGTTCTGAATATAGAGCTGTGCCGGCAGCAGCCACTCCTCCATGGTCTTGGAGACCACGGAGCGAACCTGCGGGTTCTGGGCGAGCTTGGCGGTGTAGGTCTTCATAAAGTCGAGGTAGGCCGGCAGGTCGAAGTAGAGGTTGTCGACCGGGCGCAGCTCGGGCACCTCGCCGGTGAGCTGGCTCTTGGGCGCGATGAGCTCCTCGGGCTCAAACTGGTGACCCAGGTCGCACTCGTCGGCGTAGGCTTTCTCGGACTTGCAGCCCTGAATGGGGCAGCGGCCGATCACCTGACGGCCGTTGAGGAACGTGCCGGCCTTGGCGTCGTAGAACTGCAGCGTGGAGCGCTTGGAGATGGTGCCCTGCTCGTGCAGGCGCTCGATAATCTCGGCGGTAACCTCGTTGTGAATCTGCGCAGCCGGTTCAAGGCCCGAGCCGCCGTAGATATCGCAGCTGATGTTGTAGTTGTTGAGGGTCGCGGCCTGGCGGGAGTGATTGGACTCGACATACTCGCCGATGGACTTGTCGTAGCCTTCGTTCTCCTTGAGCTTGCGGTAGCTCTCCATGATGGGCGAGCCGTAGCAGTCGGTGCCCGAGGTGAAGATGACGTTCTCGCGGCCCAGACGGTCGCGCAGGAAACGGGCGAAGAAGTCGGCCGGGACAAAGACGCCGCCGACGTGGCCAAAGTGAAGGCCCTTGTTGCCGTAGGGCTCGCCGGCGGTAACGATGGCGCGGCGAGGCCAGCTGGGACGGTCGTTCATGGAGTATTTGGATGCCATGGGACTCCTTCGCATATGGTGAGAGCGCGGCCGGGCGCAAGGCCTGGCGACGCGGTGGTCAATTCGTGCATATCGTTCGACATTATCGCACATGCGGGCGGGTGCGTGACGGGGGCGCTATCCTAAGATGCTATGAATGAGATTTCCAACATACATGCGTTTGAAGACGAGGATTTCCTGCACGCCTGCTTTGTGTGGGGGATGGCCGTGCTTGGCGCATTTGCCGTGTGCCTGGTGCCGGTGTTTATGCTGCTGGGTGGGCCCGCGGACCTGGATGCGGCTGACGCGGGCGGTTGGATGGCCGTTTTGGGCTGGCTGGTCGGCTTGGCTGCGGTTTCGGCGGCGTCATTTGCCGTGCACGAGCTGGTGCACGGTGTGTTTTTTAAGCTGCTGGCGCCTGCGGGCGCGAAGGTGACCTTTGGGGCGAATCGCGAGACGGCGATGATCTATGCCTGCGCCGAGGGCGTCGTGTATTCGCGCCGGCGGTACGTGGCGGTTTGCCTGGCGCCGACGGTTGTTGTGACGGCGGCGTTTGCCCTGGGGTTTGCGTTCTCGGGCTATCCGCTGCTGTGCTACCTGGCGGCCGGCTTGCATTTGTCGGGCTGTGTAGGCGACTGGTATTACGTGCGGACCATCCTGCGCGACCGTCGCATTGTCGCCTGCGAGGACACGTCCTTTGGCGTGCGCTTTTTCGCAAGGTAGTCTTTTTGGGATGATTTTTCTGGGACGGGGATTAAAAAATCATTGCGGGGGAGGAGATGTTGATGAAGTCGTTGTTGTTGCACGCCTGCTGTGCGCCGTGCTCGCTTGAGCCGGTCCGTCTGCTGCGCGAGGAGGGGTTTGAACCCACAATCTGCTGGACCAACCCCAATATTCAGCCTCACGATGAATGGCAGCGGCGTTTGGACGAGCTGCGCCGGTGGTGTGCCGATGGCGACATCGAGCTTGTCGAGGCGGGGGAGGACCGCGAGCGCTGGGAGGCCGGCGTGGCCCCGCTGGGCGCCGATCGGCCTCGTCGCTGTCGCGCGTGCTATGCCCTGCGCTTGGCCGAGGCGTGCCGTGTGGCCCAGGAGCGTGGGTTTGAGTTTGTGGGCACGACGCTCGCCGTCTCGCCGTATCAGTTGTTCGAAACCTGCAATGATGTGCTTGAACGCTTGGCAGCGGCACATGGGCTCACTCCGGTCATTCGCGATTTTCGCCCGTATTATCCCGAGGCCACGCGTCGTTCGCGCGAGCTTGGCATGTATCGGCAGAACTACTGTGGTTGCCGCTTCTCGGCTGTCGAGGCGGCCATGGACCGCGCCCGCATCCGCGACGAGCGCAAAGCCGCCAAAAAGTAGTTCATTTGGGACGTCAGCCTGCTAGGATGTAGAGCGGACTTTAGCTATATAAGGAGTATCCGACGTGTCTATGCGTACCGATGATTTTGACTATAACCTGCCCGAAGAGCTCATCGCCCAAGCGCCTGCCGAGCCGCGCGACTCCTGCCGCCTGCTGGTGGTGGATCGCAAAGGCTCCCAGGCGGGAATGCCGCTGGAGCACGGCGGCACCGTCGAGCACTGCATCTTCCGCGACATCATCGATTATATCGAGCCGGGCGATGTGCTCGTCATCAACAAGACGCGCGTGATGCCGGCCCGCCTGATCGGTCGCAAGGCCGGCTCGGGTGGCGTGGTCGAGACGCTGCTGCTTAAGCGCCGCGAAGATGTTGACCCGCTGGGTCACGTTTGGGAGTGCCTGGTCAAGCCGGGCAAGCGTCTTAAGCCCGGTGCTCAGATTGAGTATCGCGCTGGTGGCGCCCATGCGCCCGAGGGTGCGCCCGTGGTGCTGACGGCCGAGGTCATCGACTTTGTCACTGATAGCCGCGGTGGCCGCCTGGTGCGCTTTGAGCCGGCCGGGTGCAATGCCGCCGGCGACCCGCGCACGCTCGACGAGGCCATCCATGCTGCCGGCCACGTGCCGCTGCCGCCCTACATTACCGATTACGAGGGAGATCCCGAGAAGTACCAGACCGTTTACGCCATGAAGGAGGAGCACTCGGCTGCCGCTCCCACGGCGGGCCTACACTTTACCCCTGAGCTCATGGCCGCTATCGAGGCCAAGGGTGCGAAGTTTGCCGCCGTCGAGCTCGAGGTGGGTATCGACACCTTCCGCTTGGTTGAGGAGGACGACCCTACGCAGCACGTCATGCACACCGAGCGCTACCACGTGTCGCAGGAAGTTGTCGACGCCGTGCATAAGGCGAAGGCCGAGGGGCACCGCGTAATCGCCGTCGGCACCACCGCAGTGCGTTCGCTCGAGAGTGCGTTCGATGCGGAGGCGCCGGTGTCCGATCCGGCTGTGACGGCGCGCTATTTTGAGGGCCGCGAGGACGGGGCCGATACGCTCGGCCGCGGCGACATCGTGGTGCGTGAGAATGCCACGACGCAGCTCTACCTCATGCCCGGCTCGACCTATCACGTGGTTGACGCACTGATCACGAACTTCCACGTGCCGCGCTCTACGCTCATGATGCTCGTGAGCGCGCTTGCCTCCCGCGACCAGATCATGGATGCCTACGCCGCTGCTATCGAAGAGCGTTACCGCTTCTTCAGCTTTGGCGACGCCATGCTCATTCTTTAAGTTACGCGGTTCTACGAACCGCGTAACCACTTGACGCTGCAAACCCACCAGAGCGGCAATCTGCCTTTCAACTTCGGCGGCATGACCAGAAGGTCAATGCCGCCTTGTTTCAAGGCACCTTGCTCGCTCTGACGGGTTTTCGCTGACTTCGCCAAAACATCGGCGTTGCCCTTGTTGGGATAGTCGTTGGGGACGCTCTTGTTGAGTGATCCGTGGGGGACGGAGGAAAAGGGATCATTTTGGGCTGCGGTGACACCCTTCCGAAGTTGCTTTGTCCAAAACTATGCCGGATTACTACGATGAATTCGAAATCTCAGACCTCGGCATTGTTTTTCGGAAAATCACAAGCTGTCTATCTGCGGTTTTGCCGGAGTGCAATTTGTTGTGGTTGGAGACTGACGGTTTACCGTAGTAATCCGGCATAGTTTTGGAATGGTAGTAAATAGATGGCAGCTACCGTGCCGCCACCGCCGCGATTTGCCTCTCATCTCCGAAACCTTTCCGCAACAATTTGCCCTTCGTACCGCTCGCCTTCGCTCGCAACGTCCCCTGCGCTACACTTAGTCGCACTGTGGTGCTGCCGCGCCGCGCCCGAAGCAAGGGAGACCCTCATGAAGAATACTCAGCTGCTGCTGATTAACGATATGTGCGGCTACGGCAAGGTCGCGCTTTCCGCCATGCTGCCGGTGCTGTCGCACATGGGCTACCGTATCCATAACCTGCCGACGGCGCTCGTTTCCGACACGCTCAACTACCCCAAGTTCTACATCCACGACACCACCGAGTACGTGCGCCAAAGCCTCGCTATCTGGGAGGAGCTCGGCTTTGAGTTCGACGCCATCTCGACCGGCTTTATCGTGACCGAGGAAGAGACGCGCATCATCTCGGACTTTTGCCACCGCCGTGCGCAAAAGGGCACCAAGGTGTTCGTTGACCCCATCATGGGCGACAACGGCAAGCTCTATGCGGGCGTGCCCGAGTCCACGATTGGCCTTATGCGGCACCTGCTGGAGTGCGCAGACTACGCGGTGCCCAACTATACCGAGGCGTGCCTGCTTGCCGATAGGCCTATTGCCGAGCAAATTACGCCCGATGAGGGCCGCGCTCTTGTGGATGCCGTGCGTGTCCTGGGTGCCAAGTCGGTGGTCATTACGAGCGCCGTAGTCAATGGTACGAACGCGGTTATCGGTTACGATCATGTGGCGGGGGAGTACTTTACGATTCCCTTTGAGCTCATTCCGGTTTATTTCCCGGGCACGGGCGACACGTTCTCGGCGGTGCTCGTCGGCCGCGTTATGGCCGGCTGGAGTCTGCAGCGCGCGACGTCCGATGCCATGCACGTGGTGGCTGAGCTTATCGAGCGCAATGCCGACCAAGAGGACAAGTCGGCCGGCCTTCCCATCGAGGCCTGCCTGGATGTGATTGACCATGAGTAACGCTGGCGATGGCGGCATCAAGCCTGCGGGCGAGAGCAAGCCGCTCGGCGCGCCGCGCGGCAAGCGCCCACGTATTCGCATTAGCTGCGTGGACCAGCTGGGGGCGTGCCGCTGCCACCATGGTCACAAGCCGGGAGACGTCTTTGACTTCGACCGAGACCGCGGCAAGATGTGCGCCATGGCCTGCCATGTGGGCTTTCCCTATATCGATATCCTGCGCTACGGCGGTACCGTGCCTGGCAACGAGCCCGGTACGGCAAAGTTCTGCTGCCCCGAGGTCGATACGCTGAACGTCTGGCTTGCCGAGATCGTCGACGAGTAACCGAGCGTGGATTTTCTCCCGTTTAGAGCGCACTCGAACGCTCAAAGTGGGAAATTTTCCACGCTCATTTTTCATGTGGGAGATTATCCACGCTCGTTTCGCGCCGAAGGCGTGGCCCGCGACCTTGCTTGCCTACAGCTGCTCGAGCATAGCGGTGCAACCGGCGAGCACATCGCGGTAGGTGGCATCGAAATTGCCGGTGTACCAGGGGTCGGCCACGTCGCCGGGGCGCTCGGTCCAATCGAGCAGGCGCGTAATCTTGCCGTCGGGGTCGTCGCCAAAGATGCGACGCAGGCCACGCGCGTTCTCGTCGTCCATATAGACAATGTGGTCCCAGTCGCCATACTCCGCGCGACGCGCCTGACGTGCGCGATGTGCGACGACGGGAATCCCGACCTCGCGTAGCTTGGCAACGGTACCGTGATGTGGCGGGTTGCCGATCTCCTCGGTCGAGGTCGCGGCGGAATCAATGACAAACTCGCCCGCGCGCCCGGCGCGGTGCACCAGCTCGGTAAACACCGACTCGGCCATCGTCGAGCGGCAGATATTCCCATGGCAGATAAACAGTACACGTTGCATATGCGGCTTCCTTTCGGTCGCCATTATCGAGCTCGATTATCGCAGCCGCGCCTACGCCCTTGCCCGCCTGCGCTCCCAACGTGCCAGCCTAATCGTCACCAGCGTGAGCGCCCAGGCCACAAGCGAGAACGCGGCGCCCACTGCGCCCACGTGCGCAATGCCAACGCTGCTTACCACGGCACCGCCCACTGCGGTGCCAAACGAGATGCCGACGTTAAACGCCATGGGCTCAACCGAACTTGCGAGCACCATCGACTTGGGGTGGCGGCTGCGTGCCACATCCATAAAGTGTGTGATGCACGAGACCGAGAATAGGTACATGAGCATTGCCAGGCTAAAGACAAAGACGAGCGCGAGCGGCATGGCGCTACCCACGGCGAACAGCCCGACCAGTGCTGCCGCCTGCAGCACAAACGTCACGAGCAGCGCCTTCATGCCAAAACGCGCATCGATCCATCCGCCTAGGATGTTCGAGATCAGGCAGAACACGCCGTAGGCCATGAGCGTGGTACTGGCTTCGACCGTGCCCATGCCCAGCACCTGCTCCAGATAAGGCGTCACGTAGCCGTAGAACACATAGACCGACCCCACGCCAAACAAAAAGATGAGCATGCCGGTGATGATGCTCGGCTCGCGCAGCAGCCCCGCCTGTTCGCGGAAGGTGGCGGGCTCGTCGGTCTGTCCGGCGCGCGGCATAAACGCCACGAGCGCGCTACAGATCAGAACGGCAAAGGTCAGCGTGCCGTACATGGCCACGTGCCAATCGAGCGTGTCGGCCACGAACTTGCCAATCGAGGTCACAAAGACCATCGCCACGGAAAACGCGCCGTACACCACCGAGATGGCAAGTGAGGTTTGCTGCGGGGACAGCAGCTCGGGGATGTACGTCACGCCCACGGCGAGCAGCGCACCCGAGACGGAGCCCAGGACAATGCGCGAGATAAACAGCACCTGGAAGTTGGGTGCCAGCGCCATAACCAAATTGCCGAGCACAAAGACGACGCTATAGCACACGAGCAGCTGGTAGCGGCGGAATCGCCCCGTGCTGAGCGCGAGCACCGGCGTCGCGATAGCGTAGACGAGCGCAAACACGCTGATGAGCTGGCCCGCAGTGGCAAGTGATATGCCGAGTTCCGTTGCCAAGTCGCTTTCGATGCCGATGACCACGAACTCGGAGCAGCCGAGCGAGAATCCCAACAGCACGAGCAGCGCCAGGCAGAGCTTGGTGCGCGCGGGGGAGAGCGCGGCGGCGGTTGGCTTACTTTTAGGCGTGGTTGCGGCGGTCAAGGTTGTCACTCCAATGTCGCATGAATAAGCGGGATTCAATCCCTGCAACTCTAACAGAATGTGACAAAGGGGCAGTCCCTTTGTCACATTGCGCTGTCAGCCAGTCGCCCAAACCGTCACAACATTTGATGAAAATCTCTAAAACGAGGAAAAGCGTCGAATGTTGTGACGGTTTTCCTGTCTGTGCCGGCAAGCTCCGGCGCTATCTGGGGGTATAAGGCTAGCAAGTGTTTATTTGCGAGGCCTAAGGGGCGCCCCGTATGGATATCGATAACTTTGAATGGTGGTATACCGAGGGCGAGGCTCCGGACGAGGGGTGGGACGAGCCCGCGCCGCGTGACGTGTCGGGCGACGAGGACGAGACCGGCAACGATGTCGTCGAGACGGATGCCGCCTCCGATGCCGCCGAGCCCCTGACTTTTGAACAGGCCTGGGCTCAGGCCGAGGCCGACGAGGCAAAGGCCGATGCCACGGCCACGCTGGGTGAGCCAGCCGACATGTCCATCTCGCCGGCAAAGACCCCGCAACCGCGCCACACCATCGACCCCGGCAGTACGGCATCTTTCAGCATTCTCGACGTGCCCGCGCAGGGTGCCCAGGCGCCTGCGCCCACGCATCGCCCCGACCTGGCTCGCGAGGAAGACACGGGGCGCCGCTCTCCGCTCGGCCCCATCCTCATCGCCTTCATGGCCGGCGTTATCGCCTGCTCGGCAATCGGCAGCATCTGGGACCATGTCGAGCAGCAGCGCCAAGACGCCGCCAAGGTCGAGATGTCCGTCGAGCAATCGCTCAGCCGCACGCGCTCGGTGCATGTGTCGGTCGAGGTTAAGGACGGCGCGACGTGGGATACCGCGCGCGGCGACAGCCAAATGCTCGTCCATATCGTGGGCCGCACGCTCAAGGGACAAGCAATCGACGAGTACCAATACGTTAATTCCGAAGGTGACGGCATCGAGCTCAAGCCCGGCGACTACGAGCTCACGGTCGATGAGCCGCCCGTCGCCACCGACGGCACGCGTTACCGCGCCTCAAAGCGCAGGGTTCCGGTGAGTTTTAATTCACAGGCTCCCGACACGGTCGATAGCACGCCGCAGGGCGGGTTTGACCTTTACGCTATTGCTCAATAACTGCGTCCGCCGCTCAACCCCGCCGCCAAGAGTGGGACAATAGCCCTCGACACCGTTGTTTACCATTGGAGGAAGTAGCATGTCCACCGTCACTACCATCAAGCGCGGCAGCCTCACCGCGGCCATCGATTCCATGGGCGCCCAGCTCACGAGCCTTGCCCTCAACGGCAATGAGTATCTGTGGCAGGGCGACCCGGCCTTTTGGGGCAAGCACGCGCCCATCCTGTTCCCCATCGTGGGATCGCTGCGCAACAACACGGCGGCGTCTGCGGCCGGCACCTGCGAGATGGCGCGCCACGGCATCGCACGCATTGTCGAGCACAAGATCGTCGAGGTGTCGGAGGATGGTTCGTCCGTTACCTATGAGCTCACCGACACGTCCGAGTCTCTCAAGGCGTTTCCGTTCCACTTTAAGCTCAACATGACCTATGCCCTGACCGGCGACGCCACCCTTACGCAGACCTTTGCCGTCACCAACACCGGCGACGTGAACCTGCCGTTCTCGGTGGGCGGCCACCCCGCATTTAACGTGCCCGCCCCGGGCGCCGAGGACGAGGCGTTCGAGGATTACGAGCTGGCGTTTACCGAGGCTTGGACTAACGAGGCCCCCGTCATCACGCCCGATGGCCTTATGACGTTCGAGGGTAGCTACAAGGCCCCCGATAACTCGGACGTGCTGCCCATCACGCACCGCAGCTTCGATAACGACGCCATCATGTTCACCGATACCCCGGGCTCCACGCTCACGCTGCGCGGTCGCAAGTCGGGCCACGGCGTCAAGATCGACTTTGAGGGCTTTAAGTACATCGGCGTGTGGTCTGCCGCCAACGACGCTCCGTTTGTTGCGCTCGAGCCCTGGACCGGTCACACCACCATGGACACCGAGGACGACGTCTTCGAGCACAAGGTCAACACCATCACCTTGGCTCCCGGCGCCACCGACAAGCGTACCTTTAGCGTTACCTTGCTCTAGAGGTTCCGCCGCTCGGTCGATGCTGTGCGCCGTCCAGAGCGATAATTTGTCATTCAAAAGGCAAGGCATAGACCTTCTGGTCATGCCTTGCCTTTTTCATGCCACTTGTTCGCTCTGGACGTCGCTCGCCGGCATTGCCAAAACATCGGCGTCCCCAATGACTACTGTGTGTCTATTAATTTTTCGAGCTTGTGCTGCGCTGCTGGTCGCTGGCGTATATCCTGTTAAGTCGTCAGCATACGATTCAACAGGGAAGGCAGATTATGCATTCTCCCCATCAGCGCGACGCGCATCCACAGCCGGTATGCAGCCGTCGCATCTTTTTGGGTAGCGCTCTCGCTGCGAGCGCTTCCGTCGTCGCCGGCGCGCTCGCCGGCTGTCAGCGCCCGTCCACGCTCAAGGTGGTTCAGCCCACGACGGGCGGCGGTCGCGACGACCTGTCCGATTCCGTTATCGGCAAGGACAAGATCCGCATCGGTATGGAGGCAGCCTACGCCCCGTACAACTGGCAGGTCTCCGAGGCCAGCGAGTACACCATCCCCATCGACAACGTGCAGGGTGCCTATGCCGACGGCTACGACGTGCAGATCGCCAAGATCGTCTGCAAGGCCCTCGGCGGCGAGCCCGTTGCCGTCAAGCAGAGCTTCTCGGGCCTTATCGATTCGCTCAACAACGGCCAGATCGACCTCATCATTGCCGGCATGAGTGCCACGCCCGAGCGCGAGGAGTCCGTCGGCTTTTCCGACCCGTACTTCATTGGCTACTTTGGCCTGTTCGTAAAAGAGGGCTCGCCTTACCAAAACGCCACCAAGCTCAGCGACTTTAGCGGTGCCACGGTCCTCGGCCAAAAGGACACCATGCTCGATACCGTCATCGACGAGATTCCGGGCGTTGTGCACAAAAACCCGGTCGATTCGGTTCCCACGGTGTTTTCGAACCTGCTGCAGGGTACCTGCGACGCTGTGACGTACAACACCGAGAACGAGAAAGGCTATATGGCCCAAAACCCGGGCATTGTCCCTATTCATTTTGCCGAGGGCGAGGGCTTTAAGCAGGAGGTCGCGGCAAACGTCGGCTGCCGCAAGGGCTCGGACAAGCTGCTTAAGCTCATCGACAAGACACTCAAGGGCATTAGCCAAGAGGAGCGCGACCAAATGTGGGACGCGTGCCTCGACCGTCAGCCGGCATAAGGAGGCAGCATGAAAGCCATTAATCGTCTGGTCTCCTTTATCAAGGCCGACCACCGCTATGTGTACCTGGGCACGAGCGTTATCGCGGCGCTCGGCCTGGCGTTTAGCCAGCGCAACCCCACACCGCTGAGCTTCTTGGCGCCCACCGGTATCTTCCAGGATTGCCTTTGGGCGATTCTTTGGGCTTGGATTGTCGTGTCGGCGGCTGCGCTCGTCACCAAGCTCATGCACTGGAACGACTATCGCGAGAAGTCGCCGTTCGCATCCGAGCGTTTCCGTCGTGGCGCACGCTTAGGCAGCTACGTCGTGGTCGCCATCGCGGCAATCTTTTTCGTGGACCGCTGCGTCATGTCGTTTATCGACCTGGTGCAGGTGAGCATTGTCTCGGACTCCAACCCCAGCGATTTTTTGTCGAGCCTGGTCTACATGACCTACAAGAGCGGGGACTTCTTTATCCGCGGCATCGAGATCACCATCGCGCTTGCCACCTTCGGCACCGTCATCGCATTCTTCCTGGCGTTGCTCTTTGTGTTCCTGCGTATTCAGACCTTCGATCGCGTGGACAACGACCTGGTGCGCTTCTTTAAGAGCATTGGCCGCGGCTTTGCGACCATCTACTCCACCATCGTGCGCGGCACGCCCATGATGGTTCAGGGCCTGCTCATCTATTACGCGGGCTTCACCATTTTGCGCGGCATGGGCTTCGAGACCGCCCAGGCCAACCAGATCTGGAGTACCTTCACCGCCGGCCTCGTCACCATCTCGCTCAACTCCACCGCCTACATGATGGAGGTTCTGCGCGGCGGCATCGAGTCCATCGATCCCGGCCAGGCCGAGGCAGCGCGTTCGCTGGGTCTGTCGCAGTGGCAGGCTATGCGCAAGGTCGTGTTCCCCCAGGGCATTAAAAACGCGATTCCGGCGCT
Organism: Collinsella sp.; assembly: GCA_048367555.1. Lineage (GTDB taxonomy): Bacteria > Actinomycetota > Coriobacteriia > Coriobacteriales > Coriobacteriaceae > Collinsella. The sequence continues at coordinate 12,784 of DBGCAP010000004.1, forward strand.
CACCAACGAGCTCATCATCAACATCAAGGACTCGTCGGTGCTCTCGGTCATCGGCGTGTTCGACCTCATGTACGCCACCACCACCGTCGCCGGCGTGTACTACCGCCAGATGGAGGTCTACTGCGTGGCGCTCGTGGTCTACCTGATCCTGACGCTCGTGGCGAGCCGCCTGCTCGAAGCCTTTGGCAAAAAACTTGGTGCCGAGGCTCCGGCCACGTTGCCCAGCTCCAACTAGGCTCAAGACGAGGAGAATCATCATGGCAGATATCGCCACTACCGGCGTTGCGGCCGCCGCACAGACCAATGAGCCGCTCATCCGCGTCGAGGGCCTGCGCAAGAGCTTCGGCTCGCTCGAGGTGCTCAAAGGCATAGACCTGTCCGTCAAATCCGGCGAGGTCGTCACCATCATCGGTGCTTCGGGTTCGGGCAAATCGACCTTCCTGCGCTGCCTCAACCTGCTCGAGACCCCGGACGCGGGCCATATCTGGTTCCACGGCCAGGACCTTACGGCCGAGCGCTGCAATATCAATAAACTCCGCGAGGACATCGGTATGGTGTTCCAGGGCTTTAACCTGTTCAACAACATGGATGTGCTCGACAACTGCACGCTCGCGCCCGTCACGCTCAAAAAGATGAGCAAGGCCGAGGCCGAGAAGGTCGCGATGGAGCATCTGACCAGCGTGGGACTCGAAAAGTTCGCGCACGCCGCCGTGGGTCGCCTGTCCGGTGGTCAAAAACAGCGCGTTGCCATCGCTCGTGCCCTATGCATGAACCCGCAGATCATGCTGTTCGACGAGCCGACCTCCGCGCTCGATCCCGAGATCGTGGGAGAGGTGCTCGAGGTCATGCGCAAACTCGCTGCCGACGGCATGACCATGGTCGTCGTCACGCACGAGATGGCCTTTGCCCGCACGGTGTCCGACCGCGTGGTCTTTATGGACAAGGGCGTGGTGCTCGAGGATGCCGCGCCGGCCGAGCTCTTCGGCAACCCCAAGCACCGGCGTACCCGCGAGTTCCTCTCGCGCTATCTCGAGGACAAATAACCGACCGCAAACGCTTATGTGGCAGGGCCGCTCCGGTGGGGCGGCCCTCGTCATCACAATCGAAAGGATGTCATGGCCGAGGTTTGGCGCTTCTTTGCGCATGAGGATGATTTTGCTGATTTGGACAAGGCCGGCGCATGCGAGCGCCTGGGCCGCGTGCTGTCGTTTCCGACCATTTCGAGCATGGATGCCGAGGCGGTGGACTGGCAGCCGTTCGACGACCTACGCGCCTATATGCAGCAGGCCTGGCCGCGCGTGTTCGCGGCGGGCGAGGTCGAGCTCATCGATCATTCGTTGCTGGTGACGCTTTCCGGCTCCGACCCTGCCCTTAAGCCCGTCATGCTCATGGGGCACATGGACGTGGTCCCCGTGGTGCCGGGCACCGAGGACGATTGGACGCACGACCCCTTTAGCGGACAGGTGGACGACGCCTACATTTGGGGCCGCGGCGCCGTCGACATGAAAGACCAGGTCGCAGGTATTCTCGAGGCGGTTGAGTATGCGCTGGCGCACGGCTGGCAACACGAACGAACCCTGCTGCTGGCCTTTGGCCAGGATGAGGAGACCACGCAGTGCGGCGCGGGTGCCATTGGCCGCGTGCTCGAGGAGCGCGGCGTTGAGCTTGAGTACCTGATTGACGAGGGCGACTATCGTATCGTTGAGGCTGCCGAGTACGGCGCGGGCGAGGGCTGGCTTATGCATGCCGATCTCGCGGAGAAGGGCTACGCCGATATCGTGCTCAGGACGAAGAGCGAAGGCGGGCATTCTTCCAACCCTTACGGCGGCACGTCGCTCGAAGTGCTCAGCCGCGCTATTGCCGCGATTTGCGATATCGAGTGGCCGGCGCGTGTGACCGACCTGCTTGCCGCGCAGCTCGTCGAGCTGGGGCTTTATACCGCAGACGAGATTGCTGCCAGCAAGGATGCCATCGTGCGCGACTGCCTCGCCAGCAAAAAGCTGTACCCGCTTGTAACCACCACCTGCGCGCCCACGCAAATCGAAGGCGGCAGTACCGGTGCCAACGTAATGCCGCAGGATATGTGGGCCAATATCAACTTCCGCATGCTCGAGGGCACGAGCGTGGCCGATGTCGTGGCCTGCTGCCACGAGGCCGTTGCCACCGCTGGGCTCGCTGGCCGAGTCGAGGTCGAGCTGGGCCCCGGCAGCTCCGAGCCCTCGCCGTCCCCGCGCGTGGGCGGTCCGGGGCTCGAGACCGTTCGCGCCATCGCCGCCCGCTATTTCCGTGATCCCAAGGGGACGGAGGAAAACGGATCGTCTGCGGTGGGCCAAGAGCCGATCAGCATCGTGCCCTCGACCGTGATTGGCGCAACCGATGCCGCCAACTACCAGCGCATTTGCCGCGAGTGCATCCGCTTCTCCGCCTTTGTGGTCGACGATGACGAATGCGACCGCGGCGTCCACGGCACCAACGAGCGCATCACCCGTCGCGCCTACCTCCAAGGCACCCGCTTCCTCATCGCCCTGCTCCGCACGCTCTAGAATGTGACAAAGGGACTGAGCCGATTTCATCGGTAATGAGACAAAAACTGTAATAGAAAAAGGCTAAGATATCTTAAGAGACATATGCTGGGGTTGGTATTCCTTGAACGACCGCGGGCATGTGCCAGACCGCCTCGGCCCCCGGGGAGCGCCCGGGCAGGTCGCCGTGTGACTGGGGAGGAAATTATGCAGGAGCTCAGAGAGATGACGTCTCGACTCGTGAATATTGCTACCAGGGGGGGGTGTCTAAGCAGGGAACTTCCTGGTGAACACCGGCCGCGCGAGCGGTGGTCCGTCATGTCTTGTGGCCGTCGTCGCGGGCTGCGCTCGGTCTCGCCATATGCGATTGTTCTGGCCCTCGCCATCGCGCTGACGGCGAGTTTCTTCCTGCCGCTTCGTGCCGAGGCGGCAATTTCGGACCACACGGTTCCGACGATTTCGCCTTCGGGGACAACAATCAACCTGTTTGATTACTGGGTGAATCCCGATAACCATCTGTCGGTTTCCGGCAACGGCGGCATCAACAAGAACCACCGCTTCCAGTTCAAGGATCAAGGAGCCAGCGAGGAACTTAACCAGTATACGGGTGGCTCCCGGGTCCGCACCGGCATCGTGAACAATGTTCTTGCCGGTGGTTACCCGATACTCACCGACCGCTGGGAGGGAGAATCCCTCGGCTACCTGTTTGATTCCTCCGTCCAGACGGGCAAGATATCCCATATGGGTGTGACGGGTCTGTTGCAGGCCAAGGGTGGCTACTACGAGTATGACAGCTCGCGGAACTACGCGGCGTACAACGCCAATAAGAATGCATTTGATGTCTACAATGCTGCCGGCGTTATGCAAGCGGGGGCTGAGCCTCATTCAGTAGGCCAGTTCTTCCCCTTCGATGCGGCCGATGAGGTATTCAAGGAAGAGGACGGCAAACTCGTCCCGAACGGCATTACGTCGCAGAACAACGGACCCCTCAACCATTATTTCGGCCTCTCCATGTCGTCGCGCTTCGTGCAGCCGAAGGATGGCAAAACGAACGCTGACAAGCCCATGACCTTTGAGTTCGCCGGAGACGACGACGTCTGGGTGTTCATTGACGATGTCCTCGTGGGCGACATTGGCGGTATCCACACCAGTGCTGATCTGACCATTAACTTCCAAACGGGCGACATCAGCGTTAACAATTCCGCAAATGGCACGCTGAAAAGCAAGTTCAAGGATGCGGGGCGGGATATTTCGGGCTTCAACGGCAACACCTTCGCTGACGGCACCAGCCACACGCTCAAGTTCTTCTACTTGGAGCGTGGCGCCACCGACTCCAACATGAAGCTCAAGTACAACCTCGTGACGGTTCCCGAGTCCGACATTATCAAGTTCGACCAGGATGGCGGTCTGGTGGAGGGCGCTCAGTTCGCGCTGTACAAGACAGACGAGCGCTTCACTGACACGACCACTGATCAGAAATACCTTCTTGGCTCCGGCACCACGGACGCGGATGGACAACTGACGCTCACGAATGACGATGACAACGGCGTCATCAACTTCGACGATCTTTACAAGCTAGGTTGCCGGTACTACCTCCTGAAGGAAACGAAGGTGCCCGAGGGATACCGCTCGAGTCTCACGGCGACGGATGGCAGCATGCAGTTCGAGTATGTGCCCACGAGCGACAAGGGCGGCGCGGGCGGCGTCATCATCAACCGCGGCGGTATGGACCAGGACAGCGTCGTGTGGAAGAACGGTGCGTTCGCTGGCGCGAAGGAGACCATCACCGCGCCGTCGACCGTGTACCAGGCGGACGATGACTCGATGAAGCCAGGCAATACTGTTGATATGAAGCGCGGCACCCTGTTCGCAGTAGTTTTCAAGCGCGATAAAAGCAAGAACGCCTGGCACGCCGTGTCGGGCGACCCGACGAAGGGGTATACCCTCGCCGGCGCCCAGGGCATGGCCGGCGCCATCGAGGCGGCGAAGAAGGACCTGTACGCCTTCACGCTCAACACTAGCGGCCAGTACCAGGTAGAGATTCCGTATCTGCCCGGTGACATCTCCAAGTACTACTACTTGCTGAGCGGTGATGCCCGCAAGAATGCCGAGTACGCGGTGGCCATCTACTACACAACGGCGAGCTCCATCGCCGACGCGAATACGGACAACACGGTCCATGTGTTCAGTGATGACCTCCCCGGTGACCAGGTGAACTTTAAGCGGCAGTTCGCCACGAGCCTGCTCGTCACGAACATCCAGAACCGCCTGTTCGTGCAGAAGACCGATACCGAGGGCAACCCCGTAGACGGCGCGAAGTTCGGCTTGTACACGGACGGTCAGGTGACAACAGACGCGAACGGCAAAGTCGTGCTCAACGGCGACCAGATCCCCTACGACACCTTGACGACGGGGCAGGTCAGCAACCCGATCCAGCTCGAAGGGGCGGGCATATTCCCGTGTACGAGCGACGGCAACAAGCCGCTCGTGAAGGGCGCCTACTTCCTAAAGGAGGTCTCGGCGCCCAAGGGCTTCCTGCTTAACGACACGCTCACCAAGGTGATTGTGGACGATTACGGCGTCCATGCCGATGCTGGTACGGCCGATGACGGCGTCTCGACGTTCGTGGGGCCGGGCACGCTTATGAAGAGTCTGGGCCAGTTTGGCGCAGAGGGCGACATCGACAACACACTCACGTGGATCAAGGGTATGCGGCAGACATCGGATGGCGTGACCGATGGCGGTAATCTTTCGTGGAGCGATGTCGATTCCGCCGGTGCCGGCGACACGGTACACCTCAAGTACGGCGCCAACGGACGTATCTACCAGTATGGGCCCACCAAGGCGGGCGAACCCTACCGCCTGGAGACCGAGACGGGCTGGATACGTATGGGCATCACGCAGGATGAACCTGGTGTCACTAATGCGAAGGGCGCCCGCGCCGATCTGGGCGACATGAACCTGAATGCCCTGTTCACGGGCGCCACCTGCGTGCGCGTGGCGAACGAACGCGAGGCGAGCCTCGAGGTGACGAAGAAGGTTGACGTGCCCGATGGCCTGACGGGCAATAAGGACGCGGGGTTCACCTTCAAGTTCACCGTGCCCGAGGGGAAGACCTACAAGGCTGCAGTGTTCGAGAAGGCGGGGACTGCGGGCGAGCGGCGGGTCGGCAACGTGTTCAACCTGACGAACGGCTATTCACAAACCATCAAGGCCGACGAGACGATTCGCGTGTACGGTCTTAGCGAGGGCGACGAGTACACGGTGCAGGAGCTGACCGGCGCAGACCAGATGCCCGCGGGCTATAAGCTGACCGGCCGCAAGCAGGGTGACAAGAATCTGACTGAAGAAGGCGATAGCATCTCGGGCAGGATTGCCCCGCAGAATTCCGACGGCACGGTGGCCAAAGACAACAAGCTGGTGTTTACCAACACTTACACGGCGGAAGCCAGCGACAAACTGACCCCACAGGTAACGAAGAAGATCTCCGGCACCGAGAGGACGGACAAGAAGTTCTCGTTCACGCTGGCTGCCACGTCGAAGACGAAGGATAAGATTGACGCCGGCGATCTGGAGGATGACGGTCTAAAGGGTGACACACCCTCGGAGTCCAAGACCACGAAGGGGGAGATCACCGGCAAGGACGGTCAGCCCCTCAACTTCTCCGACATGACATTCAACAAGGCAGGCGACTACACGTTTACGCTCACCGAGGCCCACGGGGAAGATGACGATCCTAATACGACTGGTGTGCAGAACGCTGGTTGGACGATGGACGATTCCACCTACACCGTCACGGTGAAGGTTGAGGACAAGAATGCCAAGCTGACTGTCACAGGCGTGGCGGTGGAAAAGGACGGCGATGACAAGAGCGAGACGCTTGAGGTCAAGAAAGGCAAGGTGAACCTCGCCACCTTTACCAACAGCTATGCTGCGAAGGGTTCCGTGACCCTGGCGGCGAAGAAGCACTTTACGGGCGGTGCGCTCGCGGGGAACGATTTCTCGTTTGCTCTGTACAAGGGTGACAAGGCGGAAGGCACGCCCCTTGAGACCGTCACGAACGACGAGAACGGCAACATTACCTTCCAGCCCATCAACTACACCGAGGCCGGTGACTACGACTACACCATCAAGGAGGTGAAGGGCGCCGACCCGACCGTCGTCTACGACGGTCAGGAAGTGAAGGTCAAGGTCAGCGTCACCGATAACAAGAACGGCACGCTGGGCGCAACCGCCACCTACGGCGGCGATGAGGCCGTTCCGACCTTCACCAACTCGAAGCCGACGGCGGACGTCACCGTTGAGGCCACGAAAGTTCTCGCGGGCAAGGACCTGACGGCCGATGCGTTCACCTTCGGCTTGTACGACCAGGACGGCAATGAGGACGCTCGCGGCACCAACGATAAGAATGGCAAGGTCAAGCTGACCGTCAAGGGCCTGAACCTGGGCGAGTACGACTACACGCTCAAGGAGGAGAAGGCCGGCCAGTCCGTCGACGGCGTGGCCTACGACGCCAAGGAAGTCAAGGTCCACGTCAAGGTAGAGCAGAACCAGGACGACAACAACAAGACGAAGGTGACCGTCACCTATGACGGTACCGCTACGGCTCCCACCTTCAACAACACCTACACCGCAAAGGGATCCGTGGAGCTGACGGCGACCAAGACCATCAAGGTTGCGGACGGCTTCGATCACACGACGAAGCCTGCGGACGGCGAGTTCACCTTCGACCTGAAGGACGCTGCCGGCAACGTGATCGCCACCGCGAAGAACGATGCAAACGGCAAGGTCTGCTTCACGCGCGAGTTCCAGCTCTCCGACTTGGACGGCGCCGCGAGCAAGGACTTCACCTACACCATCGTGGAGCAGCCGGGCGCGGAGCCGGGCATGGTCTATGACAATCATGCCCTCACCTATACGGTGACGGTCACAGACGGCGGGAACGGAGCACTGAATGCGAAGGCGATCGTGATGAGCGCATCCGGCTCGGATACCTTCACCAACACCTACCAGCCGGCCGCGACCGGTCTGGCCCTCGGTGCGCAGAAGAGCTATGTGAAGAAGGACGACAACACGCCGATCGTCCCCAAGGACGGCGAGTTCACCTTCGATGTGTACGAGGGCAAAATGACTGCTGAGCAGCTTGCCGGGGCCAAGCCCGTCCGGACCGCGACCAACGGCGCGGACGGAAGTGTTAACTTCGATGCCTTCTCCTACGCGAAGCCGGGCACGTACGAGTACACTATCGTGGAGCGGAAGGGTGATCTGGCCTACGTGACCTACGACGACGCGGTGCATCATGCCGTGGTGACGGTTGTGGACAATGCCGGCACGCTGCAGGCGAGCGTCGCCTACGACGGCGCGGACGCCACGAAGCCCACCTTCACCAACACCTACAAGGCGAAGGCGACGAACTCCGGCGCGATCGCCCTCACCAAGAGCGTTGACGTGCACGACGGCAGCTATCAGCTAAAGGCGGGAGACTTCGCCTTCGAGCTGGTGGGGTCTGACGGTACGGTGCTCCAGACCCAGAAGAACGACGCCAAGGGCAAGGTTTACTTTAACGAGCTGACCTTCGACCATGCGGGCACCTTTCCCTTCACGGTCCGTGAGGTGCAGCCGACGGACGGCGCGCCGGGCGTGCCGGGCGTGACCTACACCGGCAAGACGTACACCCTGACCTACGTGGTGAAGGACAACAACGACGGCAAGCTGGTGGTAGAGAGCTCTACGGTGAAACCGAGCGAGGGCACCGAGAACGGCGTCACCCCCAATACCATGACGTTTGCGAACAGCTACCAGCCGGGTCAGACCTCCTACCAGATCTCTGGCACCAAGGTGCTTGAGAATGCCGACCCGGCCACCACGCGGACGCCCGCCGATGGCGAGTTCACATTCGCGCTGATTGACGTGGCCACCGGGCAGGAGATCGACCGGACCACGAACGTGGGTAAAGCGTTTACCTTCAAGGCCATCTCGTACACCGCAACTGGTTCGCATGCGTACCAGGTGAAGGAGGTTGCGGGCCAAGATGGCACCATCACTTACAGCGATGCGGTGCTGGACGTAACGGTGAACGTGACCGATGACGGCAGCGGCCAGCTGACCGCGACGGCGAACAAGACGGCTGCGGATCTGACCTTCACCAACACCTACACGCCGACGGCAACGACGGCGACGATTACCGGAACGAAGGCTCTGACCGGCCGCGACCTGGCCGAGGGTGAGTTCTTCTTCGACCTGAAGGACGCCGACGGTAACGTGGTGCAGACGGTGCAGAACGGCGCCGACGGCACGTTCGGCTTCGCGCCGCTGCAGCTGGACAAGGTGGGGACGTACGTCTACACCGTGTCCGAGCGGGCAGGGGCGACGGCGAACGGCGTCACCTACGACACGACGGTCTTTACCGCGACGGTGACGGTGACGGAGAATGCGGAGACGCACGCGCTGGAGGCGCAGGTTGCCTACAGCAAGGGCGGCAAGGCTGCGGATGCGGTGGCGTTCAGCAACAGTTACGCGCCGGCCGCGACTGAGGTGAAGCTGGGGGCCTCCAAGGTGCTGAGCGGCGAAGACCTGAAGGAAGGGCAGTTCTCCTTCCAGCTGAAGGATGCCGACGGCAAGGTGCTGCAGACCGCAAAGAACGCGGCGGACGGCACGGTGGGCTTCGAGGCGATCTCGTACGACAAGCCCGGAACGTACGCCTACAGCATCTCCGAGGTGGACGACGGTCAGAAGAACGTGACGTACGACGCGGCCGAGCACCGGGTAACGGTGACGGTGACGGACGACGGTGCGGGCCATCTGGTGGCGACGGTAACCTATGACGGCGCCGTGGCGCCGGTGTTCAAGAACACGTACACGCCGCCGACCACCCCGCCGACGGAGCCGCCCACCAATCCGCCGAGCAAGTCACCGGTGCCGAAGGAGGAGAAGCCGGGTCTGCCGTATACGGGCGATACCAGCTTGTCGCCGATGGCCCTGGGTGGCATCGCGGGCGGCGCGGTGGTGCTGATCGCCGCAGGCGTTATCCTGCGGCGCCGGAACCGGTAGCTACGGCGGCCGAGAAGGGCTTTGATTGAGGGCGGGTGGTCGCAGGGCGCGGCCGCTCGCCCTTTTTGGTGAAAGGCTATGTTAACCCGCCGTTTGCACGTCCGGCTCCAGATGGAACTCGTACTCCGGCTCCATCATCTTCTTCCGGATCTTTTCGTAGCGCCCGTCGTCGAGCTGCTCGCGCATGAGCGACGTCCTGTCCCCGACGCGTGCGGCCTCGCGCAGCCATCTGAACCACATCAGGCAGCTGTGGAGCCTGCGGGTCGATACGCCCTTGAAACTCTCGAGGAAGTGGCCGAGCGAACCCTGCGCTTCAGCATCCTCTGGACCGTGTCCCGCTCGTACCCGGTGAGCCTGCCGTGGGTCCTCGGGACCGCCCTCGCGGCGCCCTTCCCGCCCTTTCCGGACATGGCGTCCTCCGATCTCCCGGGGCCGGCCGATCCGGCCCTCAGGGTATCGGATTCCCAAATTTATCCGTATATGTGCGGATGAATGCGGGAGGCGTTCGGATGAAGTTGTATTCAAGGAAAGAGACTGACCCTTTGTCGCATTCCGTGCGGGTTATATGCAGGTATGCCTGCGCACGCTATCATGTATGGGTTAGACCGCAACTATGTACCCCATACGCGAAGGGATGCGCATGTATCTGAAGATCGACATGTTCTAGCTGGGCTTACCCCCGCAGTGGCGCCATACGCCCTATCAATTCTGCCGATTTTCACCTTCACGCATATAAAGGAGTCCTGCCATGCGCGACAAGCTCGAAAAGATCATCAAGGCCTACGAGGAGCTCGAGAAGAAGCTTTCCGACCCGGCCGTCGCCTCCGACATCAAGGAGTTCACGCGTCTCAACAAGGAGTACGCGCACCAGTCCGACCTCATCGCCGCCTCGCGCGAGTACATCGGCGCGCTCGACGACATCGAGGCTGCCAAGGAAATGCTCCACGATACTACCGATGCCGATGAGAAGGAGATGCTCCAGATGGACATCTCCGAAAACGAGGCCAAGCTTCCCCAGCTCGAGGAAGATATCAAGTACATGCTCATCCCGAGCGACCCCAACGACGACAAGAACACCATCGTCGAGATCCGCTCCGCCGCCGGTGGCGACGAGGCGGCCATCTTCGCCGGCGACCTGTACAAGATGTACCAGCGTTTCTGCGAGTCGCGTGGCTGGAAGACCACCGTACTCGATTCCAGCCCCAGCGAGGCCGGCGGCTTTAAGTCCATCGAGTTCAAGGTCGAGGGCGACCGCGTCTACTCCGTCATGAAGTTCGAGTCCGGCGTGCACCGTGTCCAGCGCGTTCCCAAGACCGAGTCTCAGGGCCGCATCCAGACCTCCACGGCAACCGTTGCCGTGCTTCCCGAGGCCGAGGAGATCGACGTTCAGATCAACCAGTCCGACCTGCGCATCGACACTTACTGCGCTTCGGGCCCTGGCGGTCAGTGCGTTAACACCACCTACTCCGCCGTGCGTATTACCCACCTGCCCACCAACACCGTGGTGCAGTCGCAGGAGCAGCGCTCCCAGATTCAGAACCGCGAGGTCTGCATGCAGATGCTGCGTGCCCGTCTGTACGAGATGGAACTCGAGAAGCAGCAGGCCGAGCTCGGCGCCGAGCGCCAGAGCCAGATCGGCCACGGCAACCGTTCCGAGAAGATCCGTACTTACAACCAGCCCCAGGACCGCGTGACCGATCACCGTATCGGCTTCAACTCCACCTACAACGGCGTCCTTCTGGGCGATCAGCTCGGCACCGTGATCGAGGCGCTCGCCGCCGCCGAGCGTGCCGAGAAGCTGGCACAGGCCGTGTAGTAGGTTCCGCCGTTCTACCGAACGGCGGACCAGCCGACGCTGCGCGCCGCCCAGGGCGACAATTTGTCATTCAAAAGGCAAGGCATGACCAGAAGGTCTATGCCTTGCCTTTTTCATGCCAACTTGTTCGCCCTGGACGTCGCTCGCTGTCCGTCCTCCACCTGCGGCGGGTAGTCATTAGGGACTTATGCTCAACCTGCGGCGCCTTAGAGGTAGTCATCGGGGACGTTCTTAAATGACTAGGTTGGGCACATTGCTTTGAGATGTTATTCAATCCGTCTTGATGGCCTTTAGGCTGTTTGCCTGCTTATAGCAATTGGCGGCATGTATCCGCTGTCGAAAATATTGCTCGAAAAATCGTCCAAGAAGTCGTGGGGTGATTTTTGACGCGTCGTGCGTCAAGCGATGTGGCAAGCGTTTGGTTAGATGTTGGTCAGGTTAGGGGCAACCTTGCCAAAAGCTTGACGGATGCAGATATGGACGTCGACAAATGAGCACTTTGGACGGGGCCAAACCAAAAATCTGGGCTGATTCTCGATAATCGCTTTCAATCGTCCCTTGCCAAGCGCTGGCCTCGCGTACAATCTGCTCCGACATTCGCGCGCCGCCCGGCGCTTAAGAGGGGAGGACCCCATGGCAAACGAGATCTGGACCATCAAGCGTTGTCTCGAGTGGACCAAGGAGTACCTGGCCGAGCGCGGCGAGGAGCACCCCCGTCTTTCTGCCGAGTGGCTGCTGTGCGCCGCCACGGGCCTGGCACGCATCGACTTATATATGCGCATGGACGAGACGCTTAACGCGGCCCAGCTCGAGACCATGCATGCGGCCGTCGTTCGCCGCGCCAAGGGCGAGCCGCTGCAGTACATCACCGGCAGCACGCAGTTTCGCATGATCGACGTCGCATGCGCCCCCGGTGTGCTCATTCCGCGCCCTGAGACCGAGATGCTCGTCGAGGAAGTCCTCAATTATCTGGATGCCGAGGTGCTGAGCCCCGAGGCTGCTGCCCGTCAGCGCGTTGAGCTGCCCTGGAACGACGAGGTCGAGCAGGCGCGCAAGGTCGAAGCCGCATTGGCCGACGAGCGAGCGACGGCCGAGCGCCGTGCCGCTAACCTCACGGCTGCCGATGAGGCGGCGCTAGGCAGCGACGTACTGGGCAGCCGTGCCTATGCCGAGGAACTGGCCGACCGCGAGGCCGAGGAAGCCGCCACGCAGGCAGCAGAAGCCGAAGCCGCGGAAGCCGCCGAGCCCGAGCTTGACGAATACGGCATTGCCATCGAAGGTGCCGACCAGGAGGCTGCCCTAGTGCGGGATGCCGCTGCGCCTGCCCCAGCCGAGCCCCGCACTGCCCGCGTTCTCGAGGTCGGCTGCGGCACGGGCTGTATCTCGCTCTCCCTTGCCTGGGAGCGCCGCGGCCACGTTACCTGCACCGCCACCGATATCGAGCCGCGCGCCATCGAGCTGGCCACCAAAAACCGCGACGCGCTCGGGCTTACGTCCGATGAGGTCGCCTTCAGCCTCACGAACCTGGTGAGCTCCATCCCCCGCGAGGAGTGGGGCACCTTTGACGTGCTCGTCTCCAACCCTCCTTACATTCCGACCGACGTCATGCGCGCGCTGCCGCACGAGGTCAAGGACTTTGAGCCCGATTTGGCGCTCGAGGGCGGTGCCGATGGCCTTGATATCTTCCGCCGCTTGCTCAATGCGGCGCCCTATATGCTGCGCGCCGGCGGCCTGTTTGCCTGCGAGCTCTACGAGGGCGCCCTCGATGTCGCCGCCGAGCTCTGCCGCCAGGCGGGTCTCTCGGACGTGCGCATCGTCCGCGACCTCACCGATCGTCCCCGCATCTTTCGAGCCATCGTCACCGAGCCCAAACAGCGTCAGTAAAGTACGAAGCGTATTGGCGGCGCGGCGGACAGAAGCGCTGCGCCACCAATACAAAGAGACTTGTTGCTGCGCAATAACCCCTCACTTTCACCGACTACTAGAGCCGCTCACCAAACCAACATGCGCTCTGGGCAAATAGGTTGAACGTTTCGTGCGAGAATGCCCCACAGTAAACAAACTTGCACCAGAGCGTAAGGGGCTGGCATACACATGCAGACGGTCTATCGGGTATTCGAGGGAGCGCGCGAGCCGCATCGGCTCGCCGTTGAGCGTACGGCCGAGGTACTCCGCTGTGGCGGCTTGGCCCTGATCCCGACCGAGACCGTCTATGGTGTCGCCGTGGCAGTCAACGCCTTCTCGGACGCCGTGCCCCAAGATACAAGTGAATTCCCATCGTGGCCGCGCGATCCGCAGGCTGCCGTTAACGGCGCCGCAGTCCCTGCGCTCGGCACCGGCTATCGCCGTATCTTCACTCTCAAGCAACGTGAACTCACGCAAACCGTCGCTTGGCTGGTCGATGGCGTCGAAGCGCTCGACCGTTATGGCGTGGATATCCCGGAAGATGCCCGCGTGCTCGCCCGACGATGCTGGCCGGGCGCCCTGACTATCGTGGTCAAGGCGGCCCCCTGTGTGCCGACCTTTATGCGCGCCGCCGACGACACGGTGGCCCTTCGCGCATCGGCCTCGCCCGTGGTGCAGGCGCTCATCCGCGCGTGCGGCAGCCCTCTTGCCTGCACCAGCGCCAATACGCACGGCGCGCCCTCGCCGGCAAGTTTTGCCGCCGTCGAGGGTCGCATCCTGGAGGGGGTCGATGTGGCCGTCGACGCCGGTGAGACCCCGTGTCGCGACGCCTCAACCATCGTGTCGTTTCAGCACGGTGAGCTCCGGATCCTGCGTCAAGGTGCACTTCCCGCATCAGAGATCGAGCGGGTCCTGTCCGACCCGATGCAATAGAAAGGTGTTAGCGATGTCGTTGAATCTGGGCAGCCTGGGCATGGAAGATGCCTCGTTTGGCTTTGGCGGTTCCTACATCATGGCGCTCGACTGCGGCACCACCTCGGTGCTCGCGGCCATTGTCGACGAATACGGCTGCATCGTTGCCCAGGCACGTCGTAGCGTCAAAACCAGCTTCCCGCGCCCCGGCTGGGTGGAGCAGGATCCCACGGAGGTACTTGCTAGCCAGATAGGCGTGATGATGGAGGTTCAGTTTAAGAGCGGCATCCATTCTGACCGCATCGCCGCCATCGGTATCTCCAACCAGCGCGAGACCACGGTGGTCTGGGACCGCGTGAGCGGTCAGCCCATCTATAACGCCATCGTATGGCAGTGCCGTCGTACCGCGCCGGCAATCGACGCGTTGGTTGAACAGGGTTGCGAGGAGCTGGTGCGCTCCCGCACGGGACTCACGCTCGACCCGTATTTCTCGGCCTCCAAGGTGCAGTGGATTCTCGACAACGTCGACGGCGCACGCGAGAGCGCGGCGGCGGGCGACCTCATGTTTGGGACCATCGACACCTGGCTCATCTACAACCTCACCGGCGGCCAGGTCTTTGCCACCGACTACACCAATGCCAGCCGCACGGCACTCTTTAATATTCATACGCTCGATTGGGACGACGACCTGCTGGCGCTCTTTGATGTTCCACGTTCCATGATGCCCGAGGTTCGCTGGAGCTCGGGCGACTACGGCCGCGTCGCGAGCGACATCATGACCAACATGCCGCCCATCATGGGTGTGGCGGGCGACCAGCAGGCATCGCTGTTCGGCCACTGCTGCTTCTATCCCGGCCAGACCAAAAACACCTATGGCACGGGCTGCTTTATGCTCATGAACACCGGCGACGAGATCGTCGAATCCAAGAATGGCCTGGTTTCCACCATCGGTATCGCTGCGGACGGCAAAGTCAGCTATGCGCTCGAGGGCTCTATTTTTGCCGCCGGCTCAACGATGAACTGGCTGCGCGATAACATGGGCGTTATCTCCAACGTATCCGAATCGGCACAGCTCGCCTCCTCGATCAGCGATAACGAGGGATGCTACTTTGTCCCCGCTTTCGCGGGCCTGGGGGCACCTTGGTGGGACGCGCACGCCCGCGGCATCGTATGCGGTCTGACCGGCGCCTCGAGTCGCGCGACCATCGTGCGTGCCGCTTGCGAGTCCATGGCCTATCAGAGCTATGACGTGCTGCGTGCCATGGAGCAGGACGTGGGTCTTTCGATCGAGCGCCTGTCCGTCGATGGCGGTGCCTCACGCAACGAGTTCATCATGCAGTTCCAGTCCGACCTGCTGGATATTCCGGTGCTGCAATGCGAATCAGTGGAGACCACGGCAATCGGCGCGGCGTACTTGGCTGGCCTTGCGGTTGGGTATTGGGAAGACCTGGAGGAGCTGGAGCAAAATGCCCAGATCGTTAGGACCTTTCTTCCCCACATGTCCGCCGAGCGCCGCGAGCAAAACCTTGCGGGCTGGCGTGATGCAGTCAAGCGCTCGCTCAGCACCGCACAGTAGGGCTGCGATGGGCTGCTCGATACAATAAACCGCTAAACTAATGCATGGCGTGCGGCGGCAACATTGCTACGCGCCTTGTCAGCAAGGCCGTTTTGCGGCCGCAACGAAAGGGGCAATCAATCCATGACCGTCACCTACGATGCGTCCCGTGTGACGCTTGTCGATCATCCGCTCGTCCAGCATAAGCTGTCGATCCTGCGCGACAAGGAGACCGGCACCAACCAGTTCCGCCAGCTCGTGCGCGAGCTCGCGCTCTTTGACGGCTACGAGGCCATGCGCGACCTACCCATGGAGGATGTCGAAGTCGAGACTCCCATCACCACCGCCACGTTTAAGCAACTTGCCGGCAAGAAGCTCGCCATCGTGCCCATTCTGCGTGCGGGCCTTGGCATGGTCGACGGCATCCTCGACCTGGTACCCTCCGCTCGCGTGGGCCACATTGGAATGGAGCGCGACGAGGTCACCCACGAGCCGCATGAGTATTACTGCAAGATGCCCAAGGATATCGACCAGCGCATCTGCCTGGTCGTCGACCCCATGCTCGCCACGGGCGGCTCGGCCGAGATGGCTATCAGCTATCTGCGCGAGCACGGTGTCAAGGATATCCGCATGCTGTGCATCGTCGCGGCCCCCGAGGGCCTCAAGTCGCTGACCGAGAAAGACCCCGATGTGCATATCTATACCTGCGCCATCGACGACCACCTCAACGAGGCTGCCTACATCGTTCCCGGCCTGGGCGATGCCGGCGACCGTATCTACGGCACGCTGTAGTCTCTGAGTGATACCGGCTAACGTCGAAAATACGAAGAAACGGTGCGCGCGGACAAATAAAAGGCGACCGCGCGCACTCCTGGTAACGGACGTTTTGCCCCGCAGGGTACGGAAAAACGTATTACCTACCTGCGGCATAAAGAAGGTCTTAAGAAAACGTACAGCTGCGTATTAACCGATGCTTTTTCGGTTGTACTTTAGCGATTGGCTCGTACAATAGTCACCAATGTTTGGCGGGAACTGCTCTGTGAAGCGTTAAAAAGGAAAGTGAGGACGCCAGTGTTTCAGATAGCCGATCTGCTTGCTATCGTTGCAGGCGCCATCGCGGGCGCGGTCGCCTTTCTTCCCTTTGTTTTTACGCTCAAGCCGGTTCTTGACGATAAGCAGAATGCGGACATGCTCAAGGGCATGGTGAGTCTGGCGGTCTCGGCAATCGCCCTGCTCGTCTTTACCTTGGTTGTGTTTGTGTTGTTCGGAGAGGCATTTCGCATGTTCCTCCTGGGCGAGGCGATCGGCTTCGTGGCCTTTATGGCCGCCTGCACGGTTCGTGTCGCCAAGGCGCTGCGAGATCCTCATGAGGTCGAAAGGTAAGTCGTGGAAATTTTTGAAAAGCTGCCTGATGAGATTAATCATCTGGTCAGCGAGTTCAGCTCCACCCCTGTCGTGGGCGATTTGAGCTGCGGCATCACGCAGTACTCGTTTTGGCTGATCGTCTCCACGATCGTGCTCCTGATCGTCCTGGCCGTGTTCAAGAAGAAGCAGACCCTGGTTCCCAAGGGCTTCTTCGTCAACGGTTTCGAGTGCATCATCGAGTACGTCGAGAACGATATCGGCAAGGGCGTTGTGGGTGAGAACTGGAAGAAGCACTTCCCGTTCCTGTGCTCGCTTTTCCTGTTCATCCTGATCAACAACATGATCGGCCTGATCCCGGGAATGAAGCCCGGCACCGGTGCAATCGGCTCCACCGCCGCGCTCGCCATCTTCGCCTTCGTGTACTTCATCTACTACGGATGCAAGGCTCACGGCGTAATCGGCTACATCAAGAGCCTCGCCCCGCAGGGCGTGAGTTTCCCAATGAACGTGCTCGTGTGGGTCGTCGAGCTTTTCTCGACCTTCCTGCGCCTCATCACGCTCGCCGTCCGTCTGTTCTGCAACATGTTTGCAGGACACGTGGTCATGGGCTCGTTCGCCATCATGGCGAGCATGTTCATGCAGCCGCTGCTTCAGCAGGTTTCCGCGGCCCACGCCGTCGGCGCCCTGCCTTCGCTGGCCTGGCTTGCCATCCTCATCCTGATCTATGCGATCGAGCTTGTGGTCGGCGCCATCCAGGCTTACGTCTTCACGGTCCTTACCGCCGTGTATGTCTCCGAGGCAGAGGAGGTCGCGGAGGAGGAGTAGTCTTCCGTTCGCGCCTTAAAGGTAAGGCAATTCGTTAAACCGCCGGTGCCCGTACCCATGGAGCCCGGCAGTTATAAAAAGGTTATCCTGCGTGAAATAAGACACGCACGACAAAGGAGGAATCGTGGGAGTTATCGGTTACGGTCTCGGTGTTATCGGCGCTGGTCTTGCTATCGGCCTGTCTGCTCTGGGTGCTACGGGTGCTATGGCCCGTCAGCCTGAGGTCCAGGGCCGCGTGTTCACCGTCTTCATCATGGGCTCCGCCTTCGGCGAGGCTCTGGCTCTGATCGGCTTCGTTGTCGCGCTGATCGTTAAATAGCACGGAGCGTCAAGTATGAATCTTTCATCCCAGAAGAGCGCGATCGCACTCTCCGCGTCCGCGGCCGCGCTGCTCATGCCGGTTTCCGCGTTCGCCGAGGACGGCGCTGCCGGTGCGGACATCCTCATCCCTAAGATGGCGGAGTTCATCCCGGCGCTTATCGCCTTCCTGATTATCTGGATCGTGCTGGCCAAGGTCGCCCTACCGGGCATCATGAAAACCATGGAGGAGCGCGGCAAGAAGATCGAGGAGAGCCTCGACGAGGCCGAGAAGACCAAGCAGGAGGCTATCGCCAAGCGCACTGAGTCCGACTCGATCGTCACCGACGCCCGTCGTCAGGCTGCCGACATTGTTCTCGAGGCCCGTAAGGACGCCGAGTCCGAGCGCGCCCGTATCATCGATGCTGCTCACAAGGAGGCCGAGGAGATCATCGCCAAGGCCCATACGACCGTCGAGGACGAGCGCAAGTCCATCTACGCCGGTGCCGCGAGCTCCATTGCCGACCTGTCCGTTGCCGTCGCCACCAAGATCGTGGGCGAGGCACTCGAGGACGAGGCCGAGCAGAAGAAGCTCATCGAGCGCTACATCCAGGAAGCAGGTAGCCTGAATGCCGACTAGCCGCTATCAGGACAAGGTGCTCGAGACCTACGCGCGCTCCATTCTGGAAGCCGCTAAGGCCGAGAACCATGTGTTCGAGGACCTCGAGATGATCGAGCGCCTGGCTTCTGCCAGGCCCGAGATCATCGCTGTGCTCGACACCATGTCCAAGCGCGACCAGCTCGACCTTCTTCCCAAGGTGGCAGCTACCTTTAAGTATGTTGCCGAGGAAGACGAGGATGTAGTGGGCGTGACCGTCACCACGGCGATCCCGCTCGACGACGAGCTGCGTCAAACCATCACTAAGAAATGCGAGCAGGACTTCGGCCGCAAGGTATTCCTTATCGAGCAGGTCGACCCGTCTATCGTGGGCGGCCTGGTGCTCGAGGCTCGCGGCGAGCGTCGTGACATTTCCGTCAAGACGCAGCTGCGCATCGCGCAGGAGACCCTCGCAAACTCTGCTAATTCGTACGGAGGTGAAGCCTAATGTCCGAAACCCTCAATGCCCAGGATATCGCCAAGAAACTGCAGGAGCAGCTCACGAGCCTCTCCGCGACGGTCGATACGCATGAGGTTTCAACGGTCGACGAGGTAGGCGACGGCATCGCGCGCGTCTCCGGCCTCAAGAGCGCCATGGCAGGCGAGCTTCTGGAGTTCAAGAGCTCCGATACCGGTGAGACCGTCTTCGGCCTTGCCCAGAACCTTGACCGTGACGAGGTCGGCGCCGTTCTGTTCGGTGCCGTCGACTCCATCAAGGAAGGCGACGAGTGCCGCACCACTGGCCGCATTATGGATATCCCTGTGAGCCGCGCCATGCTCGGTCGCGTCGTCAATCCGCTCGGCCAGCCTATCGACGGCCTGGGTGACATCGTCGCCACGCATCGTCGCCCCATCGAGTTCAAGGCCCCCGGTGTCATCGACCGTACCCCGGTGTGCGAGCCGGTTCAGACTGGTCTGTTGGCTATCGACTCCATGGTGCCTATCGGTCGCGGCCAGCGCGAACTTATCATCGGCGACCGTAAGACCGGTAAGACCGCTATCGCCATCGACGCTATCCTCAACCAGCGTGGCAAGGGCATGGTCTGCATCTATGTTGCCATCGGCCAGAAGGCCTCCACGGTTGCCAACATCCGTGAGACCCTCGCCCAGCACGGTGCGCTCGAATACACCATCATCGTTTCGGCAACCGCTGCCGATTCCGCCCCTATGCAGTACATCGCGCCTATGGCCGGTGCCGCTATCGGCGAGTTCTTTATGTACAACGGCGAGGACGGTAAGCCCGCCAGCGAGACCAACCCTGGCGGTCACGTGCTCGTCATCTACGACGATCTGTCAAAGCAGGCTGTGGCCTACCGTCAGATGTCGCTGACGCTGCATCGTCCGCCCGGACGCGAGGCCTATCCTGGCGACATCTTCTACCTGCACTCTCGTCTGCTCGAGCGTGCCGTCAAGATGTCCAAGAAGAATGGTTACGGCTCCATGACGGCTCTGCCGATCATCGAGACCCAGGACGGCGACGTCTCGGCCTACATTCCGACCAACGTCATTTCCATTACCGATGGTCAGATTTACCTGCAGTCCGAGCTTTTCTTCCAGGGCCAGCGCCCGGCAGTCGACGTGGGCATCTCCGTGTCCCGCGTCGGTGGTGACGCTCAGACCAAGGCTATGAAGCAGGTCGCCGGCAACCTCCGTCTGGACCTCGCTTCGTATCAGGAGCTCGCCGGCTTTACGCAGTTCGGCTCCGACCTCGACGAGGCCACGCAAAAGCAGCTTACCCACGGCGCCCGCATGACTGAGCTCCTTAAGCAGCCGCGCTACAAGCCGTTCGAGGTTTCCGAGCAGATCGTTACGCTGTTCGCTGGCAACGAGGGCTTCCTGGATGACCTGGAGATTGCCGACGTGCTGCCCTTCCGTGCCGAGCTCATCGAGTACATGGACAATGGCTTTGGCTTGCTGCTCGACAAGGTTCGCGCCAAGAAGATCGATGATGACACCAAGGCTGAGCTCTTGCGCGTCATCGGTGACTTCAAGCAGCAGTTCATGGCCAAGCACCATTCGGATGTTTCTGGATCAGAGGAGAACTAAGCCCCATGGCCAACCTTCGCGACATTAAGAAGCGAATCTCCTCGGTTACCACGACCAAGCAGATCACGCGCACGATGGAGATGGTCTCTACGGCCAAGATTCGTCGTGCCCTCGATCGCTCCAAGCAGGCCGAGCCCTATAAGGAGGCGCTGACCGACGTCATGTTGACGGTCGCCGGTGACGCCTCCTGTTCGGGCACCGATCCCATGCTGCAGAAGCATGAGAGCGTCAAGCATGGCCTGATTGTCGTTATTGCCTCGGACCGCGGCCTTGCCGGCGGTTTCAATACGACGGTGGAGCGTACGGCCGAAAAGCTCGCCGCTTCTTGGGCGAACGATGGCATCGAGTGCGAGATCATTGCGTGTGGACGCAAGCCGGCCACGTATTTCCGCGGCCGCGCAAACGTCGTCATGCACTTTGAGGGCAATTCCTCCGAGCCCGATTTTAATCAGGCCCGCATGATCTCCTCTCATATCTGCGATGCGTATCGTGCCGGTGAGCTTGACCGTGTCGAGCTTGTCTACCACCACGCCAAGAACCGCGTGGATCAGGAACTTCGCGTCGAGCATTTGTTGCCGCTCGACCCCGAGATGATCGCTATGGCCCACGGTCCGCGTAAGAACGAGGCCGACGCCCCTAAGCGCATCTCGTCCACGTTCGAGTTCGTGCCCTCTCCCGAGCATGTTCTCGGCAAGCTTGTGCCGTCGTATATCCTGACGGTCATCTACCAGGCCCTGATCGATTCGGCGGCTGCCGAGCAGGGTGCACGCCGCAAGGCCATGCACTCCGCGACGGAAAACGCCACCGCGATCATCTCGACCCTTACCCGCACGTATAGTCGCGTGCGCCAGGCTTCGATCACGACCGAGATTAACGAGATCGTCGGCGGAGCCTCAGCATTGGAGGAACAGTAATGGCTAATAACACCGTAAAGCTTGCGGTCGAGGAAGCCACCAAGAAGACGACTGCCGGTGATGGTCGTATCGTGCGAATCATCGGCCCTGTCGTCGACGTCAAGTTTGACGGCGCGGTGCCCCCGATCTACAACGCGCTCACGGTCGAGGCCGAGACCCCGATCGGTCATCTGAGCACGATCCTCGAGGTCGAAAGCCAGCTTCCGGGCGGCGTCGTCCGCACGGTCGCCATGTCCTCGACCGACGGCCTGCAGCGCGGCCTCATCGCTACCGATACCGGTGAGCCCATGAAGATGCCCGTTGGTCCCAAGACGCTCGGCCGCATTTGGAACGTCATGGGCAAGCCCGTCGACGGCAAGCCCATGCCCGAGGTGGAGGAGTTCTACCCCATCCACCATGCAGCGCCCCGTTTCGACGAGCTCACTACCAAGACCGAGATCTTCGAGACCGGCATCAAGGCCGTCGACCTTCTTGAGCCCTACATCCGTGGCGGCAAGACAGGCCTGTTCGGCGGCGCCGGCGTCGGCAAGACCGTTTTGATTCAGGAGCTCATCAACAACCTCGCTCAGGAGCACGGTGGCACCTCGGTGTTCACCGGTGTCGGCGAGCGTACCCGCGAGGGCACCGACCTGTTCCTTGAGATGAGCGAGTCTGGCGTTATCGACAAGACCTGCTTGGTCTATGGTCAGATGAACGAGCCGCCCGGAGCGCGTCTACGCATCGGTCTGGCCGGCCTTACCACCGCTGAGTATTTCCGCGATCGTGGCCAGGACGTTCTGCTGTTCATTGACAACATCTTCCGCTTCTCCCAGGCCGGTTCCGAGGTTTCCGCACTGCTGGGTCGTATGCCGTCCGCCGTTGGTTACCAGCCCACGTTGGCTACCGAGATGGGCGACCTCCAGGAGCGCATTACCTCGACCAAGACGGGCTCCATTACCTCCGTCCAGGCTGTCTACGTCCCCGCAGACGACCTGACCGACCCGGCGCCTGCTACGACGTTTACGCACCTCGACGCCACCACGGTTCTTTCGCGTAGCATTTCGTCGCTCGGCCTGTTCCCGGCTATCGACCCGCTCGCGTCTTCTTCCGACGCTCTCGATCCCTCGATCGTCGGCGAGGAGCACTACCGTGTCGCCGTCAAGGTCCAGGAGCTCCTGCAGGAGTACTCCGACCTTCAGGACATCATCGCCATTCTGGGTATGGACGAGCTGTCCGAGGAGCAGCGCCTTACGGTCAACCGCGCTCGTAAGATTCAGCAGTTCCTCTCGCAGTCCTTCCATGTTGCCGAGAAGTTCACCGGCAACCCCGGTGTCTACGTCCGCGTCGAGGATACCGTCCGCTCTTTCGCCGAGATTGTCGATGGCAAGGCCGATGACCTGCCCGAGCAGGCATTCCGCTATGCCTCCACGATTGAGGACGTGCGTGAGCGCGCCCGCAAGATGGAGGAGAAGTAGGTTATGCGTATCCGCATCGTGTGCCCCGTGAGCCTCGCCTATGAGGGTGACGCTGCGTTTGTGTCGATTCCGTCTACGGATGGCGAGTTTGGCGTTTTACCTGCTCACTCCAGCGAAATCTGCACGATCGACCGCGGTTACGTTCGCGTTTCCGATAAGGCCATGGGCACTGTCGACCACACGTTTGCCGTGGCCGGCGGCTATGCCCAGGTTGCGGACGATGTCGTGACCGTCCTCGCCGAGCGCGCTTGCGATTTGGCGACCGTCGACGCCGACAAGGTTAAAGCTGATATTCAAGGTTTTGAAGAGAAGCTGGGTAATTTGTCGGAGAATGATGCACGCCGCGCCTACCTCTATAATGAAATCGCATGGTGTAAGCTCAAGCTTGCCCAATAGTCAAACGTTTTAGCGTTCGACCATTTGCGAACACATCATGCCCGGGATGGCCCAGCCACCCCGGGCATGCTTTTTGAAAGGGTAGACCTTGGATATTATCCGCGTTGAGGGTGGCCACGCCATCGGAGGCTCCGTGCCCGTCTCGGGTGCAAAGAATTCCGCACTCAAACTCATGGCCGCAACGCTTCTGGCGCCGGGCAAGACAACGCTTCAGAACGTGCCCGATATTTCCGATGTCCACGTTATGGGCAAGGTGCTCAAGGGCATGGGCGCGACGATTGAAGTTCTCGATGAGCACACGCTCGAAATCGATACCTCCCAGGTTGATTCCTGGGAGGCTCCCTACGAGCTTGTCGCCAAGATGCGCGCCTCCACGGCTGTGATGGGCCCCCTGCTGGGTCGTTTCCATCGCGCCAAGATCGCCATGCCGGGCGGCTGCAACCTGGGTGCTCGCAAGATCGATATGCATATCTTGGGTCTCGAGGCTCTGGGCGTCGAGTTCGACACCGCCCACGGCTACATCAACGCCAGTGCTCCCCAGGGTCTGCACGGCACCACCGTCACGCTCGAGTTCGCGAGCGTGGGCGCTACCGAGAACCTCATCATGGCTGCCGTGCGCGCACAGGGCACCACGGTTATCGACAACGCTGCCCGCGAGCCCGAGATCGTTGACCTTGCCAACATGCTCAACGAGATGGGTGCCAAGATCGTCGGCGCGGGCACGCCCGTCGTGACCATCGAGGGCGTGGAGGAGCTGCACCCCGTTACCCATTGCGTGGTGGGCGACCGTATCGAGGCCGGCACCTTTATCGTCGCCGGCGCCCTCATGGCCGATGAACGCGGCGTCGATGTTACGGGGTTCTGCCCCATCCACCTGGGCATGGTGCTTAAAAAGATGGAGCTTATGGGCATCGAGTGCGAGCGTATCGAGAACGGTGTCCACGTCAATCGCGCCGAGCGCATCAAGCCGGTCGATATCCAGACGCTTCCGTTCCCGGGTTTCCCGACCGACATGCAGGCGCAGATCATGGTGCTCTCGGCCCTTGCCGACGGAAGCTCCGTAATTACCGAGAATATCTTCGAGAACCGCTTCATGTTCGCTTCCGAGCTTGTGCGTATGGGTGCCGATATTCGTATCGAGAGCCATCACGCCATGATTCACGGCGTCAAGGGCTTCTCGGGCGCACAGGTCACCTCACCCGACCTGCGTGGCGGCGCGGCTCTTGTGGTTGCCGGTCTTATCGCCGATGGCGTTACCGAGGTCTCGGCCATCCATCACATCAAACGTGGCTACGAGCAGTTTGTCGAAAAGCTGCAGGCGCTTGGCGCGCATGTCGAACATGCCACCGTTCCCGATCCCGTCATCTACTAATGCAGGTTGCCTATGTTTAACAAGAAGCCCCTAGCGGATAACACCCGAAGACCCTCGACTGGTGCGCAGGCCAAGATCTATAGCCGCGACAATGTCGCACGCTATTCCGAGCGCGCCCGTCAGCGCCGTCGCGGTCACACGGTTCGCCGTGTCGCGCT
Source organism: Collinsella sp. (assembly GCA_048367555.1). Lineage (GTDB taxonomy): Bacteria > Actinomycetota > Coriobacteriia > Coriobacteriales > Coriobacteriaceae > Collinsella. The sequence goes on from DBGCAP010000004.1 coordinate 38,029, forward strand.
CATCGCCGTGCTCGGCGTGTTGTTGAGCGTCACGACCGCTGCAGGTCTGTGGTTTGCCACTATCATGGGCAAGCTTGGCGACTCCAATGTCATTACCAACAACCTGCGCCAGATTCTGGTCGATACCGATGAGGCAAAAGATCCGTTCTACGTGCTGCTTCTTGGTACCGACGGTCGTCCGGGCGAGGATACGTATCGTGCCGACTCAATTATCCTGGCTCGCATTGACCCTACGAAAAAGCAGGCAACGCTTATCTCCATTCCGCGCGATACCAAGGTTGTCTATAACGGCTCGACCATGAAGATTAATGCCTGTCATACGTATGGCGGCGCCGAGGCCATGGTCCAGGCGGTCAACGAGCTGTGCGGCGTGCAGATTTCTCACTATGCCGAGGTCAGCTTTGACGGCATGCAGTCGCTTATTGATTCGGTTGGCGGTATCGACATCAACGCGACCGACGACGTCGACGATCCCGAGCATCTGGATATTAAGATTACTGCCGGCCAGCAGCATATGGATGGCGCCACTGCCCTTACCTACGCCCGTTGCCGTTACATCTATGCCGACGGCGACTATACGCGCATGCGCCACCAGCGTCAGGTGCTTGGCGCCCTCGCCAACCAGATTCTCAACAACTTTGACGCCACCAAGGTCTTTGATCTGGTCAACTCGCTGTCCGACATGCTCGTAACCGATATGAGCGTTCAGGATATCGTCTCTACGGTCAATGCCATGCGTGGCATGGATGTCGAGGGCATCTACTCGGCCAACCTGCCTTCGTATGCCGACGACAGCACTATGATCGACGGCGTGAGCTATGTCTTTGTCTACGAAGACGAGCTTAAGGAAATGATGGCCCGCGTCGACGCCGGCGAGGATCCCAAGGGTCCCAACACCATGGGTCTTTCCGACGGCTCCAGCTCCACGATCGGTGACCTCAACAACAATACGTCCGAGGACTACGCATATGGCACCGCGACCTCGTCGGGTGGTTCGGTCGATTCCGACGATTCGGGCGACGGCTCCGATTACTATGAAGAGCCCACCGGTGACGGCAACGGCTACGAAGCCAACTACTAGGGTTACGCGGGCTTACCAGCCCGCGTAACCAGTTGACGCTGCAAACCCGCCAGAGCGGCAATCTGCCTTTCAACTTCGGCGGCATGATCAGGAAGGTTCCGCCGTTCTGCCGAACGGCGGACCGGCCGACGCTGCGCGGGCCGCATTTGGACAATCTGACGTTCAACTTCAAGGGCGCGACCAGAAGGTCAGCGCCCTTTCGTTTCACGCCACCTTGTCTCAAATGCGGCCCGCTCGCTGCCCGTCCTCAACCTGCGACGTTAGTCATTGGGGACGTTCTAGGCACTTGGGGACACTCCTTTCGTTAAGAGGCTGGCGCGCGTCAACCTGTTCTCATTGCACTAAAAATCGCCCCGTTCTCGGTTGAGGACGGGGCGATTCGTCTTTTAGGGTTGTGCAGCTAGGCTTATGCGAAGCGGGCGACGAGTTCCTGCAGGACGTCGGTCATCTTGACGAGCGAGCTGACCGGGACAAACTCGTTGACGCCGTGGTAGCAGTAGCCACCCGTCGAGAGGTTGGGGCAGGGCAGACCGCGGAACGACAGCTGCGCGCCATCGGTGCCGCCGCGAATCGGCAGTACCTGGGGCTCGACGTCGCAGGCAAGGAAGGCGCCCTTGGCGACATCGATCAGCTCCGGGTAGTCGCGGACGATTTCGGCCATGTTGCGGTACTGGTGCTTAATCTCGACCGTTACGCGCTCCTCGCCCAGTCGCTGGTTGAGCAGTGCAGCGGCGGCATCCATCAGCTCGAGCTTCTGTTGGAACTTGGCGGCATCGTGATCACGGACGATATAGCGCGCCGTGGCATGGTCGACTGTTGCCGAAACGCCCTCAAGGTGATAGAAACCTTCGTAGCCCTCGGTGTATTCCGGACGCTGCTCGTAGGGGAGCAGGGCGTTGAAGTCGCAGAACAGATTGCCCGCGTTGACCATACGGCCCTTGGCGTCGCCGGGGTGAATGGACTGTCCCTCAAAGCGAACGGTTGCCTCGGCGGCGTTGAAGCACTCCCACTCAAGCTCGCCTACCGGACCGCCATCGACCGTGTAGGCGTACTTGCAGCCAAAGGCCTCGATATCCAACAACTCGGCACCGTGACCGATTTCCTCGTCCGGGCAAAAGCAAATGCCGAGCGCGGGATGGGGCAGGGAGGGATCCTGTGCGATGCGTGCGACGAGCGCCATGATTTCGGCGACACCAGCCTTGTCGTCGGCGCCCAGCAGCGTGGTCCCGTCGGTGCAGACAAGGTCCTCACCCACCAGGTTGTTCAAGGCGGGAAGCTTGGCGGTGCTCATGGACACGGGCTTGCCGTCGACGATGCCGCAAACCAGGTCGCCGCCCTCGTAGTGCACGATGTGCGGCGCTACGCCGGCGCCCGGCGCGACCTCGGTGGTATCGAGGTGCGCGATCAGGCCCAGGGCGGGCTTATTCTCGGAACCGGCACTAGCGGGAATGTGCGCGCAGACATAAGCGTTTTCGCTCACATGGGCATCGATTGCACCCAGCTCGCGCAGCTCCTCGGCAAGCACGTTGGCAAGGTCAAACTGGACGGTGCTCGACGGCACCTGGTCGCAGTTGGCATCCTCGGACTGCGTGTTGATCTGGACATAGCGCAAAAAACGCTCGAGTACGTCGGGGTTCGTGGTGGTGTTTTCCATAAAGACCGCTCCAATCTTGGTCGTCGTGTGCAACAAGAACTCTAGCACGGTATGCCGCGGCATACCGCGACGCTTGGATGGGGTAGAATCAGCCATTGAATGCAGAAGGGACGGATGTTCATGGATACGACAAATAGCTCGCGCGAGCTGCACCTAACGGTGGCGAACGAAGACTACTTGGAGTGCATGGTTCGCATCGAAAGCGAAGATGGGGAGACCAGCGGCGTGCGGTCGGTCGATATCGCACAGCGCCTTGGCGTCTCGAAGGCATCGGTCAACAAGGCGGTTTCGGCTCTCAAGGCATCCGAGCTTGTCGAACAGTCTCACTACGGCAAAGTTATCCTGACTGACCGTGGGCGCGAGGTCGGCTCGGCTATCTGGTATCGCCATCGTCTGGTCCGCACGTTTTTGGTCCAGGAGCTCTGCGTCGATTTTGAGCGCGCCGATGCCGAGGCCTGCATGATGGAGCATGCGCTTTCCGAGGACACGATGAACCGCTGGCTCGCCTATCTCGAAAAACAGGGAATCAGCGTCGAGGAATAGCGAAATACATATATGGACACGAGTTATTACAATCGTTTTGGCGGCGAGGAGCTTATGCGCCGACTTGCCAGTGAGACATTGCTGGCGCAGGGCCCCATGGGCAGTGTGCTGCTGAGCGAATGCGGCGCCGCCGATATTCCGCCGGCATTTTGGAATCTCGCCGAACCGCAGACGGTTTCCCGTATCCATCGACTGTACGCCGCCGCTGGCGCGCAGGTGCTCATCACAAACACGTTTCAGGCGTCGGGTCACGCTCTCAATCAAGACGAAATCGCCCCATCCATGGCGGAGGTCAATCGCGGGGCGGTCGACGATGCCCGCCAGGCAAATCCGCAGCTCCTGTTGGGGTCTATGGGCCCTATTGCCATTGAGTGGTTTGTCGAGGGTTCCCCCGAGTATCGAGAGATTCGCGCAAACGCTCGTGAGCAGGCGTCCGCCTTGCTCAACGCCGGCGTAGACGGCCTCCTGATCGAGACAGTCACGTCGATTCGCAATCTGCAGCCCGTGCTCGCCGGCGTATGCGACGCCGCCGACGGTATGCCCATCTTGGTGAGTTTTGCTATTGACGACAAGGGCGACCTGCTAGGCGATGGCCTAAACATCGAAGGTGCCATCTTGTATGCCGAGAAGCACGGTGCGAACTCGGTCGGGGTCAATTGCTGCTCCTTGAAAGCGGCTACTGCCGCGGTGCCAAGGATGGTCGCCGCGGCCACCACGCCCGTTACGGTTCGGCCCAACGCGGGAAATCCGGTTCAGACACAGGATGGGCCCGTGTGGCACGAGGACCCCGAAGCCTTCGCTCGCGCATGTGTCGAGTGGAAGCGGGCAGGCGCCGCAATGGTAGGCAGCTGCTGCGGAACCACAGCGGTTACGACGGCCGCTATGGCGGATGCGCTCAATATATAGAACCCGAAAATAGGAGTATCGAATTACCGCCCCCGCCGGGGCGGTTTTTCTTGCCGGTGCGTACCTCGACAGCTTTTGCCTAAACGGTGAATGAGCGTGCCGGCGGCTTGCCGGATGCCCGTTGCGGGTATACCTCATACGTACCATGATCCAAACACTGCGAGGTGTCTGCGCGTGTGCGCGATAATTCACTTTGGAACTGACGGTTGGCGAGCTCGCGTCGACGGAGACTTTACTATCAACAACGTCGCTCGTGTCACCGATGCTATCGGCAGGCTATGGCAAAAGACGAATCCCGGTAAAACGGTATATGTAGGATTTGACACTCGGCCGCAAGCGCGCGAGTTCGCCGAGCTCGCGGCGGGCGTGATTGCCGCCCACGGGCTCGATGCCGTGCTCGTGTCTCGACCGGTGCCGACTCCCGCTCTTACGTGGGCGGCTGCGTATGACGGCGAGGCATGCGGCGCGCTTATGGTGACGGGCTCACATCATCCGCAGGGCTATCTATGCCTCAAGCTGCGGATGGGTGATGGCTCGACGGCCAACCAGGATGTCATCGAAGAACTCGAGGAGACGATGGCCGTCGAGCCGCTGGGGCTTGAGGGGCAATACCGCACGGCAGATATCATTCCCGACTATATGCGAGCGGTGGCATCGTTTGTCGACGCGGATGCCATTCGCGCCGCGCATATGCGTGTGGTGGTTGACCCCATGGGCGGAGCTGCGCAGGGATATCTTGCCGACTTGCTTCGAGAGCTTGGCGTCGAAGTCCACGAGATTCACGCCGACGAGACGACCGATAGGGGAGATATCTGCCCCGACCCGGTCGAGCCGTGGGTGGATGCTTGTGAGCGCGCTGTTGTCGAGGACGGGGCGTGCGCCGGCCTGGTGACTGATGGCGACGCCGATCGTATCGGCGCGGTTGATGAGCGCGGCAGATATATACATCCACATCAGATTATGGCGCTCGTTTTGGGCGATTTGGTCCAGTATCGCAATCTGAAGGGACGCGTCGTCGTCAACCTTTCATGCTCCACGCTTGTGCGTCGAATTGCCGAGGCGCTCGGCTGCCGCGTGGTCATCAAGCCCGTCGGTTTTAAATATATAGCTGCCGAGATGAAGAAGGGCGGCGTTCTCGTGGGTGGCGAAGAGGCCGGTGGTATCGGTATCGCCGCGCACATGCCCGAGCGCGACGGCATCCTTGCCTGCCTGATTTTGTGCGAGCTCATGGCCAAGACCGGCGCACCCTTGGGCGTGCTTATCGATCAGCTCGAGGCGAGCTTTGGCAAGACAAGCTACGGACGTCGAGATTTGCGTCTTGAGGCCGAGGATGCCGAGACGTTGCGTACGCTGCTTCCCGGCGTGAATCCCAAGTCGATATGCGGCAAGACGCCGCAGAGCGTAAGCCATATGGATGGCTTACGTCTGGCATTTGAGGATGACACCTGGCTACTGGTTCGTCCCAGCGGGACCGAACCGGTGGTGCGCGTGTACGCCGAGGGCTTTTCGGTGGAGGAGCGCGATGAGCTGCTCGATGCCGGCTGCGATTTGGCCAGGGGTGCATATCGGCTTTAGCCAAGGGGCCACTCTATATAAAGATATGCTCGGCGAGCGGTAGTTAACGACCGGCAAACGTCGGTCAGAGGCACAGTTGTGTAGGAAATGTGTGCTCCTAGATTCCCGCCCACGGGGCCCCTCCGGTCTGGCAATATATCTCCTTGCCGCGCGGCCCGGTGGGACCGGATGAGCCGCAAGGCGTGCACCTTGAGAACCGGATACTGCGAGGATGGGCACTTTCGAGTGTCGCATCCGGGCAGACATCGAACCATTTGAAATGGTCTAACTTGGATTTGTTTTT
>DBGCAP010000005.1:0-40017 GCA_048367555.1 Collinsella sp.
TTGCCGTCCATGGATAGCAGCACCTCGCTTCCGAACGACCGGTATACGTAGAGCCATTGTCTCACGGTGTCGCGCGGGACCGACAGCGCCTTCGCCGCCGACTCGGAGCCGTGGCCTCGCTCGAAGAGCCCGATCGCCGCCTTCCTGGCCTCGATGTCGTGCTTCACCCTCAAGTCGACACGCATAAAGAAAGCCTCCCATTTCTCATGTCCAAGAAATGGGAGGCAGTTCACACTACGTGCGGCGGGGGTTCTTTCGTCCTGCGGAATGTCCGCGAAGGTCAGCCCTCAGATCCTGCTACGACTACGCCCTCGGATTGTGCGGGCTGATGAAGAACGTGGTTGTGGGGGCCTTTTGTCCCCTTCGCTGTTTCGCGGCTTTGCCGCGAAACCTCGCGCCACTTTGGGGATGGATGGAGGTTTTGGCCGTTGCTGCCTTCTGTCCCCGTGCTTTGGGACTGGGCGCCTTTTTGGAGCGCTTCTTTATTCCTTATGCTGGATGAAATGCCCCATGTTTTTGTAAGGGTGCATACTCGTCTTATCAATGCATAGAATCTCGTATAGTGCGAGTAAGATATTACGCTGCCTGTTTTGTGTTTAGCAAAGATATAGTTTGCATAATCTGGTCTAATCCCTGCTCTATTAAAATAAAGTTGCACGTAAATGACGTAGATATGCTTGAGCTGGGATTCTTTACGCTGAGCGGGTAAAAGCGACCGTTCACCGTTCAACTGTTTTCAAAATGAATAAAATGAGCGATAAAGAGAATATAAACCTTAATAAACTCGCGTATCGCACGGGCGCGGGTTATTAATGGGTTGTAGGCCTTTTACAGAAAGGATTCCAGCAATGTCTAAGCCTCTTGGTAAGCCCGACCGTATCGTCGTCGCCCTTGGCGGCAACGCCCTCGGCAACAACCCCGTTGAGCAGATCGAGGCCGTGAGCAACACCGCTCATGCTCTTCTCGGCCTGATTGAGCAGGGTAACGAGATCATCATCACCCACGGCAACGGCCCGCAGGTCGGCATGATCCAGAACGCCTTCGCCGCCGCCCACGACGCCATCGGCACCCCCGAGATGCCGCTGCCCGAGTGCGGCGCCATGTCCCAGGGCTACATCGGCTATCACCTGCAGCAGGGCATCGGCCGCGAGATGCACAAGCGCTATAAGCGCTGGCACGCCGCCACCGTCGTCACCCAGATCGAGTGCGACCCGGACGATCCCGCGTTCAAGAACCCGACCAAGCCGATCGGCCCCTTCTACACCGAGGAGCAGGCCAAGGAGTTCATGGCCGAGGATCCCTCCAAGGTCTTCGTCGAGGATTCCGGCCGCGGCTGGCGTCGCGTCGTCGCTTCCCCCGATCCCAAGAAGATCGTCGAGGCCGACTCCATCCTCAACCTGCTCGATAACGAGTTCATCGTCATCGCCTGCGGCGGCGGCGGCATCCCCGTCGTCCGCGACTACGAGAACAAGGGCTGCTACAAGGGCGTCCCCGCCGTCATCGACAAGGACCTGGGCGGCGAGCTGCTGGCCGAGGACTGCGACGCCGACGTCCTGTTCCTGCTGACCGCCGTTGAGCATGTCGCCATCAACTTTGGCAAGCCCAACCAGGAGGAGCTCGAGGACCTCACCGCCGACGAGGCCGAGCGCCTGGCCGACGAGGGCCAGTTCGGCAAGGGTTCCATGGAGCCCAAGGTCCGCGCCGCCATCAAGTTCGCCCGTTCCCGCAAGGGCCGCACCTGCATCATCGGCGCTCTGGACAAGGCCGCCGAGACCATGGCCGGCCTCTCCGGTACGCGCATCCACGAGTAGTCTCTACTCTGTTGCCTCTCTCGTGGGCGCCAGGCAAGGCGCTCACAAACTAGCCTCTCTTCATGAGCCCCGCAGTCCGCTCCGACTGCGGGGCTTTTGCTATTGAGGTGGCTGTTCATGAGAGGCGCTGAATACCCGGCACTTGGGGACGTTTCATTCCTGCCGGCTGTTTGGGACAGCCGGCAGGGCCGCCCATGATCGGCGTCCGCAAGGATTGTCCCCAGTGGCTGGTCATTTAAGTCTGTCCCCAATGACTAGTAGTAGGCCCACATGGCTTCGATTTCGTTGAGGACTTCTACGACGCCCCAGCGGCGGGCGCTGCGGCTTTGCGAGTTGGGGTCGTAGACACCGATCTGGTCGGCGTCGTCAATCCCGTAGAGCACGATGTAATGACCAACGTTGGTAAACGTGCCGGGGCGCACGGCGGCGATTACGGGAGCACCCGAGCGCAAGGCCTGGGCCATCGAGTCTCGATCGTTGTAGAGCTGCGTCCCGTTAAGCCCCAGCTGCCATGCACCGCTCGTCATAAACGACCACTCGGTGGCACCGGTGGGCGCATAGTTGCCCGCCTCGGAAAGAGCGCACATATCGACCGGCGTCATATCGGTGTGGCCGGTCTTATAAATGTAGACCATGGTAAGACAGGTGGGGCCGCAGGCGTTTTGACGGATGGTACCGCCGGCGTAGGGCAGCTCCGACCATGCCGGATCTATCTGATAGATATGGGGCATGGTGCCGGCTTGCCACTGCGAGCGCGGGGTCGAAAACGCAAACGAGTAGCCGGGCGCAACCGGGGCCTTGAGCAGCTTGTCCTCGGCGGTGGGCTCCAGGCCGGCAGAGCCATGCGAGGCACACGACCCCAGATACACAAAGGCCAGACATGCCATGATGGAGCACAGGACAAGACAGAGACGATGAATCCGCGGACTGACGGCCCTGACACGTCCCATCGGCCGTGGCTGCTTTGCGCTGCGTCCGCCGCGGGGCTTCGAAAAGAAACGGCTGATGTGATTGTCAGACTTTCGTCGATTGTTTTTCTGCCGCCGAGGCACTTCGGCCCGGCGTTGACGGGTGCCCGAGTATGGGCGATCAGCCTGACGCGCGTTGGCATTCTGCGGCATAGACGACGAGGGGCGATCCTGCGGACGCTGCGGGTTCTGCGGCTCGTCGCTGTCAGAAACACTCCTGAATGTTGGCGTGGTACGCCCGGCAAGGCGAACGTTTCGCTGTCGTTCGCCGTCGTTGTATCCGTATGCCATCTGTACCGCCTCGTCTCACGTATAACCCGTCCATCCTACAAAAAAGACGTGCAGCAAATGAGTGCGTGCGACAAAAGCTCGGTAAACGGCACGAACGGGAGCGAGCCTGTCGCCATAAAGTGGCACCCTCCGCGAGCGATCGAATCGCGTTATCAAAACGGGCACTCGCAACGAGTGGCGCCCCTCGCCGTTCGTCCCAAAAACGGTGCCGTTCGTTGTACAGTTCTGCCTTCGGTCGAGCTACAAGCGGCGCTGCTGTGCCAAGGCCGTATCTTAAAGCCACGAAATAAAAGCGCGCGGCAAAACGGACCGCGCAAGGGGTGACGCCAAGGGGCGTCAAAAAGGAAAGGAGGGGAACAATGGCGGACAAGAACGCAGAAGTTGCAGTCGAGGGCGACGGCGGCATGAAGAAAACGCTTTCGCTCTGGAACTTCTTCACCATCGGTTTCGGTGCCATCATCGGTACCGGTTGGGTTCTGCAGGTCGGCGACTGGATGGTCGTGGGCGGCGGTCCCGTTCCCGCTATGATCGCATTCCTCTTGGGTGCAATCTTCCTCGTGCCCGTCGGAGCTGTTTTCGGTGAGCTCACGGCTGCTATCCCCATCTCGGGCGGCATCGTCGAGTATGTCGATCGTAGCTTTGGCCGTACGCTGAGCTACATCACCGGTTGGCTCCTGGCCCTGGGCAACGGAATCCTGTGCCCGTGGGAGGCCATCGCCATCTCGACCCTCGTGTCCGAGATGTTCGGTAGCCTGCCCGGTCTTGAGTGGCTGCGCGCCGTCAAGCTCTACACCATCCTAGGCGCCGACGTTTACCTGTTCCCGACGCTGATCGCGCTCGGCTTTGCGGTCTACGTCATCTTCCTCAACTTCCGCGGTGCCAGCTCGGCCGCCAAGCTCCAGGCCTTCCTGACCAAGGCTCTGCTCTGCGGCATGCTGCTCGCCATGGGCGTCTCGCTGTTCACCGGCTCGCCGGACAACGCCATGCCCGTATTCTCTCAGGTCAGCGGCGCTGGCGGCGGCAAGGCCGCTACCGAAAGCACCAGCCTGTTCGCCGGCATCGTGTCGGTCCTGGTTCTAACTCCGTTCTTCTACGCCGGTTTCGACACCATTCCTCAGCAGGCTGAGGAAGCAGCCGAGGGCCTCAACTGGAACAAGTTCGGCAAGATCATCTCCTTGGCCCTGCTGGCCGCCGGCGGCTTCTACATGGTCTGCATCTACTCGTTCGGCACCATCCTCGACTGGCATGAGTTTGTTAAGAGCCCGGTTCCCGCGCTTGCCTGCCTCAAGGGCATCAACACGCTCCTGTACCTGGCCATGCTCGTCATCGCCACGCTTGGACCCATGGGCCCGATGAACTCCTTCTATGGCGCCACGAGCCGCATCATGCTCGCCATGGGTCGCAAGGGCCAGCTGCCTGAGAAGTTCGCCGAGGTCGACCCCAAGTCCGGCGCTCCCAAGCTTGCCTGCGTCGTCTTGGGCGTCATCACTGTCATCGGTCCGTTCCTGGGCAAGAACATGCTCATTCCTCTGACCAACGTGTCGGCTCTCGCCTTCATCTTCTCCTGCGGCATGGTCGCCCTCGCCTGCCTGCGCATGCGCTTCACCGAGCCCGATCTGCCTCGTCCCTACGAGGTGCCCGGCGGCAAGTTTGGCATCGGCCTCGCTATCGCCGCCTGCGCCATCATCATCGGCCTGCTCGTGATTCCGTTCTCTCCCGCCTCCCTCAACATGGTGGAGTGGAGCATCGTGATCGGCTGGTTGGCTATCGGCCTGGCCCTCATGGCTTTCACCAATTCCCGCAAAAAGTAACGCCTAGCCGGGGCGGATCGGGTGCGCGGAATCCTCTCTCCCGCGCACCGAACCCGGCACCACTTGGGTAGCTTTGTGAGGCCTAGCCCAACATGGCCTCGCCCACTATATGGATCCATAAGGAGGAACCATGTCCACTAAGTATGCAATCGTTGGCGGCAAGCTCATCGACGGCACCGGCGCCGAGCCGGTCGAGAACTCCCTCGTTCTCGTCGACGACAGCGGCAAGATCGAGTACGCCGGTGCTATGCAGGACCTTCCCGAGGGCGTTGAGGTTATCGACGCCGCCGGCAAGACCGTCCTTCCCGGCCTGATCGACACCCACCTGCACTTCTCGGGCAACCTGACCGACGATGACACCGATTGGGTCATGCAGCCGCTCCTCGAGAAGCAGGCCGTCGCCGTCAAGCAGGCCTACGACTGCCTCACCCACGGCCTCACCACCGTCTGCGAGATCGGCCGCTTTGGTATCCAGATCCGTGACTGCATCGACAAGGGCGTCTTTAAGGGCCCGCGCGTTCTGGCCACCGGCCTCGGCTTCTGCCGCGTTGCCGGCCACGGTGACTCCCACCACTGCACCCAGGAGCTCAACAAGGAATCCCACCCCTGGGGCGACCAGGTCGATGGTCCTTGGGATCTGCGCAAGGCCGTCCGTCGTCGCCTGCGCGAGAACCCCGATGCCATCAAGATCTGGGCTACCGGTGGCGGCATCTGGCGCTGGGATTCCGGTCGCGACCAGCACTATTGCTCCGAGGAGATCCAGGCCGTGGTCGAAGAGGCAAAGATGGTCGGTATCCCCGTGTGGAGCCACTGCTACAACAACCACGCCGCTGCCTACGATTCCGTCCGCTTTGGCTGCGAGCAGCTGATTCACGGTTTCGATATCGATGAGCGCACCATGGACCTCATGGCCGAGCAGGGCACCTTCTTCACCCCGACAATCGCCTTCCTGCCCACCTGGTACGCCACCTATCCGCCCGTCTACGTCCCCGAGCTGCACGACAAGTACGAGGGCACCCTGGTCGAGAAGGAGCTGCAGCGCAACTACGACTGCCTGCGCGAGGCCAAGAAGCGCGGCGTCGTCATGACGATCGGCTCCGACTCCTTCTCCTTCGTCACCCCGTACGGCACCTGCTCCATCGAGGAGATGTACGAGTTCGTCGACAAGATCGGCTTCACCCCGGTCGAGACCATCACCTGCGCCACCCTCAACGGTGCCAAGATGTGCCACATCGAGGACGAGACCGGTTCCATCGAGGCCGGCAAGTGCGCCGACCTGCTGGTCGTCAACGGTGACGTCGCCGCCGACATCCACGTGCTCAACACCGACAACATGGACGTCATCATGAAGGATGGCTGGATCGTCGAGGCTGGCACCTTTGGCGAGGCCAACAAATACAGCGCCTAAGATACCGTTTGTCGATGGCTGGATGTAAAACACAGTTTTTGATTGCATAATGCAATGGAGAGGGTCGCTTGCGGCCCTCTTTATTGCTATCGGTGCGGTAGATAAAAGGGGATGACGGTGGATTTAAACAGGCTGATTCTGGGCAAGAGCTACAACTCTACCAAGGTCTTTCGTACGGCCCAGCATGTGGTCCAGGCCATCCTGCTCGGTGTTGTCGTTCCGGCGCTTATCCTGCTGCTTATCTGGGATTTAACCGATAACCCCAATCCCGTTCCGGGCGTCGTCGTCATCGCCGGCATGGTCATGCTGTGCTTCTTCTTCTCGTATGTCTTTGTGGTTCCCGACGACCTCACATCGAGCGCAACCGACCGTACGCTCGCCATCGCATCAAAAATATTCGCCTACACGTCGCGCGGCCTTACGCCCGAAGCGGCCCTGGGCGCCTCTAAAATCATCCTGTCCGAGACCATCGCCTCTGCCATTTGCTTTACCGACGGCAAGCAGGTGCTGGCAAGCTGGGGCGAGGACTCGGCAAAGTGCCCTGCCGGCACCCCGGTGGTGCTCAAGACCACGCTCAACGTGATTGAGACGGGCGAGCAGAGCGTGTTTTCGCGTGACGCCTCCAATGAGACGGGCGGCTATTTTCCCCGCCTGCGCGCCGGCATTGTCGCGCCGCTTACCGTGCGCGGGCATTGCGTGGGCACGCTCGAGCTGTATTACCCCCGCCTGAGCAGCATCGATATGCGCCAGACGGCCCTTGCCTCGGGTTTTGCCGATCTAATTTCCACGCAGCTCGCCAGCTTTGAGCTCGAGCGCCAGGACGAGCTCACGGCCCGCGTTGAGCTTCGCGCCCTGCAGTCGCAGGTCGACCCGCATTTTCTATTCAATACCATTAGCACGATCGTGTCGCTCGTTCGAACCGAGCCCGACAAGGCGCGATCGCTGCTGATCGACTTTTCCAACTATTATCGTCAGACGCTTTCTGATTCCGATACGCTCACCACGCTCGAGCACGAGGTGGAACAGGGTACTCGTTATATCAATCTTATGCAGGCCCGGTATGGCGACGGCCGTCTGCGCGTTTCGGTCGACATCGACTTTGAGGTGCGCGACAGCCTGGTGCCGCCATTTATCTTGCAGCCGCTGCTCGAAAACTGCATCAAGCATGCGCAGCGCGAGACCGAGCCGCTTTCTATTCGTGTTAGGGCTTTTGAGACCGATGACGGCTTGGAGATCATCGTCGAAGACGACGGCATCGGGATGAGCGAAGAAGTTTGCGCGCATCTGTTTGAGCAGCATCGCCGAGAGGAGCCCGAGAGCATTACCGCCGACGGCTCCATCAAGCGAGGTTGCGGCCTGGCGCTCTTCAACGTGCTTCAGCGCATCCATTTCTTTTACGGAGAAGATTCTGGCATGCGCGTGAAGTCCCAGGAGGGCGTGGGAACACAGGTCATCGTTGAGTTGAACGGCGAGCCGCATGAGCCGGCGCCGCTAACGGTGTAGCACGCGGTTGGATTGAGAGAAAAAGAGGGGAAGCGCATATGTCCGAAGGCTGGAACATCTTGGTGGTTGATGACGAGCCTCCCATTAGAGCTGAGCTACGCTATCTGTTGGAAAAGGATACGCGCGTTGGTCAGATTGCCGAGGCGGGCAATGTCACCGAAGCCGTGGAGTCGATTCTGTCGAACAAGCCCGACGTGCTGTTTTTAGACATTACCATGCCCGGTCGCTCGGGAATTGAGCTTGCCGAGACGCTGCAGAACCTAAAGACGCCGCCGGTCGTGGTGTTTGTGACGGCATTTGCCGAGTATGCGGCTGATGCCTATAACCTCGATGCTGTCGATTACATCGTCAAACCGGTCGAGGATGCCCGCTTGTCAAAGGCGCTCGACAAGATCGAGGCCGCCTTGGGCGCTCGCCGTGTCGTCCATGCTCCGCGCCAGCCTTTGCGCCTGACGGTGGATCGCGGGGGCAAAAAGGTGTTCATTCCCGTGGCGGATGTCTGCTACTTTGAGGCACGCGCCGATTTTTGTAACGTCGTCTGCGCCGATGGAACATACCTGATCAATGAGTCGATTTCCTCGCTCGAGCGGCGCTTGGCCTCTGAGGGCTTTATCCGTGTCCACCGCAGCTATCTGGTCAATTTGGAATACGTGCACAATGTCGAGATCGGTTCCACGGGTCTTATGGAGCTCAGGCTCGATCGCGTAACCTCGACGGTGCCCGTGTCCCGTCGTCGTGCTGCCGAGGTCAAGGCGCACCTGGGGCTTGCGTAGGCGGTCTGCATGCCATCGTTTACCGCCGCAGGTTTGGCATGACCGTGCGGTGGGCATAATGGGTGACATCGAATGAAATCGAAAGGATCATTATGCCCGCGCTCATTACGCATCATCTGTTTGGCGAGGAAAGCATCGACCGTCTTCCGCAGGGCGTTATTACGTCCGACGAGGAGCGCATCGCCTTTATCCTGGGAAACCAAGGTCCCGACCCGTTTTTCTTCCACATGCTCACGCCGCGCATTTCCGACTGTATGTCGCTTGCTCAGGTCATGCACCGCTCGCGCATGTCGCGCCAGTTCTCGTGCCTGCGCGACGGCGTGTCGCACCTGCAGCCGCGCGATGCCAATCTGGGTCGCGCCTTTGCGCTGGGCCTGCTGTCGCACTATGTGCTCGACCGCAATGCCCACCCCTTTGTCTACGAGCAGCAGTTTGGCATTGTAGATTCCGATCCCGAGCTCGAGGCCTCGGGCAGCCAAGTACACGCCGTGCTCGAAAGCGATCTGGACGTGCTGATGCTGCAGCTCAAGCGCGACGGGGCCACGGTCGAGGACTATCCGCCGGCGGGCGAGATCGTCACCACCGACCGCATCAATCGCGTGGCCGGCGTGCTGATGAGCTACGTCGCCGGGCGCGTGTACGGTATCGACATCCCGGCGGGGGGGTACGCCGGCGCCGTCTCGGACATGCAGATGCTCTATCGCACCATTGAGCCTGCCGGCTCGGTAAAGACGCGCGTGATTGCCCTGGTCGAGGGCTTGGTGCACGACTACTCGCTGCTCGACGGCCTTGCTCATCGCGTGACGACGGAGCTGCCCGAGCGCACCGGCAACCTGGGCCACCTGACATGGAAGAATCCCTTTACCGATGAGGTCTCGACCGAGAGCTTCCCCGAGGTCTTTGAGCGCGCACTGGTCGATTACGAGCTCACCGTTGCTCGCTTTATCGAGACCGGCGACATGGAGGCCGTGACCGGCCATATCAACTACAGCGGCCGCGTACTCGACGCCGACGAGGAGTTCGACCGCGAGGAGTAGGGTCCGTGCGTACCCCTTTGCCGAATCCTTACCAGCGCTTCTGTGCAATTGGGGTACGATGAACTAACTGCATATTGGGCGAATACGAAAGGGCCCCTGTCCATGAAATACACCAAGCTCGAGCGTAACTGGGTTATGTACGATGTGGGCAATTCGGCCCTCGTGTTGCTCAATACCTCGGTGGTGCCCATCTACTTTAACGCCATCAATACCGGTGCTTCCTCGGCAGACCTGGTGGTCGCTTGGGGCAACGCGCAGACGATTGCCTCGCTGGTCATTGCCATGCTCATGCCCATTCTGGGCGCGCTTGCCGACTACGCTGGCAACAAGATCAAGTTCTTCTTGGGTTTCTTCCTCACGGGCCTGGTTCTTTGCCTGGCGCAGGCTATCCCAATGTCCGCCATGGCATTTTTGACCGTGTACGTGCTGTGCACCATCGGCCTTAACTCTTCTATGACGTTCTACGACGCCATGCTGCCCGACATTACCACCGACGAGCGCATGGACGCCGTGTCCAGCTCGGGCTATGCCTGGGGCTACATCGGTTCCACCGTGCCGTTCATCATCTGCCTGGCGCTCATCATGGGTGGCCCCGCTCTTGGTGTCCCCACCATGCTGGCAACGCGTCTGTCGTTTATCATCACTGGTGCCTGGTGGCTCATCTTTACTCTGCCGCTCATTCGCACCTATAAGCAAAAGTACGGTCGCGAGCGCGGTCCCGAGGACACCATCGGCCACATCGTGGGCGGTGTGTTCTCCGAGGTCGGACACACCATGCGCGAGATCGCCCACAACAAGACCGTGCTGGTCTACATGGTCGCGTTCTTCTTCTATATCGATGGCGTCCACACGGTCATTTCCATGGCCACCAGTTACGGCTCGGCTTTGGGCATCGATTCGACGCAGCTGGTCCTGGCGCTGCTCGTTACGCAGTTTGTGGCTTTTCCGTCTGCCATCATCTACGGCAAGCTCGCCGGACGCGTGGGCACGCTCAACATGATCCTGGTGGCCGTCGCCGCCTACATGGGCATTGTGCTGTTCGCCGCGTTTTTCCTCAAGACTGCCTTTGAGTTTTGGGTGCTTGCCATTATGGTCGGCCTGTTCCAGGGCGGCGTGCAGGCGCTCAGCCGTAGCTACTTTGGCCGCATTATCCCCAAGGAAAAGTCCAACGAGTACTACGGCTTCTTTGACATCTTTGGTCGTTATGCAAGCGTTATGGGCACCTTCCTGGTGTCGATCGTCACCTCGCTGACCGGCAACCCGTCGCTGGGCGTCCTTTCCATTGGCGTGCTGCTGATCGTTGGCTTTATGCTGCTGGTCCGCCTGTCCCGCATGACTCGGGCGGCGGAGCATGCCGCATAGGAGCGAGCGGCTATTGTGCCTGTCCACGGTACTCTTTTGGGGTTATCCGCAATAAACATTGCGACTTGCGAGCAATGATTTGCCCAAGTGGGTATGATGGAATCAGCTAGGTCGCGGGGCGTCGCCTGTGTTTGGCGGCGCCCCGTTTTTGTGTTGCAGGGAGGGAAGGCATGAACGCCACGGTTGTGATTCCAACATATTGGGCGGGCGATGATGCCCGTGCAAACGCTCCCGGCGCCTATGACCACTCGACGAAGCTTGACGCCACCAATCCCGAGCTCGACCGCTGCCTGGCCTCGCTCGAGCAGGTGCGCGACATTCCGAGGATTATCCTTTTGGTGGTCTGTCCCATCTCGGCTACGGCGGATGTGTCGAAGCGCGTGCACGAAATCGTCAACGCGCACCCTACGCTCAAAGTCACCGTAGCTACCAACACCCAGGCATCGCGTATCGCCGACCGTGTGGCGCAGATTGCTCCCAAGGGCTCGGGCGAGTGCGTGAGCCTGCGCGGATACGGCGCCATTCGCAATATGGGGCTTGCCTGCGCTGCGGTGCTCGGCCACGATGCCGTCGTCTTTTTGGATGACGACGAGACCGTTATCGATGCCGACTTTATGAAGCGCGCGACCTATGCGCTGGGCCAGCAGACGCGTCAGGGCCTGCCGATTTTGGTTAAGAGCGGTTACTTTTACGATCGCGACGGATCGCCGTTGGCGCCCACGGACAAGGTGGGCATTTGCCATCGTTGGTGGACCAAGCGCATCGAGTTTAATCGCTGGATGAAAAAGGCGCTCTCGGGCACCCGTATCTCGCGTTCAAACTACGTGTGCGGCGGCCTCATGGCACTTCATGCCCGCGCCTTTACCCGTGTGGCGTTTGACCCGTTTATCACCCGAGGCGAGGACCTGGACTACCTCTTTAACATGCGCATGTTTGGCTACGACGTGTGGTTTGACAACGAGTGGACCGTTCGTCACCTGCCGCCCGAGTCCGAGAAGCGCTCGCCGCGCTTTATGCAGGATGTGTACCGCTGGTACTACGAGCGTGCCAAGCTGACATTTGCCGCGCACCAGCAGGAGCTCGTTCCCGTCACGGCCGCGTCGCTCATGCCCTATCCGGGCCCGTGGATTTCGCGCGAGCTCGACGACCGCGTGCGCAAGACCGCCATGGTCCGCAGCATGTTTACCCGCGAGCACGAGGGGTATCTACGCATTTGGCGGCGCGGTATTGACGAGGCCAAGACCTACGCGCGCCAAAACGCTGCAAGCTACCTGCGTTTCCAGAGCTTCTGGCCCAAGATCATGGACGGGCTCTGGCGCGACGCACAACTGACCAGCATCCTGGAGGGGACTGAATGATCGACCGCCGCGCCCAGCGCGATAACTCAATATCAATCTTTCGCGTGATCGCCGTTGTCTGCGCCATTTGCGTGCTGGTGTACTTTATTTTCGCCCTGGCGACCGGAATCGAGCCAATCGCGACCGTGGTCGCCTGCGCACTGCTGTGCATCTTTCTGTGCATTTTTATCTATTTGACGCTCAATCCCGATTCGGTGCGTTCGCAGTACACCGAAGAGACACTCTCGGTGGCCTCTGCCATGCTCGAGGACATCAAAGGCGGCCTGACGCAGGAGTCGGCGCGTCTGGTGTGCCAGCGTATTTTGCCCGAGACGCGCGCCATGACGGTTGCCATCACCGACGAGGGCAACGTGCTGGCCTGCGCGGGCGAGTTCGAGGAAAAGCTACTGCCCGATTCGCCCATCCACACACTTGCCACGCGCTACGTCATCGAGCACGGTATCGTCCAGTCGTTCAACCGTGTGGTGGACGTGGTGGGTTCGGATGGCTCGCACAACCATGTTCCTGCCGGCATCATCGCTCCTATCAAGGTGGGCGACCGCACCGTCGGCACGCTCAAGTTCTACTACAAGACCCCGCGTGCCGTCGACCGCACTCAGTACGCGCTTGCCTCGGGTTTTGCCGAGATCCTGTCCACGCAGCTCGCCATCCACGAGCTCGAGGTGCAAAAGGAGCTCACGGCCCGTGCCGAGGTGCGTGCCCTGCAGGCGCAGATCAACCCGCATTTTCTGTTCAACACGCTCAACACCATCGCGTCGTTTACGCGTACCGACCCGCTGCGCGCCCGCGAGCTGCTGCGCGAGTTCTCCTCGTTCTATCGCGCCACGCTCGACAATTCGAGCTCGCTCATTCCCGTGTCGCGCGAGGTCGCACAGACCAAACGCTACCTGACGTTTGAGAAGGCGCGCTTTGGCGAGGATCGCGTGCTGGCGACCTTCGACGTGTCCGAGGACGTCGAGGACACGCTGGTGCCGGCATTTGTAATCCAGCCGATCGTCGAGAATGCCGTGCGCCACGGTATGGGCGACGGCGATGCGCTGGGGATCGATGTGTCGGTCCACAGGGATGGCGAAGATGCGATTTTGATTGCGGTCGCCGATGACGGCGTGGGCATGGACGAAGGCACCGCTGCCAGACTGTTTGACGAACGCTCCGCCCGTCCCGACGCCAACTCCCCGCAGGGCGGCGGCGCCGGTGTGGCCATGCACAATATTTCGGAGCGCATCCATCGCTTTTATGGGCCGCACTCCTATACGCGCGTCGAATCGGCCCCGGGCAAGGGCACTAAAGTGCTCCTGCATCTCGATTTGTCGGAGAGCATCTTCGACATTCAAGAGTAGAATAATAAGTTATGGGTTTAACGCTAGTTGGCGGATGCCCGACGTAGTTAGTTGACGAAAGGTTTTATCCCTATGCTGCGTGCGATGATTGTGGATGATGAGGCCCCGGCCCGATCGGAACTTCGCTTCTTGCTCGAGCAGACGGGCAAGATCGGCACGATCACAGAAGCGTCGAGCGTTCGCTCCGCCATCGAGATGCTTATGGAGAGCCGCGTCGATGTCGTGTTCCTCGATATTTCGATGCCTGGCGCTTCGGGTCTGCAACTTGCCGAGGCACTGCATAAGCTTAAGAATCCGCCGGCGATCGTATTTGTAACCGCATACAGCGATCATGCGGTCGAGGCGTTTGATGTGGATGCCGTCGACTATCTGATGAAGCCGGTCGAGGAGGCTCGTCTGGATCGAGCAATCGATAAGGTTATGCAACGCGCCAAGCCTGTCACGGACAGCAAGGTGACCATCGAGCGCATTCCGGTGGAAAAGGGCGGCCGCAAGGTCCTCATCCCCGTGGACGACATTCGCTTTATCATGGCCAAGGATGATTACTCCTGCATCTATACGGTCGACGACCGCTTTTTGTCGACGACCTCGCTGGCGCAGTTCGAGGCCAAGCTCTGCGACTTTGGCTTCTTCCGCGTTCACCGCCGCTATATCGTCAACCTGGCGTGTGTCACCGACGTCGAGACGGTTCCCTCGGGCGCTATCCAGCTGGGCATTACGGGCGTTGACGAACGCGTACCGGTTTCGCGCCGTCGTGTCGTACCGCTCAAAAAGGCCCTGAGCCTCTAGTACACTGGCCCCGCAGCCCTGTAGACCAAAATCGTCTGCGGGGCCGTGGGGCTTTTTGCATGAATGCACCAAATCGTTTTGCGGAAGGGATCCCATGAACAGTGCAAGCGCCAAGCGTATCGACATTATCTCGGACACCCACGGCTATCTTTCGCCTGCGCTCCTGGACGAGCTTAAGGGTGCGGATCTGATTATCCACGCCGGCGACCTTACGTCGGAGATGGACTACGAGCACCTGCGCACCATCGCTCCCGTGCGAGCGGTGCTGGGTAATAACGACTACTACCGCGACTACGGTCCCGATGTGGACCGCTTGGCGCTCTTTACCTACGAAGGACTCAAGTTCGCCGTAGCCCACTACCGCGAAGACCTTCCGGTGGGATCCGTAGACGTAGCCATCAACGGCCACACCCACGTAACCAAAGAAGCCCAAGTGGGCCGCTGCCTGGTCCTCAACCCAGGCAGCGCCAGCTACCCCAGGGGCACCCGAGGCCCCACCATGGCCAGAATGCTCGTAAAAGACGGCCATGTCATAAGCACCAAGTTTATTGACTTGGACTAACCGCAACAAAAACGGGGGATGTAAAACTGCATCTCCCGTTTTTTATGAGCCAAAGGCCGAGTTTCAACAAGAATAATCAGACCAACCCCGCCGAGGAGCACGCGGGCTAGCCGCGCAGCGGCGCACGCCCGCAAAACTGGTTGAACAATGTGACGGCAGGGAGGGTCTCCGGGGCCGAGGGCGGGGGTTAAGTTTGTCGCGAGTTCCGCACGCAAAGGAAAGCACTTAATGTGCTTTCCGTCTTGCGCAGGACTGTAGAGCAGCAAACTTAACCCCCGCCCTCGGCCCCGGAGACCCTCCCGGAGGGACCGAAAAAATTTTTCAAAAAAGTTGTTGCGCGGCGGACAGACTTCTGTGTATACTAATCCCCGCAGCGCACGCGAGCGGAAACAAACGCGAACGACTGCCTGGGGAGTTAGCTCAGTTTGGTTAGAGCGCCGGCCTGTCACGTCGGAGGTCGCGGGTTCGAGCCCCGTACTTCCCGCCAACGCAATTAAAGCCACGTCTTCGGACGTGGCTTTTTGCGTTTAATAGCCATCGATCTCATATGCCTCTTTATCCAAATCACCGCATTTGCAACGAGCGAGCCAAGCCCGACTGATATATGTGTTCAAACAGGGGGTTTTTGCGCAACATCTGTTCAATGAAGCAGGGGGTTCGGTTATACTAAATTGCACTTTAGGCCGTACCTGATTCAGCCAGTCTTCAAGTGCGGCATTCAGTGGACACCCATTATGTAATTTGGTTGTTCAGGCGGTCATTTGGCGTCTCGACACAAGCTCGGCCCCGGAGCTCGTTCGAGCTGTTCGTATTCCTTGAAAGGGGAAACATGGACATATCGAGGAAGACTGATTATGCCCTTCGCATGCTTGCGATGCTTGCCGAGGAGCCGGAGCGGTTGCTTTCTGTTCGCACTGCTGCCGAAGAGGTCAATGTTCCGTATTCATTTGCCCGTTCGATTCAGCACGGTTTGGTTCAGGCCGGCATTGTGGAGAGCCTGCGCGGTGCTCATGGCGGCATGCGCCTTAAGGTGAGCCCCGACGATGTCACGATTCGTCAGGTTGTAGAGGCCGTTCAGGGTCCCATGGTCATGAACGACTGCACCGCGCCCGATGGCGACTGTGCGCGCATGGGCACGTGCTGCTATCATCCCCTGTGGGCCGGAGCCCAGGCGCTGATGCGCGACTATCTCGATTCCGTTTCGCTCGACGATATCGTCTCCCATCGCCAGTTCCCGACCGTCGATCCCAAGTTCGCCGACCGCGATGCGTTTCCCGAGTACGCCGCCTGCGCGTATGCTTGCCGGGAGGAATAGCGCCGCATAAGGAGCATTGTCATGATTCAGGACCCCTTTCGTTCGATGATTCGTTCGGAAGGGGTTCTGCGCTATCGCGACCTTCCGTGGCGCCGCACGCGCGACCCGTATATCATCTGGCTCTCCGAGGTCATGCTGCAGCAGACGCAGGTGCCGCGCGTGGAGACGCGCATGCCGGCGTGGCTCGATCGCTTTCCGACTGTCCAGGCACTCGCTCAGGCCGCCCCTTCCGATGTTTTGGATGCGTGGCAGGGGATGGGCTACAATCGCCGCGCCTTGGCGCTTCACAGGGCTGCACAGTGCGTTGTGGAGGACTGGGACGGGGAGTTTCCGCGCGAGACGCACGATCTGGTCGCGCTGCCCGGCATTGGCCCGGCAACGGCGCAGGGCATCCGTTCGTTTGCATTCGATCTTCCGGGCGTGTATCTGGAGACCAACGTGCGCACGGTCTTTTTGCATCATTTCTTTCCCGATGTGCCGGCCGTTCCCGATCGCGAGCTGGTGCCGTTGATCCAAGCCGCCTGTCCGGCGGCCCCCGGTGCGGTGGCGGACGAGATTGCGCCCTTTGCCGCGCCTCAAGACGATGCCGACACGCCGCGCGCGTGGTATTACGCGTTGCTGGATTACGGCGCGTATCTTAAAAAGACGCTGCCCAATCCGTCCAGGCGGTCGGCGAGCTATAGTCGTCAGTCCAAGTTTGAGGGCTCGCGTCGCCAAAAGCGCGCCCACATTGTGCGCATGCTGCTGGCGGCGCGCGATGGGCAGCCGGCAGGTATTACGCTCGATGAAGCCGTTGCTGGCGTTAACGAGATGGAGGCGGCAGCCGGCCGGAAACCGGTCGAGCGCGAGCTGGTTGCAAGTATTCTTGCCGATCTGGAGCGCGAGGGCTTTTGCCGCTCCGAGGGCGATCGTTGGCTGAGTGTATAGCTCGCTCGAATCTGAAGAACAGGATTATAAGGTTTAAATTCTCGGCATGAGGGCATCCTAAAGACAGGGCCGCTCAAAGTCTATGGGCGGCATGTGTTGAAGGGAAGTACACCTATGGATTTTGAGAACTCTCAGACCAAGAAGAACCTCGAGACCGCTTTTGCCGGTGAGTCCCAGGCGCACACCAAGTATCGCTACTATGCATCCAAGGCCAAAAAGGACGGCTACGTTCAGATTTCGAATATCTTTGCCGAGACGGCGGGCAACGAGTCCGAGCATGCCAAGCTGTGGTTTAAGTATCTGCACGACGGTGCCGTTCCGGGCACTCTGGACAACCTGCGCGACGCCGCCGCGGGCGAGAACTACGAGTGGACCACGATGTATGACGAGTTTGCCAAGACCGCCGAGGAGGAGGGCTTTGCCGAGATCGCCGAGAAGTTCCGTGGCGTCGGTGCCGTGGAGAAGGCTCACGAGGAGCGCTACAACAAGCTCGTCGAGCGCATTGAATCGGGCGAGGTGTTTGAGCGCGAGGGCGTAAAGGTGTGGAAGTGCCTGAACTGCGGGCACCTGCATGTTGGTGCCGAGGCGCCCGAGGTTTGCCCGGTGTGCAACCACCCGAAGGCGTACTTTGAGGAGCAGGTGGTGAACTACTAGCGCGTGTTGCGGGCGTGGCGTTTGATGCGGAGCGCGGGGGCGGGAGGCCGGATTGCCTTCCCTCCCCGCTCACGGCTTCGCAGGGTCGCGTTGAGGGAAGGCAATCCGGCCTCCCGCCCCGCGCCCCGGCGTTGAGTCGCCGCATGCTCGTTACAGAAAAGCTGATAATAAGTTTGTTTGTGTGCCGCCCCTTTGGGGCGGCACGTTTTTGTAGGGGGACTGGTTGGGACGGAGTCGTTCATGGGTGGGGTACACTGGGTAGCGACTTTTAGCTTATCTACTACCTGATGGGGTGTTTTTGTATGGGTAAGAAATCTCGGGCTCGGGTGGCTGCGGCGGGAACTCGCAAGGATCCTGGTCGTCGGGTTCCTGAGGGTAAAAAGGCCGATCGTGCCGAGAAGGACAAGAAGGTCGGTGCGCACGCTCATCCTGAGTGGGCGCCCCATTTGAATTCGGCGAGTGAGGACCTAACTGCCAAGCTGTTTACGATGGTCGAGGTCATCTTGGGTGTGGTGCCTGTGGTGGTCATTGGCCTGTTCCTGGCCTCTAAGGATGCCACGAGTGTGGATAAGCTCACCGATGTCTTTTCTCAGGATCCCTCAATGGTGGTTACGTTTATCTCTGCGTGCCTGCAGCCGTTTGCGGCGTACATGCTGTACATGATTTATCGTAAATACTGCGAGGGCGATGCGGGCTTTGCCGCCGGAAACCTGATTGGCCTTTTGTGCTCCGAGATTTTGCTGCTCAATATTCCCGGCGTCATCGGCATGGGTATCTTGTTGTGGCGTGTTTGGCGCAACGTTGCCCCGCACTTTGAGAGCTGGCTATTTGAGCGCCGTTTTACGGGCGTGGTGGCAGATATCGCCGGTTCACTCGTGATTCTGGCCTTGGCGTTTATGTGCGCCACCGCCGCCCGAGGTCTCGCGGGTATGTAGCCTGTCCTCACCGACCACGGAGCGCAGGGCAACTGTTGGTTTCACCGCTCCGGGCGTCAGACCCGCGGCGCATCCCTTTCCCTCTCGCTCACGGCTTCGCAGAGTCGCGCGAGGCAAAGGCATGCGCCGCGGGTCTGACGACGCGGGCTTGCCAACGAGTTTTGGCTAATAGATTGGTTTGTGTGCCGCCCCCTTTGGGGCGGCACTTTTTGTGTGGGGTCCCTGTCTTCACAATTTCCGTCAAGCTTTTGGTTAGGTTTTGGTCGGATGGCGCAAGGGCGAAAGGGCAAAAGATTGCTGACGAAAAAAGCTCAAAGAAAGTGCTGGTAGGGGAGTTGTTGAGCTTTTTGACAGTTTTCTGACAAAAGAATCTTTGCAGCTATTGCCGCGGATTTCGTTGCCGCGGCCGCGATGGTGCGGGATGCTGGGCGCAAGCGTCGAATGCTCCTATTGAGGAGGCCAACATGGATCTGTTTCTTGAGACCCCGCAGCAACAAGCCGAGCGCATGTTGCGCCAGCAGCAACGGCTTATGGAGATGCAAATGCAAGGGGCGGCTGCCCAGGCTCCTGCGCAAAATGCCGCGCCTGCGGTTTCGCCTGCGGGTGAGGCGGCCCCAGAGAACTATTCCGTACAGCAGGATTCATATGCGCAGGAGCTTTCGTTTGACAAGCGCCGCGCGCGTCGCCGCCGTTTGGGTCAGCGTTTGCGCACGCTGGCAATGATCGTGCTCATCCCACTGGGGCTTGCAGTCATCTTCTTGGTGTCATATGCCCTCACGTGCATTCTCAACGGCGCCTCGCCCAACGAAGTAGTCCAACATCTGTCAGCCCTGGGCCAGCGCCTAGGCGATGTCATAACAACCATCCGCGCCGGCTGGGAGAGTTAGCGTTTTGATGTCTGTGGCACAAATCCATTTGCCCGATTGCCGTGAAGCGCCCGGTGCGTGTGGCGGGGTAAGATTGATCGCGGTTTTGATTGATGATCGATTGGGTTTGTTGGGCGGAGACTATGTCTGCTATTGATATCGTGCTTGTTGTGATCGCCTTGGTGGCGGTGGGGGTTGCTGTGGCTTGTGCCCTGCAGCTCAAGGGCCTTCGCGCCGAGCTGAGGGAGCGCGGCGATAGCGGGGCAGAGATGCTGGCTGCGCTCGAGCAGGCCAACAACGCGCTCGACACCCTCAACGTCGCGCTGGCCGAAACCCGCCGCACGGCAAATGCCATCGCGCAGCAGCAGACAACCGATGCGGCCGTGGAGCAGCAGCGCTACCTGACCATCGCGCGTGAGTTCACGCAGGCTGGTGACCGTATGGATGACCTGCGCCGCGAGACGGCCCAACAGCTCGGCGCCAACCGCGAAGGCATCGAGCACCGCCTGGACAAGGTGCGCGAGACGGTCGATGCCCAGCTGGGCGCCATCCGCAAGGACAACAACGTGCAGCTCGATCAGATGCGCGCGACGGTGGACGAGAAACTCTCCCGTACGCTCAACGATCGCCTGTCTGCATCGTTTAAGCAGGTGAGCGACCAGCTCGAGGCTGTGTACAAGGGTTTGGGCGATATGCAGTCCATTGCCACCGGCGTGGGCGACCTTAAGCGCGTGCTGGGCAACGTCAAGGCGCGTGGCATTTTGGGCGAGGTGCAGTTGGGTGCAATCCTGGCGGACATCCTTACGCCCGACCAGTATCTGGAAAATGTCGCCACCAAGCCCGGCGCCTCGGAGCGCGTTGAGTTTGCCGTCAAGCTGCCGGTGGACGAGGGCGATCCCGCGCTGCTGCCGATTGACTCCAAATTCCCGGGCGACGCGTACGAGCATCTGCTCGACGCGCAAGAGTCGGGTGATGCCGAGGCTGTGGCCACCGCGCGCAAGACGCTCGACGCCATGGTGAAGCGCGAGGCAAAGGACATCTGCGAAAAGTACCTGAGCGTGCCCGCGACGACCAATTTTGGCATCATGTTCGTTCCGTTTGAGGGTCTGTACGCCGAGGTCGTCAGCCGTCCCGGGCTTATCGAGACCCTGGGCCGCGACTATCACGTCAACGTTGCCGGCCCCAGCACCATGGCGGCCATCCTCAACAGCCTGCAGATGAGCTACCAGACGTTTAAATTGCAAAAACGTACCGACGACGTGCTGCGCGTGCTCTCTGCCGTCAAGGCCGAGCTGCCGCGCTATCAGGCGGCGCTGCGCCGCGCCCAGCAGCAGATCGAGACCGCGGGTAAAACGGTCGAGGGCATCATCACCACACGCACCAACGTTATGGAGCGCAAACTCAAGGATATCGACGCGCTGGAAGACGCGCGGGAGGCCGACGAGATCTTGGGGCTCACGTCTGCGAGCCTGCTCGCAGACCAAAAAGACGAGGACTAGCTGCATCTGACGGTGGGGCGCCTGCGCAAGCACGGCGCGGGCGCTTTTCGCATCGTGCTTGCCTGAAGTGCGCTTTAGTGTGCAACAATGGCGTTTCGCCCTATCAGATGCGAAAGGAAGCCCATGTCTCAGAGAAGCACTAGTCCGCTCAAACGCTCCACCGTTCGCCGCACGCTGCAGCGTTTTTGGGACGTCACGCGCACACAACCGCTGATTGTCTTTCTCTCGGTGTTCTCGTCGGCGGGCTACATCTTTTTGCTCACGTTTGCCAACACCTACGTGATGGCCCTTATCGTTGACCGCGTTCAGGCCGGCCCCGTGGCGGGTGACCAGGTGTTTGAGGTCTTTGGCCCTTACATTCTGGCGCTGGTGCTCGTTAACCTAGTGGGCCAAATCCTCTCCAAGCTGCAGGACTACACCGTCTACAAGCTCGAGATTGCGGGTAATTATCACTTGGCGCGCCTGTGCTTTGACACACTCTCCAATCAATCCATGACATTCCACACCAGCCGCTTTGGCGGATCGCTTGTGAGCCAGACGAGCCGTTTTATGAGCGGCTACACGGGTCTGGTGGACGTGACGGTGTATTCGCTCATTCCCACCATCACCTCGGTTGTCTGCACGGTGGCGGCGCTCGCCCCGGTGGTGCCGACGTTTACCGTGATCCTGGTGGGCATTATGGTCGTCTACATCGCGTTTGTCTGGCTTATGTACAAGCGCATCATGCCGCTTTCGGCCGCGACGTCCGCCGCGCAGAACAAACTGTCGGGCGTGCTGTCCGACGCGGTCACGAATATCCTGGCCGTCAAGACCTGTGGGCGCGAGGACTTTGAGCGCGACCTATTCGATACCGCCGACCGTGCCGCGCGCGACGCCGAGACGGTATCGATGCACGCCATGATGCAGCGCAACTTTACGACCTCGGGCCTTATCGTCATCACCATGGCCGTGGTGAGCGTGTTCGTCGCGGGCGGCAACGCGTGGTTTGGCATCTCGGCCGGCGCGCTCGTCATGATCTTTACCTATACGTACAACCTCACCATGCGTCTGAACTACGTGAGCTCCATGATGCAGCGCATCAATCGCGCGCTGGGCGATGCGGCCGAGATGACGCGCGTGCTGGACGAGCCACGTCTGGTGGCAGACGACGCGAATGCCCCCGAGCTCAAGGTGCGCGAGGGCGCGATTGATTTTGAGCACTTGAGCTTTGCATACCGTGACGCCGCGGCGGGCGAGAGCGTGTTCAACGACCTGACGCTCCATGTGGCGGCAGGCCAGCGCGTGGGTCTGGTGGGCAAATCGGGCTCGGGCAAGACGACACTCACCAAGCTGTTGCTGCGCCTGGACGACGTTCAGGGCGGCCGCGTGCTCGTGGGCGGCCAGGACGTCTCTCGCTGCACGCAGCAGAGCCTGCGCCGCCAGGTTGCCTACGTGCCGCAGGAGGCGCTGCTGTTCCATCGCTCCATTCGCGAGAATATCGCCTACGGCCGTCCCGACGCCACCGACGAGCAGATCCGCGAGGCCGCGCGTCTGGCCAATGCCCTGGAGTTTATCGACCGCCTGCCCCGTGGCTTTGACACCATGGTGGGTGAGCGCGGCGTTAAGCTTTCGGGCGGCCAACGCCAGCGCGTGGCCATTGCCCGCGCTATCCTGACCGACGCGCCGATTCTGGTGCTCGACGAGGCGACGTCTGCCCTCGATAGCGAGTCGGAGGCGTTGGTGCAGGAGGCGCTCGAGAACCTGATGCGCGGTCGCACCTCCATCGTGGTGGCACATCGCCTGTCCACCGTGGCGGCGCTCGACCGTATCGTGGTGCTGGCTGACGGCGAGATCGTCGAGGACGGCACGCATGCGCAGCTGGTCGAGGCGGGCGGCGAGTATGCAAGCCTGTGGAGTCGCCAGACCGGCGCATTTTTAGAGGCGTAACGACCCCATACGTGGGACAATCGTGCCCATAGGTTTGTTGTGCCGTTGAGCCAAGGAGTCGTTATGCCACGCGAGACCAATGCCGCCAAACGCGAGCGCGCCGTTGAGGTGTGCGAGCGCCTCAACCGTCGCTATGGCCCGGTCGAGTGCTTTTTGGACCACGAGAATCCCTTTAGGCTGCTCATCGCGGTACTGCTCTCGGCTCAGACGACCGACGCGCAGGTCAACAAGGTGACGCCGCAGCTGTTTGCCCAGTGGCCCACGCCCGAGGCCAT
Source organism: Collinsella sp. (assembly GCA_048367555.1). Lineage (GTDB taxonomy): Bacteria > Actinomycetota > Coriobacteriia > Coriobacteriales > Coriobacteriaceae > Collinsella. The sequence goes on from DBGCAP010000005.1 coordinate 23,411, forward strand.
GGCGGGGGCGAGCGTGGCCGATGTGGCCGATACCATCAAGTCACTTGGCTTTTATAAGAGCAAGGCCAAGCACGCCGTGGAGGCCGCGCAGATGATCGTCGTCGATTACGGCGGCGAGGTACCTGCCGACATGAAGGAACTCGTCAAGCTGCCGGGTGTGGGGCGCAAAACGGCGAATATCGTGCTCAACGTGGGGTTTGGCATCGTGGAGGGCATCGCGGTCGATACGCACGTCAACCGCATCGCACACCGCCTGATGCTGAGCCCCAAGACGCATGCCAAGGAGCCGCTCAAGACTGAGCAAGATCTGCTCAAGATTTTGCCGCACGAGTATTGGGAGTCGGTCAACCACCAGTGGATCACCTTTGGTCGTGAGATCTGCGACGCCCGCAAGCCCAAGTGCGACGAGTGCCCGCTGGCAGACCTTTGCCCGAGCGTGAGGGTGAGCTAGGTTGCAAGGGCAGGGGCCGCACCAAGGTAAAACAACCATAATTGCAAAGTAGACGTTGCCACAACTATAAAGTAGGAATTGCCATAATTGCAAAGTAGCGCAGGTGAAAGCTGATAATTGATGCTGTCCGTTCAGACTGTTTTGTGCCGAGGGCGTTCGGGCATGCGCGTTTTGGGCGAGTGGACCGGGTGCTGATGGCCGTCGTGCAGCTTGCGCGACGCCCGCAAACCTAAGTGCGACGAGTACCCGCTGGCAGACCTTTGCCCCAGCGTACGGGTGGTGCAATAGCTTTTTGCAAACTTTTTTGCAAAAAGTCTCAAACCTTAGATATAGCTTGGTTGCGCAACCTTTTGAGTTTTTTTTCGGTTTAAATAGATGATGCATTTCAAATGTCTTCTTCTGCGAAGCGGTCGCGAAGAAGCAAGTCGGGAAAGGACGACCACGTGAATAGAAAGCTTAACGCTGCTATCACAGCCGGTCTGAGCTTGAGTATGGTGCTCAGCTCCACGCCGGTTGCTGCTATCGCGGCGGAGACTGCCCAGGGTACAAACGGGGAGGCGACCGTTGCTGCCGCTACTGGCAAGCGAGTCGACTACTATGCCAACGGCGGTACTTTTGCGGACGGAAGCGATTGGCAAAAAGCCGAGACGAACGAGAACGGCGAGGTCGCTCCTGCGGCTGCACCAGTGCGTGACGGCTATGTGTTTGCTGGCTGGGTTTATGCCGGAACCGATCAGGTAGTCGATTTCTCTCAGCCTCTTCAGGGCGGCTCGGATCACTTCATGCTGTTCGCCAAGTGGACTGAGGCTCCCTCGAAGGTGCTCGATGTGACCTACTCCGCCAATGGCGGTCAGTTCGCCGACGGCAACGACGTCATGCTGGGCAAGACTGACAGCAATGGCATTGCTCGTCAGCCGCTTGCTCCTACGCGCGACGGCTATGTGTTTGCCGGTTGGTATTATCACAGCGACGGTACCGACCAGGTTGACTTCAACCAGCCGATCGTCGGTGGCAGCAAGCATGTGACCCTTTTCGCCGCTTGGACGCCTGCGAAGCAGGACAAGACTATCGATATCCTTTACGTTGCCAACGGTGGTACGTTCTTCGACGGCAACGAGACGCTCCAGGGCGTAACCGATACCGACGGTATCGCACGCCTGCCGCTTCAGCCGACCCGCGAGGACTATGACTTCCTTGGTTGGTCGTACGATCGCGATGGAAATGACCCCGTAGACTTCACGAAGGCTATCGTTGCGGGCAGCGGTCACGCGACTGTTTATGCTCAGTGGAAGCAGAACAACGAGAAGACGGTTCTCTACGTTGCCAATGGCGGCGCCTTCGCCGATGGCAATGAGGTCATGGAGGGTGTCACTGACAGCAACGGCGTCGCCCGCCAGCCCCTTGCCCCGACCCGCGAGGGCTACACCTTTACCGGTTGGACTTACGATGCTGCTGGCACCGAGCCTGTCGACTTCACCAAGCCCGTCCAGGGTGGCGGTCAGCACGTTACGTTCTACGCTCAGTGGGCAGAGCTTGCCAACAATGAGAAGGACGTTCTCTACGTCGCCAACGGTGGTGTTTTCGCTGATGGCAACGAAGTTCTCCAGGGTGTGACCGACGGCGACGGCGTCGCCCGCCAGCCCCTGGCCCCGACCCGCGAGGGCTACACCTTCGCCGGCTGGACCTACGACCGCGAGGGCACCGATCCTGTCGACTTCAGCAAGCCGCTGGTCGGCGGCGGCGACCACGCTACCCTTTATGCTCAGTGGAATGCTGTTGAGGAGGATAACTCCATCGACGTCCTCTACGTTGCCAATGGCGGTACGTTCTTCGACGGCAGCGACGCTCTCCAGGGCGTGACCGACGGCGACGGCGTCGCCCGCCAGCCCCTGGCCCCGACCCGCGAGGGCTACACCTTCGCCGGCTGGACCTACGATCGCGAGGGCACCGATCCTGTCGACTTCAGCAAGCCGCTGGTCGGCGGCGGCGACCACGCTACCCTGTTCGCCCAGTGGGACATGGTTGTCGAGGACAACTCCATCGACGTCCTCTACGTCGCCAACGGCGGCACGTTCTTCGACGGCAACGAGACGCTCCAGGGCGTGACCGACGGCGACGGCGTCGCCCGCCAGCCCCTGGCCCCGACCCGCGAGGGCTACACCTTCGCCGGCTGGACCTATGACTCCAAGGGTACCGACCCGGTCGACTTCAGCAAGCCCGTCCAGGGCGGCGGCGACCACGTGACGTTCTACGCTCAGTGGACCAAGGATAAGGGCGCTGACGAGAACGTCAAGGACGTCCTCTACTTCGCCAACGGCGGTGTATTCTTTGACGGTAATGTGACGCTCCAGGGCGTTACCGACGGCAACGGCGTTGCCCGCCAGCCCCTGGCCCCGACCCGCGAGGGCTACACCTTCGCCGGCTGGACCTACGACTCCGAGGGCACCGATCCGGTCGACTTCAGCAAGCCCGTCCAGGGCGGCGGCGACCACGTGACGTTCTACGCCCAGTGGACCAAGAACGAGACGCCTGCTGTCCAGACCCACAAGGTCAATTTCTACGTTAATGGTTCCACCACCACTGTTGAGGTCGAGGACGGCAAGACTGTTGCTCAGCCCAGCGATCCTTCCGTTGATGGCTTCAACTTTGTCGGCTGGTCTTCTTCCAAGGAGTCCTTCAAGAAGTTTGACTTCTCTACTCCTATCACCGAGGACACCACTGTCTACGCCTTCTTCACCGCTAAGACCCCCAAGTCCGATCCTTTGAAGAAGGGTGATGAGGGCAAGAAGCAGGTTGCTGCTGACAAGAAGGACGAGGCTAAGGCCAAGAAGGACGCCGCTGCCCTTCCTACCACTGGTGACCCGACCTTTGTTGTGACCTCCGCTGCTGCCCTTACCGGCGCCGTGGCTGTCGCTGTGGGCATGTACATGACCAAGCGTCGCGAGCACTAATCACTTCTGGTGTTTACCTCCGGGCTTAATTAGCCCAAACCTGATAGCCGCGTGGGGACCCGACCTCCACGCGGCTTTTATGTTTAAGTTATCTTGCGTGAGTATTGTCGGCCCCTGCATTCGATTTTAGATGCCCACGTCATATAAAAGAGCGCCGCTGCGATGTGTGCAGCGGCGCTCTTTTGCATTGATTCTTATTGGGCGAGCTCGGCCCTAGGCCAGCGCGCGTACGTTCGAGGAGATCTTCAGCACCAAAAACTCGGTCGAGGAGCCCAGCTTGAGCAGGTCGCCATCGTGGATGGGAATCTGCTTGTCCTCGTCATCGGCGGTGCGCAGCGAGCGCGGCTTTTCGATAACGGTGGTCGCGCCACTGTGTGTCACCAGCACCGTTCCATTGGTGGAGCGAAGGCCGCTTGCGAGCCATGTGCCGTTAGAAAACGCTACACGCAGGTGCCGGCGGGATACATCGGGTCCTACGTTGGTGATGGCGTTTCGGTCGCGTGCGAACGAGCCTAAAACCGTGCCCTCGGGATCGAGGCTCAAGGGATAGATTGGCGGTAAGGCCGAGCCGTCTTTTGCAAGCCTGAGCAGCCCCAGTTTTGCAGGAGGCTCGTTGACCTTGTGGTTGGTATCCTGCGCCTGGACGACCTCGGTGGTCTCGAGCGTGCCAAAGGTCTGGGCTAGCTGTGTGATGGCAAAGTCTTTGACTTCGGAGGCGGCGGCATTGGGATCGGCCAGGCATCCACAGACCGTTAGCGCAAGGAGTTCCAAAAGGCGCCGGTCGCTTTGCTTGAGGCCCGGCATGACGGCGATGCGGTCAAAGATATTGCGCAGGATGGAACCATCGAGCTCCCAGTGTTCGAGCGACGTTGCCATGCGCTCGAGGGCATGCGCCGTAATGGCTTGCTGGCGAGCGTTGGCGGCCGCTGGACTGCTGCCGCCGCCGATTTTTACAGCGGCGGCCAAGTTCTGGACGCTCTGCGAAAAATCGGCAAACATCTCGGGGTCGATCTTGTCGGTACCCGGAACGACGTGCACCACGCGTCGCGATAGGAACGTCTTTTCGGTAATGCGAAACCTTGGGGCCGGTTTGGAGCCCATCGGCTTGTCCGAAATCAAGATGCGCGCCGCTTCGCGATTATTGATCTGCAGGTCGCACTTAAGGAAATCAAAGAGCACCTCGGAAGGTGTTTCCGCACGCATGATGCAAGGCTCCTTTCTGGTATCCGGGGAAGGTGTTAGATGCAAAAGCCGGGCAGGACGTAGGTCATTTGGTCCGGATTGTTTCCGGGCGTTGCCCAACTAAATACGTCGCCGTCTTTTCCAACGCGGTTAAAGTACGTCGAGTCGGCGCCTTCGCTGCAGTCGGCGCTAGGGGTGCGCTCCCAGTAGCAGATCTTTTGGCCGGCGACGGTGCGGATCATAGCATCATTGGTGGTCAGACCGCTCACACTCTGCTCGCGATAGAGCTGGTACTGCTCGCCTTCTCCGCTGTAGAGGTCAGAAAGGTACTCGCAGCTTTCTGCGAACGTTTCGGGCGCTTGGTAGCCGCACAGCTCGCTCATGGACGGCAGCCAGAGCATGTCGTCGGTGGCGGTGATGCTGGAGACGTCTTTAGTGGCGCCGGTGTTGTTGGTAAGCTTTCGCACCGGGCGGATCTGATTACGGAGATCGTCGGGCAGCGTAGCCATGCCCTTGTCCGCCAACCATTCGCGAAGCGACGATTGCTCCCAGCCACCCGTCGCGGCGCTGTCATTTACGGCGCGCATGGCGATGGGGGTGCGGAACATAAAGGTGATGCCCGCAGGGAGGCCGTCATCGGTGAGCGTATCTGCTTTAAAGCCCACGATCTGGACTTGTGCCTTGGTCCCGTCGGAAAGCCTGACGGTCTTGGTGTTCTCGTTTTCGAGCGACTGCTCGCTGTTTACCAGGTGGTAGGTTTCGGCAATCTCGAGCGCCTTTTTGTTGGAAGATGTCTCTTGGATTTTGCGGGAGATCAGGGCGAGTTCTTCCCAGGTGTAATCGTCGAGTGACGGCTTGATGCCGTGCGCCAGGTCGATGAGCCCCCAGCACCCCGTGGCAAGGGCAGAAGCTACGATGCCGGCAACGCAGACGCCGCCGAGCGCGAGCGCGGCGCGACGCGAGATGAGCGGGTGGCGCGTCTGGGCCTTGTCGGAGCCGGAAGGCTTCGGTTGTTGGCTAAAGTCGACCGGGGTGGGCAGCGGCGTACGCGGCTCAAAATCGATGCCTTTAATCCAGGCATCGAGCTTGCCGACAATCGAAGACAGCGGCGCGCGCTGGGACTGCTCGTTATGGATGCCGCTCATAATGACATCGACGAGCTTTTGGTCGCCGGGTAAGCGCGCCTCGAGCGGCTCGGGCTCGTGCTCGATCTTGTACAGGTAGGGCGACTGGTCCATATGCTCGTTTAGGCGATATGGCGTGTGACCGGCATAGAGCGTGTAGAGCACGCTGCAGAGCTCATATGTATCGATGCAGGGCGACGTGCGAAGCGGCGCCAGCTCGGGGATGTCGTTGGAGAGCATCTCGGGCGGGGCGAACTCAGGGGTGCCGTTGCGCCAGATGCCGGTGGACATGGTAAACGAAGGGTCCGAGCGCTTGATGCTGGAGCTGCCCAAATCGACCAGGCAAAGGTCGAAGCTGCAGTGCGCAATTTGCTGGGCAAGAGGCCGGCGCGTCGTGCGAATGATGATATTGCGCAGCGAGATGTCGCGGTGCGCAAACGGCGCATCGAGCTTTTGGGCGCCCAGGAGAATCTCTCCCAGGCGTTTTCCGATGGCGGCGACGGTGTTGGCGGGGATGCGGCCGCCGTCGGCGGGGTCGGTTAGTTCTGCCACGGCATCGCGAAGGGGCAGGCCCTCGATCCACTCCATAAGGATGGCCGGCGTGTTGCCGGTGTAGCCGTAGCCATAGGTTTTGGCAAAACCGCTCAACAGGGAGACGGCCGCAAGATTGCGATATTCCTCGGTGAGCGTCTTGATGTCCGAAGGGGTGACGGCGGGACCGTTTTCTTCGCGGCTATCGAGAGGCCACAGCGTTTTGAGTGCAAAGGTCTCGCCCTCGGTGTTGGCGACCTTGCGAAGATGGTGGGAACCTCCGTCGACTGCCCCGCAATCCAGCAGGGTGGTAAAGCGGCGAATGGTATCGGGGTCTTCGGAGGTCGCAAACATTGCGTTTGGTTCAAAGGGGGACAACGCGATGATATTCATGTCCGTGTCATACGTCACGGGGCGATCCTTTCGAAAAGAAAATGCATAACGGTGATGTTAGTGAAAAGGTAGCGCAACCGTTGACTTAATTGAAAAGGTGCCGTTATTTGCATGGGTTGATGCAAATAACGGCACCTTGTGCGTCGATAATGTGTGCGCGGGCTAGTCGGTGATGCGGATGACCAAGAAGCGCGTCGTGGCACCCAAGCAGAGCGTATCTCCGTTGTGAATCTCGACGGGGGTGTTGGCAAAGTTGGCGGGGCGGTCACGGCGGGCCGGCTCGATAGCCTGTCGGCAGCGGTCGACGCCCGAGATCAAAAACGATCCGTTGGTGGAGTCGAGGCCCTGCGCAAGCCAGCGTCCGTCTTGCAGCCAAACGCGCAGGTGCTGGCGCGAGACATCGGAATCGACGTCAGTGATGGCGTTTTCGTCGCTCGTCAGCGATCCGATAATGCTGCCCGTCGGATCCATGGATAGGGGGCGCAGCGGCGGACGCGCCGAGTTGCCCACAACGCGCAGCAGGCCCAGGCGAATATCTCCCGTAGGGCGTGCGGCAGCCGAGAAAAACGAGGTGACGGTCGTCTCGACCGTGCCGAGCGTCGAGAGCATCTGGTCGGACACAAACGACTCGGTGTATTCTATGGCGCGGGCGGGGTCGCCAAGACAGCCGGTAACGATAAAAAAGACCAGGTGGATGTAGAGGCGATCTTTAATGTCGCTATCGTCGGCGGTCTCGATGCGCTCGACGCCGTTCCTAAAGAGCATGCCGTCGACGCCGCAGTTGGTAAGGGCATCCTGCATGTTCGGGACGCACGACTCCATATAGCGTTTAGCGACCTTGCTCAGCGATTGGGGGTCGGAGCCTCGGTTTTGCATGATGAGGTTGAGTATCTGGCGCGCACTTTGTTCAAAGGGTGCAAAAAGCAGCTCGGGAAGGTCACCGGGCTTAGCGTGAACGATTTCGCGTGAGATAAACGACGGGACCGTCAAGCGTTCGGAGATGAGGCGTCCACCGTAACGGGCGTTGCCGGCCATGAGAATTTGCGCGGCGTTACCGTTGTTGATGCGACCGAGTGACTTAAGCCCGGCGTACAGTGCACAAGATGGAGTGTCGGCCATTTGTTTTTACCCCCCCCCTCCTCAAAAAGTGACATTGAATACGTAAGCAATATCAATTATAGGCGCTTTGCAGCTCGAAATGCTCGCCAGGGGGCGCGGACGGTGTAAATCGCTGCCGGAAGACAGCAAATCAAAAAGCGGAGAGTGGATTAATAAGCTGGGAAAACGCGTTAGTAAGACCGTTGTGGGCAACATTTGGCATGATGTCGCTTTGGCTTTTGGTCACGGGGCCGTGCGGTACCATAAACGTCAATGAACTTTGACGAACGACCCGCCGAGCTTGCCCCGGCGGGCTTTTGGCGTTGCAATGCCGGAGGAACAGCATGCTCATTCACCGTATAGCCGCGCAGCTCTACACTGCCGAGGCCTTGCAGACCGTCGAGGCCGGACTCGATGCCGGCGAGGACGTGACGCTGGCCGTGTCGCAGTCGGGCCGCACGCTTATGGCGGCCGCCCAGTTTGCGCGCCGCCCGCGCCCGACGGTCTACATTGTGAGCGGCGAGGACGCGGCCGATCGCGCCGCGCGCAGCCTTGCCGCCTACGTGGGTCTGGCGCATGTGTGCCGTTTTCCCGAGCGCAAGGACTATCCGTGGCGCGAACAGGCGCCCGACGACGCCGTGGTGGCGCAGCGCTGCGAGGCTCTGGGGCGCATCGTGCGTGGGGACAACTGCATCATGGTTGCCTCAGCCCGCGCGCTGCTGCGCTGCGTGCCGCCGGTCGAGAGTCGCTATTGGGAGTCCACCACTTTTGCGGTGGGCGAGGAGATTCCTTTTGACGAGGTGCCGCAGCGCCTGGTGGGCATGGGCTACACCAATGCCGGCGCCGCCGATGCGCCTGGTCTGTTCCGCGTGCACGGCGACACCGTCGAGGTGTTCCCCGCACAGGAAAAGGCGCCCGTGCGCATCGAGTTCTTTGGCGACGAGATCGATCGCATCCGCCGCATGGTGAGCTCAACGGGGCAGACCATCGGCAACGAGGACAGTATCGAGATCTTCCCGTGCCGTGAGCTGGCGCTTACCGACGAGGCGGTCCACAACATGCATGTGGCGCTCTATCGCGCCAGCCAGGACGACAGCAAGCTGGCGGCGCTGCTCGAGATGGTGGATGCGCGCATCGTCACGCCCGAGCTCGACCGCTTTTTGCCGGTGATGTACGGCCAGACCGTGAGCCCACTGGCACACGTGGGCGGCAAGGCGCTCGTGGTTCTATCCGAGCCGCGCTCGCTGTTCGACGACTGTCTGCGCGCCTACGAGGATATCGAGGCCCGTGCCGGCGAGGCGGGGATTGACCGCCTGGACGGCCTGTATGTGCGCGCCCAACAGCTCGATTTTGGTGCCCAGCAGCGCCTGAACTATGTGAGCCTGATTCGCGCCGGCGGCGCGGTTACGGCCGAGCTCAAGATTGAGCAGCCTGCCATCGCAGGCTCGGACAACCGTTTTATGACGCGCATCCAGGAGGTCGTGGGCAAACGCTATGCCTGCGTGTTCGCCATCCCCGACCGCGGTGCGCGCGAGTCGATGGAGCTCACCTTTGGCGACGAGGGCATTACCTTTGAGGAGTCGCTGACGGCCGCACCTGAAAATGCCGGCGCTATCGGCGACCGCGTGCGCGTGGCAGCGGCGGATTCCGCCGACCGTGCCGCACGCCAGGAGGCCCATGCTTCCATTCGCGAGCGCCGCGCCGATGCACTCAACGCCCGTTCGCTCGAGGCGGGCGCGGTCCAGGCTGCCGCCGGTGCCGCCGTGCCCACCATCTCGCGCGGACGCGTGACCTTTGTCGATGCCGCCCTGCCGCAGGGCGTGGTGGTGCCCGATGCCAACCTGGCCGTGTTCTCGATCGCCGACCTCAACGCCCGCATGGACGCCAACCGCGCGCGCAGCCGCCGCAAGGTGGACATTACGCAGATCACGTTCCCGTTTAAGCCGGGCGACTACGTGGTGCACGCCACTCACGGCATCGCGCTCTTTAGCGAGATCGCGCGCCAAGAAGTGGGCGGCAAGGAGCGCGACTACTTCTTGCTGGAATATGCCGACGGCGACAAGCTCTACGTGCCGCTCGAGCAGGTCGACCGTATCACGCGATACGTCGGTCCCGACGGCGACAAGCCGCGCCTGACTAGGCTCAATACCGCCGACTGGACGCGTGCCACCAACAAGGCGCGCAAAAACGCCAAAAAGCTGGCGTTCGACCTGGTCGATCTGTATACGCGCCGCTCGTCGATTACCGGTATCGCCTGCCCGCCCGACACGCCCGAGCAGATCGAGATGGAGGAGAGCTTTCCTTACGACGAGACGCGCGACCAGCTGGAGGCCATCGCCGACATCAAGGCCGACATGGAGGCGCCCAAGCCCATGGACCGCCTGCTGTGCGGCGACGTGGGCTTTGGCAAGACCGAGGTCGCCCTGCGCGCGGCGTTTAAGTGCGTGGACTCCGGTCGCCAGGTCATGGTGCTCTGCCCCACGACCATTCTGGCCCAGCAGCACTACGAGACGTTCTTTGAGCGTTTTGCCCCGTTTGGCCTTGAGGTCGAGGTGCTCAGCCGCTTCCGCACGCCGGCACAGCAGAAGCGCGCGCTCAAGGCGTTTGCCGAGGGCACGATCGATGTGCTCATCGGCACCCACCGTCTGCTTTCGGCCGATGTGAACCCCAAGAACCTGGGCCTGGTGATCATCGACGAGGAACAGCGCTTTGGCGTGCAGCACAAGGAACAGCTCAAGAACCTGCGCGAGCAGATTGACGTGCTCACGCTTTCGGCAACGCCGATTCCGCGAACCATGCAGATGGCCACGAGCGGCGTGCGCGACATGAGCCTGATCACGACGCCGCCCACCGGGCGTCGCCCCGTGATCGTGCACGTGGGGGAGTACGACCCCGATGTGGTGAGCGCGGCGATTCGCCTGGAGGTGGGCCGCGGCGGCCAGGTGTACTACGTGTCCAACCGCGTCAAGACCATCGACGACGCCGTGGCGCGCGTACACGAGGCCGCGCCCGAGGCGCGCGTGGGCGTGGCGCACGGCAAGATGAGCCCGCGCGAGGTTGAGGACGTGATGATCGAGTTCGCGACCAAGAAGATCGACGTGCTCATCGCCACGACCATCGTGGAGAGTGGCATCGACAACGCGACCGCCAACACGCTCATCATCGAGGATTCGCAGCGTCTGGGCTTGGCGCAGCTCTACCAGCTCAAGGGCCGCGTGGGCCGCTCTGCCACGCAGGCCTACGCGTACTTTATGTTCCCGGGCGAGCTGCCACTCACCGAGGAGGCCACGGCGCGCCTGACCGCACTTTCCGAGTTCCAGGACCTGGGCAGCGGCATGCGCATCGCCATGCGCGACCTGGAGATTCGCGGTGCCGGCTCGCTTATGGGCGCCGAGCAGCACGGCAACCTGTCGAGCGTGGGCTTTGACCTGTTTACGCAGATGTTGGGCCAGGCCGTGGCCGAGGCGCGCGGCGATGACGACGCCGGCGTGGAGGCGGCGAGCGTGGGCATTAACCTACCGGCCGATTACTTCTTGTCCGAGGAGTACCTGCCGACGGTGGACCAGCGTGTGCTCGTGTACCGCAAGCTCGCAGCGGCCGAGGACCTGGAGAGCATCGACGAGGTGCAGGAAGAGACCGAGGCCGCGCACGGCGAGCTGCCGCTGGCGGGACTCAACCTGTTCAATCGCGCACGAATCCGCATTCGCGGCGAGCGCCTGGGGCTCGAGAGCGTCACACTCAGTGGCGGCCGCATCACGTTTTTGGGCGTCGACGTGCCCAAAAAGGTGGCCTTTGAACTTAAGACCCGCTATGGCGCGGTGAACTTCCCCAAGAGCCGCAAGCTGTCGGTGCCCTACAAGGCGGGCGCCGGCGCGGGCAGCGGCCTGGGTCGCGGCCTCGACGCCAACGACGGCACCGGCCCTGTGGCCGCGGCGCTCATGCTGCTGCAACAGCTGGGTGCTAGCGACGACGACTAACAAGTAGGAGGCGTGGCGGGACGAAGTCATCTTTGTCCCGCCACGTTGCAGGTTGATTCCAGCCCCATCGAAAGGAAAGCATGTTCGGATACATCTACAAGAAAGATGTCGCCATGATCGCGGTTGTCCTGTGTCTTTGTCTGGGCGTGGGCAGTTTCTTCGATTATCAGATCTCGAGCGCGCTGTTCAATATCGGCAGCATGTACGGTCGCTTTATCGAGGCCGCCGGCGAGCTGCCGTTCGAGCTGACGGCGAGCATCGCGGGCGTTATGCTCGTGCGCGCGGTGCGTCCTGATTCCAGGGGGAGCAAATGGCTCGCCGTGCTCGGCATCCTCGTCAATGTTGGCCTGGCCGGCTACGAGATCGTCTCGTCCCTGAAGGTTGGCGGCAAACTCATCGCTGTTCAGTTGGTGCTGACATTTGTGCTGGTTATCGCCGCCAACCTTATCGTCTATCGCCTCACGCGCACGACCGAGTCCGACGAGCTCACGCGCTGGGCGTTGATGGTACTTGCCGTGTGGGTTGCCCAGGCCATCATCCTCAACGTGATCGTCAAGCCGCTGTGGTCGCGCCCGCGCATGCGCGTAATCGAGGTCACGCCGGGGCTCATTTTTCAGCCGTGGTGGGTAATCGGCAATCCCGACAAGTGGACCTATATCGCCGCCGGCGTGATCAAGGACGGGTTCAAGTCGTTCGCGAGCGGGCACACCGCGCATGCGGCGATTGGCCTTATGCTCGCCGGGCTTCCCGCGGCAGCCTTTAAGGAAAAACCGTCGCGCCGTCGTGTGGTCTTTTGGACGGCGGCTGTGGTCGCGGCGCTCGTCGCGTTTGGCCGCATCGTGATCGGAGCGCACTTTTTGAGTGACGTGAGCTGCGGTTTTGCTCTGGTACTGGCACTTGAGTGCCTTGCCGCGCGCATTGCCTATCCCAGCGGCGTACAATAGCTCCGTTTGAATCATCTGGCCGATACCCGGTAAGAGAGGATTGCCATGCTCGCGTTCAACAACGATTATTCCCACGGCGCACACCCGGCGGTGCTGCAGGCGCTCGTCGATACCAACATGGAGCCGCAGCCCGGCTACGGTACCGATGCGCATACCGAGCGCGCCAAGCAACTTGTTCGCGAGGCCTGCCAGGCCCCCGATGCCGACGTGTTTTTTCTGGTGGGCGGCACGCAGGCCAACGCGACGGTGATTGATATGCTGCTTGCGCCCTACGAGGGTGTCGTTGCTGCCGAGACTGGCCACGTCGCCTGCCACGAGGCGGGTGCCATCGAGTTTGGCGGCCACAAGGTGCTCACCATCCCTGGCTACGAGGGCAAGATGCACGCCGAGGACCTCGAGAACTATATCCAGGTGTTCTACGAAAACGAGAGCTACGAGCACACGGTGTTCCCGGGCGCCGTGTACGTGAGCCTATCGACTGAGTACGGCACGCTGTACTCCAAGGCCGAGCTCGCGGCGATCCATGCAGTGTGCCAGAAGCGCGAGATTCCGCTGTTTGTGGACGGTGCCCGCCTGGCCTATGCGCTGGCGGCCGATGAGTGCGACATTACCCTGCCCGAGCTGGCGCAGCTGTGCGACGTGTTCTACATCGGTGGTACCAAGTGCGGCGCGCTCTGCGGCGAGGCCGTGGTGTTTTGCGGCATGCACGCTCCGGCGCATCCCATTCCGCGCATTAAGCAGCACGGCGCACTGCTTGCCAAGGGCCGCCTGACGGGCGTCCAGTTTGAGGCGCTCTTTACCGATGGCCTGTATTTTGAGATTGGTCGCCAGGCGATTGAGACCGCTCAGGCGCTGCGTCGTGTGCTGCACGAACGCGGCTACCAGTTCTTCTTGGAGACGCCCACGAATCAGCAGTTCGTGATTCTGCCCAACGAGGATATGGCCCGCATTCGCGAGCATGCCTCGATCGAGTACTGGGAAAAGTACGATGACACCCACACGGTGGTGCGTTTTTGCACCAGCTGGGCCACGACGCAGGAGGACATCGATGCGCTGGCGGCTGTCCTGTAGCCTGATGTAATGACGAGGGGCCGCCTTGCGCCTGGGTTTGGCGCAAGGCGGTCTTTGCTTTTGAGGGGGAGGGGCTGTATGCCCGAGATGTCCGAGCCGACGATTCGCCTGGCGACGCCCGAAGACGCGCCGGCGTTGCTTGCCATCTATGAGCCGTATGTGCGCCAGACGGCGATTACCTGCGAATACGAGGTGCCGAGCGTTGAGGAGTTCGCCGGGCGTATCGAGCGCACGCTCAAGCGCTATCCGTATCTGGTGATGGAGCTGGACGGGCGTCCGGTAGGCTATGCCTATGTGAGTCCGCTTAACAGCCGCGAGGCATACGACTGGTCGGTCGAGACATCGATCTACCTGGCGCGCGACGTGCGCCACGGCGGGCTGGGCCGCAAGTTGCACGATGCACTCAAGCAATGTCTGATCGCGATGGGCATCACCAATATGTGCGCCCTCATCGCCGTGCCGCACGACAAGGACGACGAGTATCTGACGCACAACAGTCAGGATTTCCATGCCCATATGGGCTACCGCCTGGTGGGCGCCTTTGACCGCTGCGCCCAAAAATTCGGCCGCTGGTACGACATGTGCTGGATGGAGTTGGTCTTAGCCGAGCGCACGCCCAACCAACCCAAACCAACCTGGTTCCCCGACCTCCCCAAACCTACCATTTAGGGACAGGTTAGCCGATGGGCTCGGTGTATTTGGCGCGGTCGGTGCGCTGGATGCGCTTGGAGACATGGAGCGGGCGGCCGTCAGTGTCGTAGACGTAGTCGGTGATCAGGATCAGCGCCTGCCCGCGCTCAACGTTGAGCAAAAACGCCTCGTTTTGCGAGGCATAGCACACCTCAAAGGTCTTATGTCCCTGTGCCGGCGCGCGATGGAATTCTTGGCGCAGCGTGGCGTAGAGTGAACCGTTGATATCGCGATCGATGAGCGCCTCAAAGCTTGGCGGCAGATAGGTGGTCTCCAGGCACAACGGCGCATCGTCCAGATAACGCAGGCGGACAAGTTTGACGAGCTTGCTGCCCACGGCGGCATCAAAGAACTTAGCTATGCTGCCGCCCGCCTTGGTAAAGCCCGAGTCCACCGTGCGCGTGGTGGGCTTCATGCCCTGACCCTGGACCTGCGCCGTATAGCTCGAAAACACCAGGTTGTTCTCGTGGAGCGCCGGCGTGTCGGCCACAAAGGCGCCGCGCCCGCGCTCGGTTCGAACCAGACCCTCATCGACGAGCACCTTAAGAGCATGGCGCACGGTGCTGCGCGACAGCCCCGATTCGTCCATGAGTTCCATCTCGGACGGCAGCTTGTCTCCGCGTGCGTAGATGCCGGCGGCGATGCGGTCACGCAGCGTACCCGCCAAGCGCTCGTATTGGGCCAGTTTCTTCTTAGACGAAGCGTTCATGCGATCAACCTGTATCTAACTTGTATGTGAATCTAATTAAGCATGTATCCAATACAACAACAAAACCGCTGGTAGTAAATTATCAAAAACCGCATCAGCAATATTTCTATGACAAATATAGCATACAACTAGTCGACATAACCAAAACATGTATGTAACTTGTATGCCATCGAGAGCATTAAACGAGAAGAAAGGCTGATGCACGATGACTACTCAGGAACAGGTTAAGGATGTCGTCTCCCAGGTTTTGGCTGACAAGGCAGACAAGGGCGGCATCAAGCGCGTCGTGTGGATTGGCGCCGGCGGATCCAACGGCGGCAACTATCCTGCCCAGTACTTTATGGAGCACGAGGCCACGCAGGTCGTGAGCTCCAGCTACACCAGCAACGAGTTCGTGCACGCCACCCCGGCCTACGTCAACGAGAACACCCTGGCCGTCGTCGTGTCCATGCGCGGCACCAAGGAGACCATCGTCGCCGCCCAGGTCGCCAAGGACCACGGCGCCAGCACCATCGCAATCTATGTTGACGAGTCCGGCCTCACCGAGGTCTGCGACTACAAGATCCAGTACGACAGCCTGGCCGTCGACGAGTCCTGCATGGGCCGCACCAACTCTGCCGTCGTGACCATGATCGCCATGGAGCTTACGCAGCAGACCGAGGGCTATGCCGAGTACGAGACCGCTATGGCCGCGTTCGACTTGGTCGACCCCATCTATCGCAAGGCCGTCGAGTACACCCGTCCGCTCGCTGCTAAGTGGGCCGAGCAGAACGCCGACAAGCCCTGCATCAACGTCATGGCTCAGGGTCCGCTCTTTGGTGCCGCCTACGTCTTTAGCATCTGCAACGTGCAGGAGATGCTGCAGATCGACTCCTGCACCATCAACACCTGCGACTTCTTCCACGGTCCTTTCGAGATCCTGGACAAGCGCACCTCGCTGTTCCAGCTCATCAGCGTCGGTCGCAGCCGCTGCAACGACGAGCGCGGCATCCGCTTCGTCAACCAGTACGGTGGCGAGCGCGTCTATCAGCTCGACGCCAAGGAGCTCGGCCTCAACGACATCAAGGACAGCGTGAGCGAGTACTTCAACCACCTGATCTTTGCCCCGATCCTCAACAACGTGTACATGCGTGCACTCTCTGCAGTCACCCACAAGGACTACATGACGCGCCGCTACATGTGGAAGCTGGACTACTAGGGGATATTGGTTCCGCCGTTCTACCGAACGGCGGACCGGCCGACGCTGCGCACCCGGCATTTGGCCAATCTGCCGTTCAATTTCAAAGGCGCGACCAGAAGGTCAGCGCCTTTTCATTTCACGGCACCTTGGCTCAAATGACGGGCGCTCGCTCATATGACCCAATCCGCTGTCAAGAGCCACAATGGCCCCGCCGACCGCTTGCAATCGGTCGGCGGGGCCTGCCGTTGAACCCGTCCCGGTCCGCCCCCGGCATGTCGTCGACGCCTTCGGCTCAGTCTCATATCC
>DBGCAP010000006.1:0-27017 GCA_048367555.1 Collinsella sp.
CACGAGCTGGGACAGCGATCTGGCGAGCCTGCGCGTGTTCATGCGCACCCTGCGCAAGAAGATCGAGGCAGACCCCTCTCACCCCAAGATGATTCAGACGCACATGGGTGTCGGGTACCGCATGCAGCGTCTCTAGCCCACCCCACAAAAAGTTGCGGTGGAATACGGAGTAGATGAGGCTTTTGACAGTCAAAACAGTCCGTATTTCACCGCAACTGATGGATGGGATGTGTTAGAGACCCAGGTAGCTGGTCATGCCTTCGACGGCGAGTTTGGCGCCGGCTACAGCATGGACCACGGTGAGCGGGCCGTTGACCACGTCGCCGGCGGCAAAGACACCGGGCACGGTGGTCATGCCGTTCTCATCGACCGAAAGAAGGCCGCGATGGTCGGTCTCCAAGCCACCCGTCGTAAGCACAAGCTTGTCCTTGGGCACCTGCGAAGCCGCAATCACAACTGTGTCAGCAGACGCATGGTCGAGCTCTTCCTCGTAGCCCACCACATTGTTGTCCTCGTCAAAGATAGCCGTTTCGAACACCGGACCGTTATCGTCGATGGCGCAGATCGCCTTGCCGCACACAATCTCGGCACCGTCAAGCTCGGTCAGCTCCACCTCGTCATCGATGGCCGAGATATGGCGCGAGCGGGCATACACGGTGACCTTGCGAGCGCCCGAGCGCAGGGCTGTGCGGGCAACATCCATGGCAACATTGCCGGCACCGATGACCGCCACGTTCTGCCCGATTGCCACGCTCGCGGGATCGACCAGGTAATCGATGCCAAACAGCACGTTGCCGCGCGACTCGCCGGGAATACCCAACTTTCGAGCTCGCCAGGTACCGGTACCAACAAAGACCGCATCGTAGCCGTCGCGCAGCAGGTCATCGATGTGCAACGCGCCGCCGATGGTGGTCGAAGGGCGCACGCGCACGCCGAGCGAGCACATCACGTGGCGGTACTTTTGCACGAGCGCACGGGGCAGGCGGAACTCGGGGATACCGTACTCCAGCACACCGCCGATCTCAGGGCGCTGTTCAAATACCGTGACGGCACAGCCCAGCTGGGCCATCTTAATGGCCACGGTAATACCGGCAGGACCGGAACCGACCACAGCAACCTGTTTGCCGCACGACGGCGCGGGCGTCCACTCCTTACGATCCAAATACGCTGTTGAGATATAGTTCTCGATGCTCGAGAAATGTACGGGTGTGCCCTTGCGGCCCTGGATGCACGCGCCCTCGCACTGGCCCGAATGGTTGCAAACCATGGAGCAGACCGCGCTCATGGGATTGTTCTGGAACAGCAGCTCGCCCGCTTCTTCTAGACGACGCTGTTTGAACAGGTCGATGACCTGCGGAATAGGCGTCTGAACCGGGCAGCCCTTAATCTGACAGAACGCCCTTTTACAACCTAGGCAACGATTCGCCTCTTCGACAATGTGGATAGCCACGCAACTCCCCTTTTTAATGCAATCCAATGGGGGCGACGATAAAGACCCTTCACCGCCGCCCCCATACAGGTAATCTCAATCTGCCGACACGGCAAAAGCCAATGCTATAACTCGCGATGAGAAGCCCCGCAGCGAGCAGACATGTGCTCGAGTGTCGCCAGGCAGTCAGCCGCCGTCGCCGGTACGCTGTTCTCGACCACGCAGGGAATCCCAGGGCAGGCGGCAGCCGCCCAGGCCACCACAGGCTCAAAGTCATATCGTCCCGTCTCGCCCACGCCATGACACACCAGGCGCGAACCCGTGCCGTCGCACCATCCGGCTCCGTCCTCGTTATCAACGATCTCAAAATCCTTGGCGTGCAGCACGCGGATCTTACTGCCGCATAAGTAGAGCATGCGCGCGGTGATTTCCTGCGCTTCGTCAACGACACTGGGGTGCAGCAGCGACACTGGGTCATAGATCACGCCGAGCGACGGGCTCGAGACGCGCTCCAGCACCTCACGGCAGCGATCCGGAGTATTAACCGTCTCGTTCCAACCGGGCTCGATCAAAATTTGCCCGCCCACGGCCTCGGCCCGATCGCAGACGTGTGCAAGTCCGTCTGCAAACGCTTCGAGTGCCCCATCGGTCATGCGGTCGTCAGCAACGCGGTTCTGCGCATTGGGGCGACCGGTCTCGGTGCCAACCGGGCATCCGCCGAGCATCTGGGCAAAGTTCAGGCATGCCTCGTACTCGGCAATGTTATCCATGAGCTGTTGGCGATCGGGCGTCGCCAAATTCTTATAGCAGCCGAGCACGGCGACCGAAACGCCCGCCTCGTCGAGCACCGCACGCAAATGGTCGGCAAGCTCGCGGGTCAGGCCGCTTCGATCGATCCCCATCGATGCGTAGAGCACCTTGCTCGGCAGCTGAATGCACGAAAAGCCCAGCTCTCCCGCCATGCGGATGCGTTCCTCGACGGTCCCCTGCGGAAGGTCGTGCAAACGCACACCCGGAGTAATAGCCCCCACGTTATTCACATCCCTTATGAGCGTTGATGCCCGGGGTGTATCCGCCAAACGGGTCCTCGATAGAGCACACGCCCGAGGGAGCAAGCGGGTCATGCCTGCCGGCCAGTTTGTCGTGATGCATGGTCTCGATATAGGCAAGCACCAGCGGCGCCACGCCCTTCGCATCGTTTTTGACGATAGGCTCGCTCATGTAGTAACCAAACGTGCCCTCGCGGTGCGCGGTGTTTCCCAAGCCCGCAACCAGGCAGATGTTGTCGAGCGCCAGCTGCCCATCATGCTCGGACAGGCAGGTCTCGCAGATGCCGTCGAAGGCGCGACGGCCGTACTGGTAGTAACGCTCGCCCAGCACGCCTAGACGCACGCCCTTCATGATGGCATTGGCAAAAATCGCGCTACCAGACTCCTCCAGGTAGTTGGGGGCGATATTGGGCAGGTTGATGACCTGATGCCACATGCCGGTCTTCTCGTCCTGATACGGCAGCATGGCATCGATCAGGTCGTGGAACATCTTGCGAATCTCGTCCTTCTCGGCTGACATCGAAGGCGGCATGAGCTCCCAGGTATCGATGAGTGCCATGGCAAACCAGCCCTCGGCGCGCAGCCAGAAGTTAGCCGAAAGGCCGGTGACCGGGTCGCACCAGAACTGTTTGCGGCTCGCGTCGTAAGCGTGATAGTACAGACCGTTGAGGGGGTTGCGCATCAGGTCATGCACGACCTGGAACATATGGAAGCTGTCCGAGCAGGCACGACGGTTGTGGAAGCTCAGCTCGTACTGCATGTAGAACGGCTGGGCCATATACATGCCATCGAGCCAGATCTGGTTGGGATAGACGGCCTTGTGCCAAAACACGCCTTCTTTGGTGCGCGGCTGGGTCTCGAGCTGGCGGTAGATGGTGTCCATGGCGGCACGGTACTTGGGCTTGCCCACCAGGTCATAGAGCTTGTAGAGGGTCTTGCCCGCATTGACGTTATCGAGGTTGTACTCCTGCGGGTTGTAATGCTTGATGGTACCGTCGTCCTGGACAAAGAAATCGATGTAGTCATCGGCGAACGTCAGGTAGCGCTGCTCACCCGTGATCTCGTACAGCTCGATGAGCGCCTTGATCATGCAGCCGTCGATATAGTTCCAGGTGTTCTCCTTGCCGGCGCGAATCTTTTCGATATTCCAAGCCGGCGCCTGCGGCGTAGAGGTTTCGATCAACTGCTCGATATAACGGTCCAGGATTTGATTGCAACCCATTGCTGTCCCCTCTGACATAAACGATAGGTGAACGTTACCCCTAGTGTAACGCGAACGGGGAATATAGGGTGAACGTTAACCCTATATTCCCCGCAAACGGCAGACTTTTAGCGGCAAACGGCGGTGAGACCCGCGGCGATGCGATGCGCCAGGCGCTCATAGCCGGCAGGACTGTAATGCAGACCGTCCGGCATATAGAGCTCGCGGTGCTCCGGCAAAAACGGGCTGATGCCGCTTTGCGCATACAGGTCAATCACCGGAACGGAGTAACGGTCACAGACCTCCAGCATCGCTCGCACGTAGGCGTCTTGCGTCAGACCCAAATGGTTCGCCTCATCGCTTGCCGGGATATCCTTCTCGTGCTTACCACTCGTCTTGCATGGCGTCATAAACACGAGCTTTGCCTGAGGTGAGCGCGCCGTGATGGTTCGGATCAGATAGTCGACCGCACCATAGAACTCATGCGCATCGGTGCTGCCCAACTCGCCAAGCGGCACGTTGCGGCTAAAGTCGTTAACGCCGCCAAAGACAACATAGACATCGGCCGCATCGTCGATGCCGTCCAAGCGCTCGACAAATGAATCGGTACGGTCGGCCTTGATGGCAATACGCGAACCCTTGATGCCAAAGTTCTCGACGACTGCACCTCCCAGCAACGCGCCCAAATGCGAGGTCCACGAGATGTCGTTGCCTCCCCCACCGCAGCCGTTGTCGCCCCAGGTCGTTGAGTCGCCAAAGCAGCAAATGGTCGATTCACTCAAGCTCTTCGTTTCCATAATCTTCTCCTCATCCGCCCATCGGCGGTCATACAGGAACGTACCGTTTATTCGCAGCATGCCGAGGGGCTATGCACGGGGGCGCATTCCGCAACGTGCGAATCGAGCCATTCGATATCCTCGGCAAGATATGTCACGCCCAGATGGTGTTCACCCGGACATACCTCGTGCCGCAGGCCATCTCTGCGACCCAGCAACTTGTAGGCATCGCGCACGATCTCGAGCTGCTCGTCAACATTTTTCAGCCCGCGCGCACCGTTCAGATGATCCTCTTCGCAGCTCTGCACCAACAGCGGGCGCGGCGCGATGAGCGAGGCAATATCGCCCATGTCGAGTAAGCGCCAAAGTCCGGGTGTGTAGTTGCAGCTGCAATTGCCATTGAGGTGCAGCAGTGAATCACCGACACCGTACAGATAGCCCGAGACAAACGCCTTGCGCACACGCGGGTCGAGTGCGGCCAGGTACAACGTCATGTAGCCGCCACCCGAAAAACCAAAGCAACCCAAGTCATCCATGGCAATGTCGCCGCGCGCCTCCAAGTAATCGATCAAGCGCATGTTGTCCCAGACGTTGAGGCCCGCAACCGTAAGACCCAGTGGCTCGGCCATACGTGCCTGGTTTAGGCACGTGCCGCGCAGAAAGCTGTTCTCGTCATCGCCCTGACCCTTCCAGTCACGACGGTATCCCCAACCGCGTGCGTCGGGGCAGACGGTCACGTAACCCATACGCGCCAAACGTAGACCGTAGTCGTAATTGAACTTACGCACAGCATCATCGACCGCCGGCACGCCCGTCACGCCCGCAACACTTGCGGCGCCTGCTCCCTGATGGCCATGCGGGCAGACATAGCAACACTTGCGGCCGCGCGCATCGAGCTTAGGCGACTGCGGCTCGAGCAGGTAGAACGGCATCCAAACGTCGCGCTCCACCTGCAGCATCGCATGGGTGCGCACGATACCGCCGGCAATCTGCACCCGATCGAGCTCGCGCGCCTCAATCGACACGCGATCCATAAGCGATAAGCCCAGCAGGTCAAACAGCCGATCCCTCGTCGCAATTTGCCATGCCTCAAAGTCACCGGGCGTCGCGCCCTTAAACGCGGCGGAACGCCCCTCGCGTTTAAGACGGTCGCGAAGCGCAGGCTCGTCTTCGTAATAGATGTCGATATGCACTGTGCGGCCGCTATCGGAAAGACTGGCGGTCTCCACCGCATCACCATCGCCGCCCTCGGGGTCCCAGCCGTCCGCACCGGCAAGCACCTGCTCGCGAGCGTACCGGGCAGCGGACGTCGCATCGAGCTCGCGCGTCCACGGCGCCCAGCCAGCAGCATCGCCCGCCGGGCCATGTAGACTTGTGCCAGCGTAGCGCGCCCTCTCGTGCGACGCCGGCTTATTCCAATCCCACCAACCTTCGCGCTTGATGTGTTGCCCCAACCAGCAATCGATCAGCACGGTTTGCGCCCACTCGCGCCAAGGACGGCCCAGGTAGACCGAATCCGGCGCCACGTCATCCGGAGCTGTAAACGAACAGCCGTGGAACACGAAGCCGTACGGCTCTCCCTCGGGCGTCGATGCCGCCGTCACGTAACCGTTCACGTCCATATCGCGGTTGAGTGAGCGAATCTCACATCCCTCAAAATAGGCACGCGCGCCGCCAAAGATAAAGTCGACATCGCCCTCAATCCGGCAGCGTCGGAAATACTGACGGCCCACCCGGCGCGGCGCAAACTGCTTGGGCCCCATAAACCCGCCCGGTTTTACTTCGCGCGGGGGCAACGGGCCCAAAAACAGCGTATCCTGGCGTCCCGTAATACAACAGGCGTCGACCACCAAACGGTCGCCGTCGGCGTACAGGGCAATCGCCTGTCCCACCTCGCGACCACCCCCGGCGTCGTTGACGATCGTGAGGTTCTCGAGCCGCACGTCGTCGGCATCGACTAAAACGGTATAGGTCCTAAACGTGCCGAGCGTACCGTCGACACCCGAGCCGTCCTCCGAGGGCATCTTGGCACCCAGGCTGCCCACGATGCGCACGCTGTCAGCCGTCTCGCCCGCCAACGTCACATGCGGCCGATGGATCTCGACCCGCTCGCGGTACTCACCCGGATCAATATGGATCGTCACCGCCTGCTCGGCGTCCGGATAGAGTTGATCGGTTGCCGCCAAGGCATCAGAAATCGTTGGATACGCTCCTGACGCAGCTCTCGAAACACGCAGCTCATAGATGCTTTCGTTCATCGTCCATCACGCTCCCAGGCGGCAAACTGCTCAGGCCAGCCCTGAACCTGTGGCTGAATATGCTCGGCGCAACCCTTAAATGCCGTTTGGGCCGTGGCGAGCGATGCTCCGTGCATTCCGTGCGGAAAAACATGTAAGCTAAAGCCAATCCCGTGATCGGCAAGCGCCTGCGCAAGCAAAAGGCTATTTTGGACTGGCACCGATGCATCCTCGGCGGTATGCCATAAGAACGTACGGGGAAAGCCTTCGCCCACCATGTTCTCGATCGACAACTTTTGGGCCAAAACGTCATCGGCACCCGTTAGGTGTTCAAACGAGCCACGATGGGCATAGGCCCCCGAGCTTACGACCGGATAGCCCAAGCAAAGTACGTCAGGCCGAATCGACTCAGGCGATGTCGCAATCGACTCTGCAAGCCAAGGTTTGTCCCAAAGCGCCCCGAGCAAGCCAACCAGGTGTCCACCCGCCGAAAAACCCATGACCGTAATTCGATTGGGATCGACGCAAAACTCCGTCGCATGGCTTCGAACGGTATCGACCGCTCGCGCGAGTTCTTGCAATGCCAGCGGATAGACAGCCGGAGCAACCGAGTAGTTCAACACAAACGCTTGGTAGCCCATTGCCAGCAAACGGAGCGCTACCGGCTCGCCTTCGCACGGCGAAACATGGTCGTAGCCGCCTCCTGGCACGACCACAACTGCAGGCAGCGGTTTTAAAGCATAAGTATCTTCGGTCGGGGCAAAAACATAAGACGTAATCGTGGCAGACGAGCCATCGACCCCGACAGGAATCGTTTTATTGAGCATGCATTCCCTTTCACCATGATGCGCAGCGCAGCGCACACGGCCGTATCGCATAAAGGCTGCATTGCCGATCTATCCGACAATGCAGCCCTGGCCATCAACCCGAGTTAGGAACGGACAACCTTGTCGACGTTCTGGAGCTGCAGCTCCTCGCCGTCCTGACCCTCAATCACCACGTTTTGCAGGTCGAGGACTTTCACGTTCTGCGCGATGATGCCCTGGCGCACCATGGGCTCCACGCCGCAGGCCATGGCCGGCACAAAGGGTTCAGCATCGGCGGCAAAGGTCACATGGACATCCTCAAACGTCAGGCGCGTCACCTTACTCTCGGGCAAGCCCGTGATGTAGGCGGCGGCAGCGTGGCAGTTGGTGGCTTCGATATCGCGGAACGTCGTAGTGCCGAAGCCGGGTGTACGGTCGTCGACGGGTAGTGCCTCGCGGCTCTGAACGTAGTCGGTCTTGCCGTCCTTGTCGCAGAAGTAGAAGGAATTAACCACGAAAGGTGTGAGCACCTCGTCCATGCGAATGTGCTCAAAGGTGATGCCCTCGTTGACGGCGTCCTTGCCGCGACCGCGGCGGGTCTTGACGCGCAGGCCTCGGTCGGTGCGCTCAAAGAGACACTTGCTCACGGTGAGGTCCTTGATGCCGCCGGCTGCCTCGGATCCCAGCACCACGGCGCCATGGCCGTCGTGCATGTAGCAGTGCGAGATCAACACGTCGTGCGTGGCGGGACGAAGCTCGGACTCAATGCCCAGTTTGCCGCTCTTGATGGCGATACAGTCATCGCCCACCGAGAACTGGCAACCCAGGATGCGAACAAAGCCGCAGCTCTCGGGATCGAAACCGTCGGTGTTGTGGGAGTTCTTGGGACCCTCGATGGACAGGCACAGGGCATCGACGTGTTCGCACAGAATGGGATGGATATTCCACGCCGGGCTGTTGCGGACGGTAAAGCCGGCAAGGCTCACGTTTTCGCACTCGGACAGGAAGATCATGCGCGGGCGGGCGACCTCGCGGCCCTCCTCGGGGCGGAAGATATTCTTAAAGTCCTTGTTCCACCAGTTATCCTCGGCAAAATCGGTCTGACCGTCGATGGCGCCGCAGCCATAGATGCACACGTCGTGCACGCTCAGACCCGTAAAGGTCGAACAGTAGGTCGAAAAGCTCTCGCCCTCCCAGCGGCCCAGGGGCAGCATATCGGTGCCGGCATACCCGGTGCCCTTGTCACCCGTGACCGTGCCCGGAATGTAGGCAAGCGCCGCGCGGTCGTGACGGGCCAGCAGCACCGCGCCCTCGGCGAGCTCGATGTTGATATTACTCTTAAGGAAGAGGGACTTGATGCGGTAGTTGCCGGCGGGAATCAGCACGCGCCCGCCCTTGGGGCAAGCCATGATGGCAGCCTGGATATTGGTGGTGTCATCGTGCTCGGCATCGCCTTTGGCGCCGCAGTCGCGAACGTTGATGGTAAAGGGCTCCGCGGGCGTGGTGACGCCCACGCTCAGCTCGCGCTCGCCGCAGACAAAGCGGACGAGGTTGCGCTTGCCGGGAACCAGGCCGTCAACATAGGTCTCGACCGTATTCGTGGTACCGACGGGCTCATCGTTGACAAAGATCTCCCACGTATCGGCACAGGTAAAGTAGCCACCGTCGTCGAGCTCGATAACGGCCGCGCGGGCGTTGCGCCAGATAACGTTCGTCTCCATGGGTCTCTCCCTCAAATGTAATCAGAAGTTCATACTACTCGTTTTTAAAAAAAGGCCGCACCCGCCGGTTGATCTCCGGTGGCACGGCCCTGTGATTTGGACGATGCGCCTGCCCTACTCGGCGGGGATTACGCTGCCGTCCTGGAAGCCAACGTTGTTGTGAGCGAAGCAGTCCTCGTACTTGAAGCCGGAGAGCTCCTCGCAAAGAGCCTTGACCTCGGGCTGGACGTCGGCCATCTTGCCACCCTCCTTGACACGGCGGATCTCGTCGCAAAGGATGTCGCACTGCTCCTTGTCGATCTTGATGCCGCGGGCAAGGACAGCCGCGAGCAGGAAGAAGCCGGCGCAGCCGATGAGCATGTAGCCGCAGATGTACAGAGGCACGGTGGCGGGCTGGGTTACGGCGTCGCTGTTGCCGGCGGTCTGAATGAAGCCGGAGGCAGCAAGGACGATAGCCCATGCGTTGACGGCGATAGCCTGGGCGATCTGCTGGCAGAGCTGCTGAGCGGAGCTGTAGATGCCCTCGCGACGACGCAGGGTGATGAGCTCATCGACATCGGGGATGTAGTTGAGCAGAACATCGGGCAGGTACTGGAAACCAACGTAGAAGAACTTCCAGATGGCGAAGATGATGGGGTAGGCAATCATGGCGATGGCGACCGTGGAGGTGCCGTTAATCTGACCAAAGGCGAAGTAGTTGTAGGCGATGATGCACGCAGCGCAACCGACGTTGGCCAGGTACCAAGACTTGTGGAAGCCCTTCTTGGCCATGAGGGCAACCCAGATGGCGGTGCAGACGATAGCGACGACCTTGCCGGGCATCTCCATCACGGACTCATAGGACTTAGGAATCTGCAGGCAGTAGACGATGAAGAAGGACAGGCAGGCAGACCAGCAGGCAGCAGCGAGCTTCGTGGAGACCTGTGCATACAGGACCTTGCGGAAGGACTTATTGCGGAAGGTAGAGACAACGTCGATGAAGAACTTCTTGATACCCTCGCCGACGCTCTCGATCTTCTCCTGAGCCACCTCCTCGGGGGTGTGCTCCCACGTGGACAGGTACACGCACAGCAGTGAGATTGCCATGACCGAAGCGTTGACCGTAGCGATGATGAAGTAGCTGAACGGGTTGGTCTCGCCGAAGGTGCCAAAGCCAAAGCCGACGAGTGCTGCCATCAGGAAGCCGGCGGCGTTACCAAAGAGGTGCTTGTAGCCGGTGAGGTACGTACGCTCCTTGAAGTCGTCGGTCATCTCGATGGTAAGCGGCGACAGGTTGGCAGTGCAGAACGTATACGCGACGTTGTAGATCAGGTACAGCACAAAGTAGTACGGGAAACCAAACGGCGTAGCCACAAAGATGAGCGGCTCGGCGACCATCATCGGGATTGCCAGCAAGATCCAGAAACGGCGGCGGCCAAAGATACGGCCGATCTTGGTAGCGTAAAAGTTATCGGCCACAAAGCCCATGAGCGGGCACAGAATGGCGTTGAGATAGATGGCGAACGAGCTGATCAACGCAGCCTCGCCTGCGGACAGACCGCACTCCGTGGACAGGAACAGCACCATGTAGCTGTGCGTAAAGGTCAGGGCACCAGAGTTGAGCATGCCGCCCATACCAAAGCCCAAGCGCGTCCAGAATGTGATCTTGCGCTTTTTACCGATCTTGTTAGTCATCGAGCTCCCTCTCTTTTCTCGATTGTCTTGGAACAAGACATTGGAGTCCATACCGACGTCTGTCTGCATGCCGTTCAGGGTGAACGTTTAGCTAGATTATGCGCGATTTGCTTATAATAGGTGAACGTTCACTTGTATATTATCCTTGAACGGTCGTTTTTTGCCGTTGAACGGACCTGAAAATGAAAATATCCCTGCATTTTTGATTATTAAGTCGATTCAGCACCACGCAACCACTAGGTGAACGTTCATTGTTCTCTGGAGATGAGGGAGGTGCCGGGCACCCTTCCCCAAAAAAGCCGTGCACGACAACGCAACGAGAAACGAAAAAACGACCCCGCCGAGAATGTCCTCAGCGGGGTCGTCCGGTCTTTGCAACAGCTTGCCCGATCACGCGCTCAACGTGTCATCGCTACAGGCAGACGCCGTCCTTCCAGATGCTGATCTCGTGACAGCCGCGACGCTCGGCGCTGGTAAGCTTGCCGCTCGCCGTGTCCAGCACCAGCTGGTACAGGTCATGGGCAGCCTCGTCGAGCGTGCGCTCGCCGGTGGCGACCACACCGGCGTTAAAGTCCATCCAGTTGGCCTTGTGGTCGCACAGACGCTGGTTGGTGAACACCTTGAGCGTAGGCGCCGGCGCACCAAACGGCGTGCCGCGGCCGGTCGAGAACAGGATCACGTGGCAGCCGGCAGCCGTCAGGGCCGTGGTGGATACCATGTCGTTGCCCGGACCGCACAACATGTTCAGACCATGCTTGGTAGCCTGACCGGCGTACGGCAGCACGTCGACGATGGGGGCAGATCCGCCCTTTTGCACGCAGCCGCAGCTCTTGTCCTCGAGCGTGGTAATGCCGCCGTCCTTGTTGCCGGGGCTCGGGTTCTCATAGACGACCTCGCCGTGGCTGATAAAGTAGTCCTTAAAGCCGTTGAGCATGTCGGCCGCCGCGTTAAAGACGTCTTGGCTCTCGCAACGATCGAGCAGAATGCTCTCCGCGCCAAACATCTCGGGCACCTCGGTGAGCACCGATGTGCCACCGCGGGCTACGACCATATCGCTCACGCGACCGATCGTGGGGTTGGCGGTAATGCCCGAAAGACCGTCAGATCCACCGCACTTAAGGCCAATGACCAGCTCGGAGGCGGGAATGGGCTCACGCTTGGCCTGCTTGGCCAGGTCGGCCAGCTCAGACAGAATCTTGTGGCCCTCGACCTGCTCGTCGGCTACATCCTGGCAGGTGAGGAAGCGAACGCGCTCGTGATCGAAGTCACCGAGCTCGTCGAGCACCTGCTGGTGCGTGCAGTTTTCGCAACCAAGGGACAGGAACAGCACACCCGCAGCGTTTGCGTGACGCGAGAGCGCCACCAGCAGACGGCGTGTCTGAGCGTGGTCGGCGCCGGTCTGGGAGCAGCCAAAGGGATGCGGGAAATAGTAAACGCCCTCCAGCGAACCCTCGACCAGATCCTGTGCCTGCTCGCACATGGCACGTGCGACCTCGTTGACGCAGCCGACCGTGGGGATGATCCACAGCTCGTTGCGCGTGGCGGCGCGGCCGTCGGCACGACGGAAGCCCATAAAGGTCTCGGGCTCAACCGGCTCAACGACCGGATGCGTCGGATTGTAAACGTACTCGACCTCGCCCGAAAGGTTGGTCTTGACGTTATGCGTATGAAGCCACTGACCGGGCTGGATGTCGCCCGTCACGTGGCCGATAGGAAGACCGTACTTGACGACGTCCTCCCCCGCCGCAATGGCACGCACGGCCATCTTGTGGCCCTGCGGAATATCCTCCGCGGCAACGACCTCGCCCACCCCGGGAACCGCGACGGCGGCGCCCTTGGCAAGCGGCGACAGCGCGACGATCACGTTATCGGCCGGATTGATCTGGATAGTGTTCATTACAAATGGTCCTAACCCTACAGGTTGAGCAGAAGTCGAGGCGCGGGCAAGCCGTCTGGCGCCCGCATCGGGAATTTACGCCTGGGCGTTGGCGAAGGCCTGCTTGACGCCCTCGGCGCGCACGACGGTGAGCGCGTTGACGACAAATTCCTCAAGGCCGGCGATCTGCGTAAGGTCCTCGCCCCACATCTGCTCATTGGTGAGCACGTCGTGCACCAGCTCGGCATCGTCTGCACCGGCGTGGGCGGCGTAGAAGTCGAGCACGAAGGCGTCGTCCTGAGCGGTGTACTCGGTGCCGTCGGCACGGCGCAGGTGCAGGCCATCGCCCTCGCGGGACACAAGCTCCTGCGTGTAGAAGGCGATGAGCGTAGCTAGGCTCGTGGTCAGGCACTTGGGCAGGCTGCCGGTCTCGGCAACATAGTCCTTGAGCGTGGGCAGGTCGCGAGCGCGCCACTTGGCCGTGGAGTTGAGGCAAATGGAGAGCAGCGCGTGGTCGATAAACGGGTTGTCGAATCGGTTCTCGACGGCGGCGGCAAAGGCCTTGCAGTCTTCGACATCCAAATCGGCGGCAAGCGTCGGGATGACCTCGTGGTAGAGCATGGTGTTCATGAAGCCGCGGACGGTCTCGTCGTGCATGCAATCGCGCACGATGTCAAAGCCGGCAACCCAGGAGCCCGGAACAAAGGCAGTGTGGGCGCCGTTGAGGATGCGGACCTTGCGCTTCTTGTACGGGGTGACATCGGGGGTCACAAAGACGCCCGGCAGGCCGGCCTTCACGAAGGGAAGCTTCTCGGCAAGCGACTCATCGCCCTGGATGCCCCACATCTGGAAGGGCTCGCGCACGGCCAGGAAGGGATCCTCGTAGCCCAGGCGCTCGGCCACGGCAGCGGCCTCCTTGGGGTCGCGGATGCGGCCGGGGACGATAGTGTCGACGAGCGTGGTGCAGACGGTGCAGTCGTTGGCCATCCACTGCGCAAACTCGTCCTCCCAGCCCCAGTCGCTCACGTACTGGTTCATGATGCGCAGCAGCTCCTCGCCGTTGTGATCGATGAGCTCGCAGGCGAGCACAATGACGCCCGGCTTGCCGGCGGCCCAGCGGGCGTGAAGGACCTGAGCAAGCTTGGCGGGGAAACTCGCGGGCGGCATGTCGTCGGCCTTGCAGGACGGGTCGTAGGCGATACCGGCCTCGGTGGTGTTGGAGACGATAATCTCCAGGTCGTCAGAGACGGCGACCTCCATCATGGCGCGGTAGTCGTCCTCGCGGTACGGGTTGATGCAGCGGCTGCAAGCGCTAATCACGCGGGACTCGTCGACCGTGTTGCCGTCCTCCTTGCCGCGCACCAGCACGGTATACAGGTCGTCCTGGGCATTGATACCGTCGGCAAAGCCAAAGGCGCCGCTGATGGGCTGGACCATGACGATCTTGCCATTCCAGCCGGTCGCCTCGTTACCCATGTCAAAGAAGCGGTCAACGAAAGCGCGTAGGAAGTTGCCCTCGCCAAACTGCAGGACCTTCTCCGGCGCGTCCTTGGGCAGCAGGTAGCCCTCGTAGCCGATCTTCTCGAGCGTATCGTAGCTGATGTTCTCCATCTATGTGTCTCCTTAGATAGCCGTTAGCGTGTAAGCAAAACGGGGGCGCCGCGTGTGGCGACGGCGCTCCCGGAACCAGGTTTGGATTTAGGCCTCGACGGTGTCCAGGTCAAAGCCAAAGTAGCGAACGGAGTTGTTGTAGCTGATGTCGCGCACGATGGTGCCCAGCAGCTCCATGTCGGCCGGGTACTCGCCCTGCTCGACCCACTCGCCGATCACGCTGCACAGCACGCGACGGAAGTACTCGTGGCGCGGATAGGACAGGAAGGAACGGGAGTCGGTGAGCATGCCGACGAAGTTGCCCAGAACGCCCTCGTTGGCAAGGGCGGTGAGCTGCTCGCGCATGCCGACTTCGTTGTCGTTGAACCACCAGGCGGAACCGTTCTGGATCTTGCCGGCGGTCGGGGCCTCCTGGAAACAGCCCATGACGGTATCGATCATGGTGTTGTCGATGGGGTTCAGGCTGTACAGGATGGTCTTGGGCAGACCGCAAGTCTCCTGAATGGAGTTGAGGAAATCAGCGAGCTGGTCGGACGGCGTGTAATTGGAGATGCAGTCGTAGCCGGTATCGGGACCGAGCTTGGCAAACATGGCACGGTTGTTGTCGCGCTTGCAACCAAAGTGCAGCTGCATGGCCCAGCCAAGGCGCACATACTCGCCGGCGACAAACTGCATGAAGGCCGTCTTGTACTTGAGGACCTCGTCCTCGGTAAGCGGCTCGGCGGCAAGGCCCTTGGCAAAGATAGTCTCAATTTCCTCGGCGGTAGCCGGGGCGTACATAACGTAGTCGAGCGCGTGGTCGGAAGCGCGGCAGCCCAGCTCGTGGGCGACATCGTAGCGCTTGGAGATGGCGGCCTTCATGCCCTCGAAGTCGCTGACCTCAACGCCGGCAACCTCGGAAAGGTGCTTGCAGTAGTCGGCGAACTCCTGGCCACGCTCGATGCGCAGGGCGGCATCGGGGCGCATGGCGGGAACGACCTGGACGTCAAAACTGTCGTCGGCGGCAATCTTCTTGTGCCACTCAAAGCTGTCGGCGGGGTCGTCGGTAGTGCAGATCATGCGGACGTTGGACTGCTTGATCAGGTTACGGCAGGTAAAGCTGGCCTCAGCGAGCTTGGCGTTGGCAAGGTCCCAGACCTCCTGAGCGGTTTTGCCGTTCAGGACGCCCTCGTAGCCAAAGTAACGCTTAAGCTCCAGGTGGCTCCACTCAAAGACGGGGTTGCCCACACAGCGGCCCAGGGTCTCGGCCCACTTCTGGAACTTCTCGCGAGCAGGGGCATCGCCGGTAATGAAGCGCTCGTCAACGCCGTTTGCACGCATCAGACGCCACTTGTAGTGGTCGCCGCCCAGCCAAACCTCGGTGATGTTCTCAAAACGCTTGTCGTCCCAGATCTCCTTGGGAGAAATGTGGCAGTGGTAGTCGACGATGGGCATACCCTCGGCAAAGTTGTGGAACAGCTCCTCGCCGGTCTTGGTGCTCAGCAGGAAATCCTGATCGTCCATGAAGTTTTTCATCAAACAACCCCTTTGTTGGCGGAGCGGGCGCACGATGCGCTCGTTATCCTCTAGGTGAACGTTCACTATACTAGTTCATTGCGACTTAAAAGGTGAACGTTCACCTAACCACCATGGGGTGAACGGTCGATTTTGCCCGTTCAACGGTTACTGGAGCCGTGACTTGTATGTATTGCGAATTGGCAGGCGTCCCCGAATACCGAACTTGAGCGCTTTTGGCCAGATGGGTCATGTTCCGCCGTGCATTTTTGGGAGTATTCAACATCGAAGCGCACCGCGCACCGTCTTCGAAGCCCTATTTGATGCGCATATTGCGCCCAATCGGCATAAATAAGTGCCGTCGATGGCGAATTACGCCATCGACGGCACTTAAAACAGTCGTTCTAGCCTCTTTCGGGACACGCCATTGCTGAATACTCCAAAAAATGCACGTCGCAAGAGGGGGTACCTGACCAAACGGCTAAATTCCCGCAAGCTTGCAGTAACGGTCAACGTTACTGGCAAACACCATCTCCACAGCACCCTTCTGCACGGGCTCCGCCGGAGTTTTACCCCACAGCAAATACTCGCCCAAAGTCTTAGCGCCGCGGTAGGCCAAGCTCACCGGGTCTTTATAGACAATATTGGTAAAGATGCCACGGCGCAAGGCCAAGGCGCTCTCGGGGAACAGGTCGTTGCCGATTACCATGACCTTGCCGGCCTTGCCGCTCGAAACAAGCGCGTTGGCGACTACCTCGGAACCAACGGCAAAAACGCTACAGATGAGCTCGGGAGCATCAGGCGCACTCAAGCGCTGCTCAAGCTCGCGCTCGAGCTGTTTGACTTGCGCATGGGCGCCGGCAAGGTCCTCAACTTGCCATGGAATATCGTGTTCGCGCAGGTAATTGTGAAAGGCGCGGGCGGTCAGATAGTGTGAATCGGTATAGGGGTCGCCCGCCAACAGGAGCACGCGGGCGTCAGCCCCAGAAGCGTGGGCCAGATTTGCCGCCTGCTCAGCCATAAGGCTGCCTGCCGTCGAATAGTCGGCCAAGCTCGCACCCAAGCGATCGAGGTGCGGGCGGTCGCCGTCGACGAGCTCGATTGTCACGCCTGCCTCGGCAATCTGTCTCAGGAGCTCGGTTGCGCGGTCATCGCCCGGAACATAGGCAAGCAGGCCATCAATCTTCTCGCCTACCTGCAGGCGCTCATCAATCTGCTCGAGCGCATCGGCGTAGCCGCCCACGCCAAATTCAACGCGCTCAACCGTAATGCCCTGGTCGACCACCTCCTGCTCAAAGCGGTTGCAACCTTCCCACAGGTAACGGAAAAAGTACGCTCCCTCGCGCGATGCGCGGGGCAGGCAAAACACCAGGTTGATATCCTTGCGGCGCAGGCTCGAGGCACTCGTATTGCGATGGTATCCCATGGCCTCGGCCTTAGCATTCACCTTGGAGCGCACGGATTCGCTCACGCCGGCTTTTCCCGTCAGGGCCTTGTGCACGGTATTGATGGAAACGCCAAGCTCGGCGGCTATGTCCTTCATGGTTACGCGAGCGCTCATGGGGTTACTCCGTTATAGATAAGTTGCCAATTAACAGTACAGGTAACGATACCCCAAAATCACTCTTCAACTCGCCGCACTCGCGCCCAAATGTGCAAAGTGCCCCGCGAACGGATGCCCGCGGGGCACTTGGATGCCTAGGCCTTATTTAATACCGCGGCCCAAATCTTCGGCGATTTTGTCCACGCCCTTAAGCGCGGCGCAGGTCTTTTTGTTGGAGCAATGCCCCGTGCAAACGCCACCTTGAGCGCAGTCGGCGCAGGTGCCCTTGCGATAAATGCGCACGCACACGGCGACAAACGCAATGCCGATAACAGCCAGTACAACAATATCGATAGGTGCCATAGCAAGCCTCCTCTAGTTAACCACCACTTACTTTACCCCATCCTCCACCTACCAAAAAGGGACAGGTTTATTTTGGTCGGTTTTATCTGCGGAAACGCCACATCTCCCCCACCAAAAAGCCCGAGTGTCGCTGGGACACCCGGGCTCGTGGAAAGGGGTTAATCCTTATTCGGACTTAAGCGGAAACTGCAGCGGAAGCAGTGTTGGTCTCGTCCTCGTCCGTCCAAGCAAACTTAGGCATGGGACGGAAAATCTGGAAGAGCATCGCAACCAGCAGCACAATGGCCACAACCGTCCAGATACCAAACTGCCCTAGAACAAGCAGGTTGTAGAACTGGTTGATGAACAGGGCGATCACCCAAGCGAAGGCGCACTCGTAGCCGATGGCAATCGCGGTCCACTTGCCGGAATCCATCTGGTTGCGGATGGTGCCAATGGCGGCAAAGCACGGAGCGCACAGCAGGTTGAAGGCGCCGAAGGCCACGCAAGCGCCCATAGTCGGGAACATGCCGGCGAACGCGGTCCACAGGCTCGGGTCGGTCTCGCCCGCGTCGGCGACGGACAGCAGCGAGCCGGCGGTGGCGACGACGTTCTCCTTGGCGACAAGGCCAGAGACGGTCAGCGCGGTTGCCTGCCAAGTGCTAAAGCCGAGCGGGGCGAAGATCCAGGCAACCAGGTTGCCCAGCATGGCGAGCACAGAATAGTCCGTGAACTCCTCGGGGATGCCGTCCATCGCAGGCAGGAAGCCAAAGGAACCGTTATAGCTACCAAAGTTGGAGAGGAACCAAACAACGACGGTGGACGCGAAGATGATCGTGCCGGCCTTCTTGATAAAGGCCCAGCAGCGCTCCCACACGTGCAGTGCCCAAGAGCGGATCGCCGGGAAGTGGTAGGCGGGAAGCTCCATAACGAACGGCGTCGGGCGACCGGCGAAGAGTTTGGTCTTCTTGAGCATGAGGCCCGAGGCGATGACGGCAAAGACGCCCAGGAAGTAGAAGAGCGGGCTGATCCACGCGGCGGTGGTGGAAGAATCGCCGATGATGGAACCCATGAGCAGGGCAATAATCGGCAGCTTGGCGCCACAGGGAATGAACGTGGTGGTCATGACCGTCATGCGGCGGTCCTTCTCGTTCTCGATGGTCTTGGTGGCCATGACGCCGGGGACGCCGCAGCCCGAAGACACGAGCATGGGGATGAAGGACTTACCGGACAGGCCAAACCGGCGGAACACGCGGTCCATGATAAAGGCGACGCGGGCCATGTAGCCGCAGTCCTCCAGGAAGGACAGCATCACAAAGAGCAGGAACATCTGCGGGACGAAGCCCATGATGGCGCCAATACCGCCGACGATGCCGTCGCAGACCAGCGAATCGACCAGGCCACCGTCCTCGGTGCCACCCGCCACAAGTGCGTCGTGGACCATGGTGGTAATACCCGGAACATACGGGCCATACTCCGCCGGGTCAACCAAATCGGCGGCGTCACCCGCAGCCTCGACAGCTGCGTCATAGGCATCGCGGCCCTGACCGAGCACATACCAGCCGTCGGTACCGAAGAGCTGGTCGTTGGTGAAGTCGGTCACCGTGCCGCCCAGAGTGGAGACGGCGATGTAGTACACGCAGAACATGATGACCACAAAGATCGGCAGGCCCAAAATACGGTTGGTAACCACGCGGTCGATCTTCTCGGAGGTGCTCATCTTGGCCGGAGCCTTGGTGAGGCACTCGTCGATGATGTGGGCGATCACGCCGTAGCGCTCACCGGTGATGATGGACTCGGCATCGTCGTCGCAGTCCTGCTCGCACTGAGCGACCAGCTCTTCGACGCGAGCGGCCTTCTCCTTGGTGAGGTTGATGAGCTTGCAGGCGTCCGCATCGCGCTCGAACAGCTTGACGGCATAGTAGCGGCGCTTGTTGGCGGGGACGCTTGCCGGCAGGTTGTTCTCGATGTGCGTCAGAACGTCCTCGATGGAGGAGTCGAACTTGTGCTCCGGCACCTGGCCCTTGGAAGCAGCGGACTTCTTAACCTGCTCGAAGAGCTCCTTGATGCCCTTGTTCTTAAGGGCCGAGATCATCATAACCGGGCAGCCGAGCTTCTTGGAAAGCCTGTCGGTGTCGATCTTGTCGCCATTCTTCTCGACCAGGTCGGCCATGTTGAGGGCAACGACCACGGGCAGGCCGGTCTCGATGACCTGAAGTGCCAGGTACAGGTTGCGCTCGAGGTTGGTGGCGTCGACCACCTGGACGACGACATCGGGCTCGCCGCTCATGAGGTAGTCGCGCGAGCACTGCTCCTCAGGGCTGTAGGGGGAAAGCGAGTAGATACCGGGGAGATCCGTGATGGTGACGTTCTTGTCACTCAGGAGCTTGGCTTCCTTTTTCTCAACCGTAACACCAGGCCAGTTGCCAACATAACCGTTGGCGCCGGTGATCAGGTTGAAAAGCGTGGTCTTGCCGCAGTTGGGGTTACCCGCAAGTGCGACATGGATCTGAGAATCCGCCATTCAATCCTTCTTCCTTGTGTGCCCGCGCTGCTTTCTCCGCGCAGGCTGGATAATGTGCTTCAAAATGCTGCATTAAGTTAGAAAAACCTAACTTTATCTGCAGAAATATGCGCCGCAAGTCCTTACTGGACCTCGACGACGGCCGCCTCCTCCTTGCGGATGGAAAGCTCGTAGCCGCGCACGTTGATCTCGACCGGATCACCGAGCGGTGCAACCTTCACGACCTTGAACGAAGTGCCCTTGATGAGCCCCAGGTCCATAAGATGGCGGCGAAGCGCGCCCTCACCGTGAAGCTTGACGATGGTAGAGCTCTCGCCCACCTTAACGTCACCCAACGTCTTCATCCTCTTGTCCCCCTTTCGGTTTTTATCAAATGCTGTGGACTAACCGACGGTCATGATGTGCATGGCAACCTTGGAATCGATGCCAAAGCGTGCGCCCAGCACGGTGACGATGATATTGGCGCCACTCGAGCTCACCACGTGGATTTCGTTGCCCTCGACAAAGCCGAGGTCCTTGAGGTGGTGCTTCATGTCCTCATTGCCCTTTACACGAGACACGCGCACGGTTTCGCCCGCTTTTACCATCGAAAGCGGCATGGCCGGCATCTGCGGTCCGCAAGACATGAGTGGCTCCTAACGTCAGTTCGTCCTCAACATCGACGCGGTAAAAGTTAACCACGCCTATGTTCGCTTTAGTAAACTAACACGTGGTTAACTTTTTGGAAAGGGTCCACATTCAGATTTCGAAAAAGTTTCCTATACGAAACAAAGGCACCGCAAAGACCATCTCTTTGCGGTGCCTTTTGATGCCAATATAAATGTGACAAAGTGACAGTCCCTTTGTCACATTGTTGAGGTTAAAGCGAGAGGTTTCTGATCGACGTGACGCAGGAGGCCTCATCCACGCCCGAAACACGGAACACGACATCCTCGCCACATTCGCCGCAGAGTGCCATGAGCCCTATAACGTCGCGGCCATCCGTGTGGCGATCGCCGATACTGACTGACACGTCGCTACGATGCTTGGCAATGATGTCATAGAGCAGCGCAACCGGGCGGGCATGTAATCCCAACGGATCTTTAATAGTCTTTGTAAACTCGACCATGTCCCCTCCCACGACATCGCACATTCGGCCGGCAAACCCAGCCACGTGGTAGTTATTGTACGTTACCGGCGCACCCCCGTCCCATAAAAAACGAGGGAAGGCACGCGTCCTTCCCTCGTTGTGGGCAATATGTAGTCGCTTGCCTACATCAGACGCAGGCTGACGTCCTTGAGCTGAGCGCCGGAAACGGCACTCGGGGCGCCCGACATGAGGTCGGAGCCGCTGGCCGTCTTGGGGAACGCCATGACGTCGCGGATGGAGTCGGAGCCGGTGAGCAGCATGCACACGCGGTCCAGGCCCAGAGCAAAACCGCCCATCGGGGGCGCACCAAACTTGAGCGCCTCCATGAGGAAGCCGAACTGCGACTCGGCGCGCTCCTTGGTAAAGCCCAGGAGCTTGAGCATGGACATCTGCATCTCGGCGTTGTGGATACGCATACCGCCGCCGCCGGCCTCAAAGCCGTCCATGACAAAGTCGTAGGTGCAAGAACCGGCCGCCAAAGGATCGGCCTCGATCTTGGCGATGTCGGTCTCGGTCGGCAGGGTAAAGGGCTGATGCTCGGCAGCATAGGCCTTGCGGTCCTCATCCCAGTGGAACAGCGGGAAGTTGACGACCCACAGGAAGTCGTGGCCCTCGCGCTTGATCTCAAGTGCGTTGGCCATGTGGGAACGCATGCCGCCCAGAATCTCGTCAGAGAGCAGGCGCGGGCCGGCGGCGAACATCACAAGGTCGCCGGGCTCGACGTCCATGCGCTCGCGCAGAGCGGCCATCTCCTCGTCCGAGAAGAACTTGACGATGGGGCTGTTGATGGAGCCGTCCTCGCGAAAAGCGATCCAGGCCAGACCCTTGGCGCCAAACGTGGAGGCCACGCCGGCAAGCTTATCGATCTTGGCACGTGCCCAGGCACCGGCGCCCTTGGCGTTGATGGCCTTGACGACAGAACCCTCCTCGTTCGCGGCAGTCGCAAAGACCTTGAACTTGGAGTTGGCAAAGATGTCGGTCAGGTCGACCAGGTGCATGCCATAGCGGGTATCGGGCTTGTCGGAGCCATAGGTGTCCATGGCCTCCCAGTAGTTCATGCGACGCAGCGGCGTGGGCATCTCGACGCCCATGCGGCCGAAGGCATCGGACAGAACTTCCTCGAGCGCACTCATGACGTCGTTCTGGTCCACGAAGGACATCTCGATATCGACCTGGGTGAACTCGGGCTGACGGTCGGCACGCAGGTCCTCGTCGCGGAAGCACTTGGCAACCTGGTAGTAGCGCTCGACGCCACCGACCATGAGCAGCTGCTTCAGGAGCTGCGGGGACTGCGGCAGGGCGTAGAAGTTACCCGGCTGAATACGGCTGGGAACGATGAAGTCGCGGGCGCCCTCGGGCGTGGACTTAAACAGGGAGGGCGTCTCGACCTCCATGAACTCACGGTTGTGCAGCGCCTCGCGAATGGCAAAGGTGAAGTCGGAGCGCAGCTTGAGGTTGGCCATCATCTCGGGACGACGAAGGTCCAGATAGCGATAGCGCAGGCGGGTGTCCTCGCTGGTCTCGATGCCGTCCTCGATCTGGAACGGCGGGGTGACGGACGTGTTGAGCACCTCGGCGTGGTCGGTCAGGACCTCGATCTCGCCGGTCGCGAGCTTAGTGTTGGTGGTCTCCTCGCCACGGGCGCGCACGACGCCGTGGATCTTGATGGGCCACTCGGGACGCATGGTCTCGGCGATCTTAAAGGCATCGCCGTCGGAGTGCTCGGGGTCGAAGGTGAGCTGCGTGATGCCCTCGCGGTCGCGAAGGTCGCAGAAGATGAGGCCGCCGTGGTCGCGGCGACGGCTCACCCAACCGGTGAGGGTGACCTCTTCGCCCACGTTCTCGAAGCGAAGCTCGCCGCAGGTACGGGTGTGCATGGAATGCTCATCGATGGGACGGGTCTGGCTCATACCAGTGATCCTCCTTTATGGATCTGTGCCGCCCCGTGTCGTTCCGGGCGGCGTCGTACAGATTTGCCCAGCCTGCGTAAACCGCGCAGCCAGACACGGCGTTCTATCTTATCGCACCCGCGTCGATGTGCCGCGAAAAAGTAACTCTTGCCCAAAGACTTGACGGAGACGAAACAATTGACGCGGCCTGGCCGTCGCCAAGGCGCGCCGCGTGCGACAATGTGCCCCAATACAACTGCACTCGGAAAGGCCCGTCATGACCGCACGCCTCATCGTTATGGATATCGACTCCACGCTCATCAACCAGGAAGTCATCGACCTGTTGGGCGAGGAGGCCGGCGTGGGCGAGCAAGTTGCACAGATCACCGAACGCGCCATGCGCGGCGAGCTTGACTTTAAGCAGGCGCTCGAGGAGCGCGTGGGGCTGCTTGCCGGCTTGGATGAGAGCGTGTTCGAACGCACCTTTGCGCGCGTGACGTTTACCCCCGGCGCGTTGGAGCTTGTGCGATCGGCGCACAGCAAGGGCTGGAAGGTCGGCGTGGTAAGCGGTGGCTTCCACGAGGTCGCCGACAAAATCGTGACCGCCGCGGGCATCGATTTTTGCCTGGCCAACCGCCTGGAAGTCGTGGACGGCAAGCTCACCGGTAAGTTGGCTGCCGGCATTGTGACCAAGGAGTCCAAGCTCATCCAGCTGCTGGACTGGGCAGTTGAGTGCGGCGTCGATATGGCCCATACCGTCGCGATCGGCGACGGCGCCAACGACATCCCCATGATTCAGGCCGCGGGCACGGGCATCGCGTTTTGCGCCAAGCCCAAGACGCGCGAAGCTGCCCCGTTTGCCATCGACGAGCGCAACCTGATGCTCGCCATGGACATCATCCTGCGCGACTAGCCGATCCGTCTAACAATTGAATCAGTCTGTCCTATAGTTTCCGAACAATTTTGTCTTAGTGTTCGGGAACATACCCTTTGAGTGCTAGACTTTGCGCCGTCGAAGGGAACATATATGGATAAGCGAGATCTTGAGCAATTGCTGAGCGATGTTGCCGACGGAGCAGTCGCCCCGGCTGTCGCCCTTACGCGCATCCAGACGGCGCCAACCGCCGACCTGGGTTTTGCACAGCTCGATCTTTCGCGCGGGGTGCGCCAGGGAGCCGGCGAGGTTGTCTACGGCGCCGGTAAAACCGCCGAGCAGGTTGCCGCCATTATCGAAGCACTGCGCAATGCCGGCCAGGAGCGCATCCTGGTCACGCGCCTGGACGCCGAAAAGGCAGCCCGCACCTCGGAGCTCCTCGACAACGGCATCGACCTGGGATATGCCCCGGACGCACAGCTCGCCCTCGTGGGAGGCAAGCCCTCCCCCACCGGCAACGGACGCATCGTCGTCGCCTGCGCCGGCACGAGCGACCTGCCCGTCGCCGAAGAGGCGGCAGTGACGGCCGAGTTCTATGGCAACGAGGTCGATCGTCTCTACGACGTAGGTGTCGCCGGCCTGCACCGTCTGCTCGCGCATGCCGAGGAGCTTGCCCAGGCACAGGTGGTCATCGCCATCGCCGGCATGGAAGGCGCGCTGGCAAGCGTTATCGGCGGCCTGGTGAGCTGTCCGGTCATTGCCGTTCCCACCAGCGTGGGCTACGGCGCGAGCTTTGGTGGCGTAGCCGCACTGCTCGCCATGCTCAACTCCTGCGCCAGCGGCGTTTCGGTCGTCAATATCGACAATGGCTTTGGTGCCGCATACCAGGCAAGTCTTATCAATCATCTGAGCGCCGGCACACCCCGCGCCCGTTAAGGAGCATTCCATGTCTAACCATCAGCACACGCTTATCATCGATGGCACCTCGGGCATCAGCGGCGATATGACCGTCGCGGCCCTGCTCGACCTGGGCGCCAGCGAGGAGCACCTACGCGAACAGCTCGCCACGCTGCCGGTCGACGGCTTTTCGATCGCCGTGACGCGCGTAAACAAGCATGGCATCGACGCCTGCGATTTCGACGTCCAGCTTGCAGAGGGGCTCGAGAACCACGATCACGATATGGCCTGGCTCTACGGCAACGAAGCGGGCACCGAGCACATGCACGAGCATGAGCACCACCATCATGACCATGATGAGCACGAACACGAGCACTGCCACGAGCATGACCATGAGGGTCACCATCACGCCCACCACCATCACCACCGTTCTTTGGCGGATGTCACCGCCATCATCGATGGCTCGCGGCTAAGCGATGGTGCCAAGCGTCGTGCCCTCGCCATTTTTTCCGTACTCGCCGATGCCGAGGCAAAGGCTCACGGCAAAACGCCCGACACCGTCCTGTTTCACGAGGTGGGCGCCGTCGACTCCATCGTCGACGTCTGCTCTGTCGCCATCTGCCTCGACGACCTTGGTATTGAGGACATCGTGGTCGAGTCGCTCTCCGAGGGTCACGGCACCATCCACTGTGCCCACGGCCTCATGCCCATTCCCGTCCCCGCTGTCGTCAACCTGTGCCAGGCGGGCAATATCGCCCTCACGCCTGCACCGGTCGCCGGCGAGCTCGTGACGCCGACGGGCGCCGCCATCGTCACCGCGCTGCGCACGTCCGACCAACTGCCCTCACGCTACCGCATCGAAGCCGTCGGCTACGGCGCCGGCAAACGCCCCTATGAAGGTTGCTCCGGTACGCTCCGCTGCCTGCTCGTTCACGCGGACGCATAGCCATGGATGCCCGCAAGGCAAAAAGCCGCGCTGCCATCGTTACGGCGTTCTCCGAGCTCCTGTGCGAGAAAGACTACGGCAAGATCACCGTCGGCGACATCATCGCTCGTGCCCACGTAGGTCGGGCCACGTTCTACGGGCTCTTCAAGAGCAAAGATGACCTGCTCGCTGAGCTCGTGCGCGATATCTGCGCCCATGCCCTCGACGATGACGGCACGCCCCTCGATGACCCACTCGTACAGGTCGAGCATATCCTCAACAACCTCTGGAATCGTCGGCAGGGTGTACGGGCACTGGTAGCCGGCGCCGGCTCACGCGTCTTCGCCGACTGCTTACGCAAGACCATCATGTCACGAGCAGCCGAAACCGTGCCCGTCGACCCCTCAGGCCCCGCCGGCACCATGGACCGAAGCTTCCTACTACACCACATAGCCTCAAGCTTTGTAGGAATGGTCCAATGGTGGGCCTGGCACAACTTCGAAGCCCCAAAAGAGGACGTAGCCAAAGACTACCTATCAGCCATAAAACCCCTCTTCACCTAAATAAGAAGCTCATCCCAAAGCATCGCCCCAACCCAGGCCGCCACGCATCCCAAAGTGCCGCTCGCGTTTCAACGCCCCAACAGCAACAAGCCCCTCCCATCCAAATCCAAATTCAGATTTATATGTTGGGTTGCTTGCTCGAGCGCAGCAAAGACCCCGCAGCCGTCCGCATGGGGTAACTTCCCAGCGCATTCCGCAGGACGAAAGAACCCCCGCCGCACGAAGTGTGAACTGCCTCCCATTTCTTGGACATGAGAAATGGGAGGCTTTTTATGCGTGTCGACTTGAGGGTGAAGCACGACATCGAGGCCAGGAGGGCGGCGATCGGGCTCTTCGAGCGAGGCCACGGCTCCGAGTCGGCGGCGAAGGCGCTGTCGGTCCCGCGCGACACCGTGAGACAATGGCTCTACGTATACCGGTCGTTCGGAAGCGAGGTGCTGCTATCCATGGACGGCAA
>DBGCAP010000007.1:0-26742 GCA_048367555.1 Collinsella sp.
GATTCACGCAGGGCCATGGGCCGCCTTTCGCGATGGCTTCTAGTTAGCCTTTGGATACTTTTGCTTGATTTACTTTACCGC
This sequence comes from Collinsella sp., assembly GCA_048367555.1. GTDB lineage: Bacteria > Actinomycetota > Coriobacteriia > Coriobacteriales > Coriobacteriaceae > Collinsella. The sequence continues at coordinate 82 of DBGCAP010000007.1, forward strand.
AAAAGTTGCCCATGTCTTACTACTTTGCCTAAAAGTTAGCCGTGTTTCACAAAACGTGCGGGACGAAAACAAAATGGGGACGCTCCTCAAGGAGTGTCCCCAGGTGCCGGGTGCCAGCCCGCAGCTATAGCAGGCCAAAGTGCTTTGCGGCGTTGTAGATGCCGTCGTCGTCTACGGCGGTCGTCACGTAGGTCGCCGCGGCCTTCACGGTCTCCTGCGCGTTGCCCATCGCCACACTTGTGCCCACGGCGGCAAACATCGACAGGTCGTTCTCGCCGTCGCCAAAGGCAATCGCCTCACTCGCGTCGACACCCAGGCGCTCCAGCGTCGCTGCCACGCCCAGGTCCTTGCCGCCGTTGGCAGGGATAATGTCGCAGAACAAATCACACCAGCGCGTGGTAAGCGAATGCGCCACAGCGTCGGTCACGATATGCTCGTCGGCCGGATCCACAAAGGCGCAAAACTGGTAGACCGGTGCGTCAAAGGCGTGCTCAAACGGCTCCTCGTGGTAGACGATTCCCGCATTGCTGCCGGCCGTCACCACGCGCTCGGACAGGCGGTTCACAAACGAGTTCTCGCCCTGCATGCACAGCGAGTCATAGCGTCCCCGCGCCACCTGGTCCACAATCACCGCAACGTCGTCCGGATCGATCGGGCAGCTGCGGTAGACGCCCTTGGCATCAAAACAGTGCTGACCCGAAAGCGTAATGTACGCATCCCATCCCAAGTCGAACAGCCAATCCGGCATCTGGTAGGTCGGGCGACCCGTGGCGATCACGCACGCAATCCCCTGCTCGCGAAAGCTGTCGAGCACCCGCTGCGCCGACGCCGGAATCCGGTGGGTCTTAAAGCTCAGCAACGTGCCGTCGATATCGAAAAACGCGGCCTTGATCATCCTCGCCTACTCCTCGCCCTCAAGCTTCTCGCTCGCCTCGAGCCACGCCATCTCCAGCTCGTCCATAGCGGCGTGGGCCTCGTCGATCTTTGCCTGCTGCTCGCCCAGCGCCGTGTAGTTGGTGGGGTCGACCTGGGCCATCGCGGCCTCGGCCTCCTCCACACGGGCGCGCTGCGTCTCCATCTTGCGCTCGAGCGAGCTCACCTCGCGGCGGAGCTTCTGGCGTTCGGCGTTGGAAAGGCCATTGGGCTGGCCGCTCGACTTGGGCTTTTCGGCCGCAGCTGCCGCGGCACCGGTGTCAAACGTGCCGGTCTTGGCGCTCGGCGCACCCACGGGCTCGCCCTCGGCGGTGGCATTGCACAGACGCAGGTACTGGTCGACGCCGCCGGGCATATGCGTCAGGTGGCCGTCGAGCAGCGCCCACTGCTGGTCGGTCACGCGCTCCATCAAGAAGCGGTCGTGCGTCACCAGGATCAGCGTGCCGGGCCAGCCGTCGAGCAGGTCCTCGACAATCGCGAGCATGTCGGTATCTAGGTCGTTGCCGGGCTCGTCCAGGATAAGCACGTTGGGCTCGTCCAGGATCGTCAGCAGCAGCGACAGACGACGGCGCTGGCCGCCCGAAAGATCGCCGATGCGGCTCCAGAGCTGCTGGGTCGTAAAGCCCAGGCGCTCGCAGAGCTTCTCGGGCGAGGTCTCCTTGCCATCGATGACGTAGTACTTCTTATAGTTGCCGAGCACCTCGCGGATCGTGTCGCCCATGTAGGGCTCGAGCTCCTCAAGCTGCTGCGACAGCACGCCAAAACGCACTGTCTGGCCAATCTTCACACGGCCGCGCATGGGCTCAATCTTGCCCTGAATCACGTCGAGCAGTGTCGACTTGCCGGCACCGTTCTCGCCCAAAAGACCATAGCGGTCGCCCGCACCGATGAGCCAGGTCACGTCGGAGAGCACCTGCTTGGGCACACCATCGGTATCCACATAGCCGGCGTCCACGTCGACCACGTCGATAACCTGCTTGCCCAGGCGGCTCACGGCGAGGCGCTTGAGCTCCAGCTCGTCACGCACGGGCGGCACGTCGGCGATCAGCTCGCGAGCGGCATCCACGCGAAACTTGGGCTTGGTGGAGCGCGCCTGGGCACCGCGGCTCAGCCACGCGAGCTCCTTGCGCGCCATGTTGCGACGACGTTCCTCGGTGACGGCGGCCATGCGGTCGCGCTCTACGCGCTGAAGGATATATGCGGAGTAACCACCTTCGAAGGGGTCGACCTGGCCGTCATGGACCTCCCACATGCTGGTGCAGACCTCGTCCAAGAACCAGCGGTCGTGCGTGACCACGAGCATGGCGCCCTGGCCGCGCTGCCAGCGGGCCTTTAAGTGACGCGCGAGCCAGTTGATGGTACGCATGTCCAGGTGGTTGGTAGGCTCGTCGAGCATGAGCACGTCGTAGTCGCCGATCAGCAGGCGCGCGAGGTCCACGCGACGGCGTTGGCCGCCCGAAAGCTCGCCCACCGTGCCCTCCCAGGGCACATCGCTAATAAGGCCGGCCAGGATCTGACGCGTGCGCGGGCTCGAGGCCCACTCATACTCGGGCGTGTCACCGACGACGGCATGATGCACGGTGTCGGTATCGACCAGGTTGTCCTTTTGGCCGAGCAATCCGATCGTGGTGTCGCGGCGGTGCGTCACGCGGCCGTCGTCGGGCTCCAGCGTGCCGGCGAGCACGCTCAGCAGCGTCGACTTTCCGTCGCCGTTTTTGCCGACGATGCCAATACGGTCGCCCTCGTCCACGCCGAGCGTCACGTTATCGAAAATATGCTTGGTGGGAAACTCTAGGCTGACGGAATCGCATCCCAAAAGAATCGCCATATGCCCTGCTCCTTCGTAGAAATTCAACGTTGTCCATGATAGCAGCGAGCCCCACCCCAAACCACCACGAAGGTGCCTGTCACCTTTGTGGTGGTCGTTTCGGTCGCAGAGCAAAAAGGCGGGCCATCTCGCAAAAGAGATGACCCGCCTCTCCAATCAGTCCCGCGGCAACCGTGACCGCCGCGGGCCTCAAGCATGTCCCGGACTAGGAGAACATGCCGGTGAGGTAATCATTCAGCCGCTTATCCTTGGGCCGTTGGAAAATCTCGTCGGTCTCGTCGTACTCGACCATATCGCCCATGTAGAAGAACGCCGTGCGGTTGGACACACGCGACGCCTGCTCCATGTTGTGCGTCACGATGACGATGGCGCGGTCGGCAACGATCGACGACATGAGGTCCTCGATCGCCAGCGTCGAGATGGGGTCGAGCGCCGAGCAGGGCTCGTCAAACAGGATCACGTCGGGGTTGAGCGCCAGCGTGCGCGCGATGCACAGACGCTGCTGCTGGCCGCCCGAAAGCGCGTAGGCGCTCTTGTCGAGCTTGTCCTTGACCTCGTCCCACAGCGCCGCACCACGCAGGCTCTCCTCGACCATGCGATCGAGTTCGTCGCGGTCGGTGATGCCGTGACGCCTGGGCGCAAACGTGATGTTGTCGCGAATGGACTTGCGGAAAGGATTGGGCTGCTGGAACACCATGCCAATGGAGCGGCGCAGCTCGTAGGTGTTCTCGGTCTTGGTGTTCACGTTGCGCCCGCGGTAGTTGATCTCACCCTCCACGCGGCAGCCGCGAATCTCGCGATTCATCAGGTTGAGGCTGCGCAAGAAGGTCGACTTACCGCAGCCCGAAGGCCCAATGAGCGCCGTGATCTCGCCCTTGTGAAAGTCGAGCGACGTGTCGTGCAGCGCATGGTGGTCGCCATAGTACACGTTGACGTCCTTGGTGGAGAGCACGACCTCATCGCTCACGGCCCTGCCGCTCACGCGCACGCGCTTCTCGCTCTCCCCCACACTCGACAGGAAGTCCTGGGTCTCGGACGATGCCGCTTCGATTGCGGGCGTTGCATTCATCTCGCTCATTCGGCCGTCATCCTCCTTGCCAATTGCTTGCCCACGATACGGGCGACTACGTTAAACAGCAGCACGCAGATCATCAGCAGCGCCGCGGTGCCCCAAACGATCTGCTGAGCCTCGGGGCTGCCCTCGCCGTAAATCTTGTAGATGTGCACGGCGAGCGACTCGCCGGGACGGAACACGTTCCAAGCGCAAGTGGGGCTCGACAGGTTAAAGCTCAAGAAGTTCAGACGCACCGGCGAGCTCATGCCCGAGGTAAAGAGCAGTGCCGCGGCCTCGCCAAACACGCGGCCGGCCGAAAGCACGATGCCGGTCACGATGGCGGGCATGGCCTCGGGGATCAGGATGTGCAGCGTGGCTTCCCAACGAGTAAGGCCCATGGCCAGGCACGCATCGCGCTGGGTCTGCGGCACGTCCTCGAGCGCCTGCTGGATCACGCGCACCAGGATGGGGATGTTGAACATGGTGAGCGCGACGGCGCCGGAGATGATGGAGTACTTCCAGCCCAGCTGAACCGAGAACACCAGAAATCCGAACATGCCGACGACGATGGAAGGCAGCGAGGACAGCGTCTCGATGGCGGTGGAGGCGATGTCGCGGATGGGCCCGTCCGGCGCGTACTCGACCAGGAAGACCGCGCCGCCCAGGCTGATGGGCACCGAGATGATCAGGGTGATCAGCAGCAGATAGAACGAGTCGAACAGCTGATAGAGCACGCCGCCCTGGGTCCCGTTGGCGCGCGACGGCTGCGTGAGAAAGCCCGGCTGGAACAGTGTCGAGATGCCCTCGAACAGGATATAGGTCACCATGGAGACGACGATGAGCATGACGATGGCGGCGATCGCCGTCAGCACGCCCGTGGCGATGCGGTCCTGCTTTTGGACGCGCCCGAACCTCGCCTCGTCGATATGGATGCGCGTGCTAGCCACGAGCCTTCGCCCCCTTGCGGCCGATAAGGTGGATGATCAGGATGAAGATGAGGCTCATGCCCATCAGCAGCAGACCGAGCGCCCACAGAACATCGTCCTGGGCCGAGCCCTCGGCATAGACCGCCATAGACGTGGTGAGCGTGGTGGTAATGGTGGACGCCGGCGACAGCAGTGACGTCGGCATGGCCTCGATGCCGCCGATAACCATGCGCACGGCGAGCGTCTCGCCAAAGGCGCGGGTCATGCCAAGGATGACTGCGGTCATGAGCGACGGCATGGCGGATTTGAGCACCACGTGCCAGATGGTCTGCCAGCGGGTGTAGCCCAGCGCGAGCGAGCCCTGACGGTAGCTGTCGGGCACGGCGCGCAGGCCATCGACCGAAAGCGTGGTCATGGTCGGCAGGATCATGACGGCCAGCACGATGGCGCCGGGTAAGATGCCCAGACCCGTGCTCACATGGAAAACACTCTTCATAAGGCCGACAACCACGTGAAAACCGATCAAGCCAAAGACGACCGAGGGAATGCCGGTCAAAAGCTCAATAAGCGGCTGAAAGATCTTGGAACCAAACTTAGGCTGGATCTCGACCGCAAAGATGGCAGAGCCGATGGCGATGGGCAGCGCGATGAGCGTGGAGAGCACCATGACTGCAAACGAGGTGACGATCAGGGGCAGGGCGCCGGTATAAGGCAGGCCGTTTTCGGCCGTGTTGGCCAGGTCCCACTTGGTGCCGGTAAAGAACTCGACGACCGAGACGCCGTCCTTGATAAAAGCCGAGAGGCCCTTTTGGGCGACCATAAAGATGAGTGCGGCAACGACAAGCGTCACGAGCGCAACGCACGCGCCCGTGACGCCCAGGCCCACGTTCTCAAGGTCGCGCTTTGGCAGCTGTTTTGCCATTGCAAACCTTTCCGGGGCGATTACTTATTTAGCGGAGACCTTGCCGCTGGCGTCCTTGACGACCTTCATGGCAGAGACGGGGATAAAGCCCTGCTCCTCGACGAGCTTGCCCTGGACGTCATCGGAAAGCATGAACTCCAGGAAGGCCTTGGTGGCCTCGTCGGCATCCTTAGCGCAGTACATGTGCTCGGTAGCCCAGATCTTGAAGGAGTCGTCGGTGACGTTTGCGCTCTTGGGCTCCACGCCCTCGACCTTGATGGCGTTGAACTTGGAGTCATCGAAGTGCGAGAAGTCGAGGTAGGAGATGGCGTTGTCGGTGCTGCCCATCTGAGTCTGAACGTCGCCGGACTTATCGAGCTCGGCGTCGCCCTTAAAGTCGACAGCCTCGTCGCCAAAGACGGCAGCCTCGAAGGTGGCGCGGGTACCGGAGCCGGCCTTGCGGTTGAGAACGACGATAGTAGCGTCGTCGCCGCCGACCTCCTTCCAGTTGGTGATCTGGCCAGAGAAGATGCCCTTGAGCTGCTCGAGGGACAGATCGTCGACCGTCACGTTCTTGGAAACGACGGGGCCCATGCCCACGACAGCAACCTCATGGTCGACGAGGTTCTTGACCTGGTCGGCCTCGAGCTTGGTCTCGGCGAAGACGTCGGAGTTACCGATGGTGACGGTGCCGGCGGCGACAGCGGTCAGGCCCTTGCCCGAACCGTTGCCCGAGCCGGAGACGGAGACGTCCGGGTTGGCATCCATGAACTTCTCGGCAGCGGCCTCGACGAGAGCCTGGAACGAGGAGGCACCGTCGTAGGTCACCTCGCCGGAGACGGACTCGGCAGCAGCGGCGCTACCCTCGGCAGCGGTGTCGGCGGCGTTGGAGCCACCGCAGCCAACGAGGCCGAGACCGACGATGCTGGCAAGACCACCAGCGAGGCCGAGGAGCTGACGACGAGAATAAGCCTGATCGAGCATGATCTTCCTTTCATACATGCGACTCGCGGGCACCCCGCCCGCTTTGCTGTTTGGAAAGATACGGCCCCGACCGGGCAGCGCCCGCGCCAACTGCGGTTTCTTACGGGCATCTGATAGACCCTTACCGCAAGCGCGGCTCGGCTTTACAAACGAATAACAAATTCACCACCAAGCATGATCCGCCTTTTACACCAATAAAAACAAAGTTGCGGTGAAATAGTTCCTGTTTGGCCATCAAATGGCCCATTCTAGGAACTATTCCACCGCAACTTAGATTGGGAAACCGCGTAACCTTAAAGTTCGAGTTCGTTGAGGCGCAGGATTGCCACGATGTAAATCTTGAGTGCCTGCTTGAGCTGTTCCTCGTTGACGCACTCGTTGGGGCCGTGCATCTGACCGCCCCATGCGGGCAGCTCCAGGCCGGTCTCCTCGGGGCCAAACGATACGGCGCGGGCAAAGTTGCGCGCGTACGTGCCTCCGCCCATGGCAAAGGGCTCGGCATGCTTGCCCGTGAACTCGTTATAGGTATCGATAAGCGCCTTCACAGCCGGATCGTCGGCAGACACCGAGAACGGCACCTTTGCACGACCCACACGGCACGTCACGCCAAAGCGGCCCACGAGCGGCTCAAGCTGCTCGCAGATGGTATCGGCACTCGTGCTATCGGGGAAGCGCACGTCAATGACCTGCTCGATGTGGCCATCCGCCACACGGATGACGCCGGGATTGCAGGTGAGCGGGCCAAACGCGGGGCTCGCCGCGTCGATACCCAGGCCGCGACCATAGGCGTCCGCATGCACAAAGGCCAGAAACTTGACAAACTCGTGCTCGGCAGGCGTCAGCAGGCGCTCGTCACGGGCACCAAACGCGTCCTCGGCCTCGCGCAGATACGCCACGATGAGGCCGACGGCATTGATCGTTCCCTCGGGCATCGAGGCGTGACCGCCAATACCGTGGGCAAAAATCTGCGCATGCCCGTTATCGAGCGTCGTGATCTCCAGGCGGTCGGCGTTCTCGACCGGTGCCGGCAGCTCATCGGCGGCAATCGCGAGTTCGCAGATAGACTGCGACGGAATGGCGTTGCTCGCCTCGGCACCGCTCCAGGACACAATACGGCCGCCGTCGATCTTGGGGCTCACAAACGTCGCCCCAAACTGGCCCTTCTCGGCATTGCAAACCGGGAACTCGGCATCGGGCGTAAACAGAAAGTCGGGGTCTGCGTGGTTCTCCAGATAATGGTGAACGTCGGACATGCCCACTTCCTCATCGCAGCCCAGCAGCGCGCGGAAGGTATAGCGCGGCACAATGCCGTGCTTGAGCAGGTAGGCGCCGGCGTAGAGCGACAACACCGCCGGACCCTTGTCATCGATCACGCCGCGGCCGAGCAGCCAGCCCTCGCGACGCTCCATCGCAAACGGGTCGGTGTTCCAACCAGGACCGGCGGGCACCACGTCCACATGGCAGATAGTCGCGAGCTGCTTATCGCCGCGGCCCGGGATATCGGCAATGCCCACATAGCCCTCGTCATCGCTCGTCTGGTAGCCGAGCTTTTGCGCAATGCCGAGTGCGCAATCGAGCGCATCACGGACCGGGCGGCCAAACGGCGCACCGGGCTCCGCATCGGCAGCAACGGCCACGGACGGATAGCTCACCAGCTGCGCGATATCGGCGACGACATCTTCCCAGACCTCGTCGACATACTCGGCAACGCTCTGCTCCACCTGATTCATGGACGACCTCCTTACCAATGAGGGGCGGGCACGCCCGCCCCTCACATCACGTCATTAGATAGCGAAAAGTTTAGCAAGCTCGGCCACCGAGTGCACCACCGCATCGGCACCCGCCGCCTCGTGCTCGCCCGGCGCCGCCGCGCCCGAATAGATGCCGATGCACGGCACGCCCATCGCGTGCGCGCCCTCCACATCGTTAAAGCGGTCGCCAATCATCACGGCCTCGTCCGCGGTCGCACCCAGGGCCGCCAGGGCATCGCGGACCGAATCGGCCTTGGTCTCGCGCCCCTGCGGCGGATTCATGCCAATCACCGCCTCAAACTGAGAAAGCCCGAGCTCACGCACCATGTCGATGCACTTTGCCTCCATGCGCGACGTCGCCACGGCCATACGCTTACCCCGGGCGGCCAACCCATTCAGTAACTCGGGGACCCCGTCGAAAACGGGATACTCCTCCGGTCCCAGCTCATCAAAAAAAGCGCGGTACTCGTCGGCCACCACAAGCGACTTCTCGCGGGAAAAGCCGTAAAAGTCGTGAAAGCTCTTCCACAGGGGCGGCCCGATCATGCGACGCAGGTCACCCATCTGCGCCTCCGAAAACCCGCGCGCAGCCAGCGTCTTGCGCGTCGAGGTCATCACCGCCCGGCCCGTATCGGCCACCGTGCCATCGAAATCAAACAATACGACCGGCCGCCTGTATATCTCCAACGCCTCCATCGGCATTCCTCTTCCCCAGTTGACGATTTCCACACCGACACTTCAAACTGTTGACTATTCAACAATTGAACCTAGTAATGTGGAACGACTCTACTATACTTGTCGCACTTTGCTCTCAGAAGGCGGCGCGCAAGCGCCCCAACGAAAGGTGCAATTATGTCTTTTGCCATCATAACCGACTCCACGTCGGACATCTCCCCCGCCCGCGCCCAAGAGCTCGGCATTTACGTGATTCCGCTGCATGTGATTATCGAGGGCGAGGATCTGCTCGACCAGGTGCAGATTACCGCCCAGGAGTACGTCGCGCGCATGGCCGGCTCCGAGCAGCTGCCGCACACCTCGCAGCCGAGCGCCGGCGAATTCAAGGCGCTCTTTGATCGCGTGCTCGCCGACGGCCACGACAGCGCCATCTTTATCTCGCTGTGCAGCGAGTGGTCTGCCTGCTACGCCAACGCGTGCCAGGTTGCCGATACCCACGAGCTCGACGTGCGCTGCATCGACTCGCGCACCGGCTCGGCTGCCGAGGGCCTGCTGGTGGAGTACGCGCTGGCCATGCGCGAGGACGGCCACAGCCTGGACGAGACCGAGGCGCAGATCCGAGCGACGCTGCCCGACGCCCACCTGCTGCTGATTCCCCGCACGCTCGAGAACCTCGTTAAGAACGGCCGCGCGCCCAAACTCGCCGGCCAGCTCACGCAGATGCTCAACATTCGCCTGGCCGTTTCGCCGGAGTGGAAATCGGGCGAGATCAAGGCCATGAAAAAGGGCCGCGGCGCCAAGCGCATCGTCGCCAACACCATGGCCGATTGCCTCGCATTTTTGGCCGAACATCCGGGCTCCAGCGTGCGCGTGCTCACGACCGGCGCCGACGAGGAGCAGGAGCTCGTCAACCAAGCACTCGCAGGCCAGAACTACGTGGACGCCGGCACCGGCCCCATCGGCTGCACCATCGCCACCCATGTAGGCGTCGACGCCATCGCCATTAGCTACTGTCCCCGCTACCAGCCCATCCACTAGGGGCACCTTTACCACTTGCGGTGGAATAGGGACTGTTTTTGGCTTATCAGCCGCAAATCAATCCCTATTCCACCGCAACTTAGAAATCGGCAATCAGCCCTGCGGGCCCCGGAACAGTTCCTCATGCGAGCCCATTCTGACCAGTCGGATCACAGGATTAGTCTTATGCGGCAAGTACAGAACGACCACATCGACCAACCCATCGGATAGATGGAAATCGATGTGGCCGTTGTAATTGCCGCCCGGGTTTGAAAGCTCATGGGCGCCATATTCCGCGGGAAGCGAGCCGCGAGCTGCAAGCTCTGCGACTGCCGCCTTAAACTCGGTTTTTAGCTGCGGATGGATGCGCATCGTCCGTTTGTAATCCGCCTTAAACTGAGCCTCGACTTTAATCTCAAACATCGCTAGTCCTCATCGAGGAACGATATAAGCTCATCAGCGTTAGTGAATGACGGGCTGTCGTCCGGCAGAATCCCCAACTCATGAGCCTCGGCAATCACCATGGCACGCCTCGTCGCCTCATTGGGAACTTCGGGCCGACCCACAATTTCAAAAGGAATCTTTCGCTGATTTACCAGCTGCCGAACAGCAAGGTTGAGATACGAATTGAGACTCAGACCAACCGTATCCAAGAACTCAGTCGCCTGTTCCTTGAGCCCCTCTTCGATGCGAACCGTCGTAGGCTTAACCGTTGCAGTAGACATACGCGACCTCCTCGCTCTCGTCTTTTGCATCAGTATACCCAATATAGATGGCAGTCTGATGTTAGCTAGCATCAGACTGCCATTATTCATCTATAAGCGAAGAAGCCTTGTCCCTACATCAGCCCACTTAGGGCAATGTCGACGGCTTCGTTGAGGTCGTCGGTGATGTGGACGAGGTCTGGATCGAGCGGGCTGATCATACCGGCATCCATCACCGGACCGTTAAGCCAGTCGAATAGGCCCTGCCAGTACTCGGTGCCCACCAGCACGAGTGGCATGCGCTTGACCTTGTGTGTCTGCACCAGCGTGAGCACCTCGAACATTTCGTCGAGCGTACCAAAACCTCCGGGAAACACGATGGCGCCCGAGCTGTATTTGACGAACATGGTCTTGCGCACAAAGAAGTAACGGAAGTCCATGCCGAGGTTCACGTATTTATTGAGCCCATGCTCGTGCGGCAATTCAATGCCCAGGCCAACTGACTTGCCGTTGACACTCGCCGCTCCCCTGTTGGCCGCTTCCATGATGCCGGGGCCGCCACCGGTGATGACCGCCACGCCGCGCTGGGCGATTTTGCGGCCGACCGTGCGCGCCGCCTTATAGAGCGGATCGGTCTTGGGCGTGCGGGCGCTGCCGAAGATGGTCACAGCGGGCCCGAGCTCGGCAAGTGCGCCAAAGCCATCGACAAACTCGGCCTGGATGCGCAGCACGCGCCAGGGGTCGGTGTGCAACCAGTCGGTCGAGTCCTCGGGCGCCAGCAGGTTGGCGTAGGTGTTGTCCTTGGGAATCATGGGGCCGCGCATGACCACGGGACCGCGTCGGTACGTCTCGTCGTAGGCAGGCTCGCCCTCGATATTCTCGTTCTTAATCATGGGTACTCCTATCGAGAAAAAGAAAAACGGGCGGGGTCGACGCCATGCGTCAAACACCCGCCCGAACATCAACTATTCGATATGGTACCCACGATGCATCAAGTGCTTGCAAGCTATCGGTCATCGGTCTCGCAGACGGTGTTAGCGAACGTGATGACCGGCCAGCGCTCGCCCCTTGCCGTTGCTAGCGCTCTGCAAGCGCCCGCGCCGCTCTTAGTAGTCCACCGCCGCAGGGCTGTTCATCCAGTCGCTCACGAACGCGCCGTAACGGCCCTCGATAATGGCCTGACGGGCACGCTGCATAAGGTTGAGCAGGTAGTAGATGTTGTGCATCGACAGCAGAATGCCGCCGAGCATCTCCTTCTGCGTGACCATGTGGCGAATGAGTGCGCGGCTGTAGCCGCCCGTGCACACCGGGCAGGTGCAGGTGGGATCGATGGGGCCGTCGTCGTGCGCAAAACGCGCGTTACGAAAGTTGAGGCGACCCTCGCTGGAGAACGCCGTGCCCATGCGGCCGGTGCGCGTCGGCAGCACGCAGTCGAACATGTCGATGCCCACACCCACACCGCGCACGAGGGTGGTCGGGTTGCCGACGCCCATCAGGTAGCGCGGCTTGTGCTTGGGCATATACTCGCTCGCGAGCGGTGCAAGCGTCTCGAACATAGTCTCGTGGTCCTCGCCCACCGAGTAGCCGCCGATGCCGTAGCCCGGGAAGTCGCCGCACTCCTCCAGATGGCGCAGCGAGCGCAGGCGCAGGTCCAGGTGCATGCCGCCCTGGACGATGCCAAAGAGTGCCTGGTCATCGCGGGTATGCGCCTTATAGCAGCGCTCGGCCCACATGCTCGACAGCTCAACGGCGCGTTCAACGTAGGCGCGCGTGGCGGGATAGCCCGGGCACTGGTCGAGCTGCATGCAGATGTCGGAGCCGAGCTTCATGGCGATTTCCATGTTGTCCTCGGGCGTCCAGAACACGTGGCGGCCGTCGTAGTCATTGACGATAAAGCGCACGCCCTCGTCAGTGAGCTTGACGGCGTCGTTGTGGCTGAACACCTGGAAGCCGCCCGAGTCGGTAAGAATGGGGCCGTGCCAGTTCATAAACTTATGCAGGCCGCCCAGCTCGGCGATGGTGTCCTCGCCGGGACGCATGGACAGGTGATAGGTGTTCGCAAGCACGATCTGGGCGCCGAGCTGCTTAACGGTCTCGGTAGGAATACCCTTGACGTTTGCCTTGGTGCCCACGGGCATAAAGATCGGCGTCTCGATGTCGCCGTGCGGGGTGTGCAGCACGCCGGCACGCGCATGCGTCGTCGGATCCTCGGCGATCAGGTCGAATTTAAAAAGGCTCTGGTCCATAAACTGGAACTCCTTGGTTGCGGTTCATACGCAAACCATTATACGGGCAACCCGCAAGGAGCACCGACTCGACAGAAACCACTCCCCAATGCACCAAAGCACAATGGGCGTGGATTATCGGACACTTACCTAACGAGAGTGGATAATCTCCCACTTTTGGCAAGAATACTGACCAAAAACGGGAGATTATCCACTCTCAATAAAATGATCCGTTTTCCTCCGTCCCCAACGGATCATTTCCGACAGCCACAGCAACGCCGATGTTATGGCGCCGACAGCGAAAACCCGCCAGAGCGAGCAAGGTGACATGAAATGAAAGGGCGCTGACCTTCTGGTCGCGCCCTTGAAATAGAACGTCAGATTGCCGCTCTGGCGGGTTTGCAGCGTCAACTGGTTACGCGGTTCGTAGAACCGCGTAACTATTAGGGACGCTGGCCCATGCCGCCCTCGAGGGTGACAGTCTCGCCGTTCATGTACTTAAAGTCGGGACCGCAGAGCTGAACGACCACGCGGCCGATTTCCTTCTCGACGTCGCCATAGTGGCCTGCCGGCGGCATGTGAACGTTGGCCTTAAACGCCTCGGGATAGGCATCCTGGAAGTTCTCGAGCGCAGCGGTCCAAGCAAGCGGGCACACGATGTTGACGTTGATGCCGTCCTTGCCCCACTCGTTGGCGGCAACGCGAGTCAGACCGCGAATGCCCTCCTTGGCAGCGGCATAGCTGCACTGGCCGTAGTTGCCAAACAGGCCGGCGCCCGAAGCAAAGTTGACCACGGAGCCCTTGGTCTCCTTCAGATGCGGATAGGCCTTCTGCATGTACAGATAGGTGGCATACAGACCGGAATAAATGGCCAGGTTAAACTGATCCATGGTGTGATCGGCGATGGTCACGCCCGAGGCGCTGGCCTGAGCATTGTTGACGACGGCGTCGATGCGGCCGAACTCCTCAATAGCCTTGTCGATGACGTTCTGGACGACGGCCTCGTTGTCCTGACCAGCCGAAACATCGGCCTGAACAGGCAGAACCTTGACGCCGTACTCGGCCTCGAGGGACTCCTTGGCAGCCTCGAGCTTGGCAACGTTGCGACCGGTAATGACGAGGTTTGCGCCCTCCTTGGCAAAAGCGATATCGATGCCGTAGCCGATGGAGCCAGCAGAGCCGTCCTTAAGCGTGGCCTTGCCGCCGCCGGTGACGATCACGGTCTTACCAGTGAAAAGTCCCATATCAAAGTCCTTTCAAATCGCGACGGGCCCACCCGCCGACTGCGCGCATCCAACTTCACGCGCCAAAAGCTGAAATGCAACTTTAGCGGGTTCAAGTGAAAAATAAAGACCGCAGCAGGCGAACGGCACAACGTCATTCGGCGAAGGGGGTGTCAAGCACAAACTGAATAAAGAGACCGATTTTTTGTTATCCATGCGAGTCATCGAACACGTTTTGAAACTTTGCTGCAGCGCGCGGGATGTCGGCGCGAGACTTTATCATAGGGTGACAAACAACGATGAGGAGCACATGCCTATGACAGACGAGCTGGACCCCCAGACTCAGCAGCATATTGATGATTCAGCAGACGTCGCCGCAGATACTGACGCTGCGACCTGCAATGATACCGACGTCGACGACGCCGCTCTGGATAATGGCGCTGCGGCGGAAATCCCTGCGGCCGAAGATGCCGGCGAGCAAAACGACGATTCGGCCGCTCAGGACGACGCCCCCGAAAAGGACGCCGCCCCGCAAGCGGAAGGCCCCATTGAGGTGTCTTCGGAAGAAGAGCTCGATGCCGTCATGGACTCCATGATGGATGCCGTCAAAGCGATGAAAGACGCCGTGGCCGACGCCGATGTTGACGCCGAAGAAGAGGAGGCCGCCGAGGCCGCCTCGACCTTCGTGCCCGGCGAGACCCCCGTTTCCGACCAAGGCAGCACCATACCCTCGTTTCTGCAGCTCGAGCACCCCACCATTGGTGCCGATGCAGTCGACCCACACGCTGCCGGCTTTTCTGTGATCGAGGGCGGCACCGGCAGCATCGCCACGCCGCAGACGCCCGATGCGGGCACGGCAAACGCCGCTCACCCGACCGCCCTGCACACCCCAGCAGCCAGCCGCGATCTGGGAGGCGCCGTCTCAAACACCGCCAGCGCCGTGGGCGCCTTTATCGCCCAGGGTGCCTCGGCCATGCGCGAGATGAACGCCGCAAAGAAGGCACTCGCGGACGCCCGCGCTCACCTTGCCGAACTTGAGCAGCGCATCGCCGATCAAGGCGAGGAGCTCGAGACGCGCCAGGACATCGCAGGTCGCTACGACCAAATCGTCGCCGGGCAGCGCCAGACCATCGACACGGCACAAAAGGCCGCCGCGGCGGCAGAAATCGGCCGCGATACCCATGCTGCCAAGGCAACAGAGCTCAAGGCACAGCTCGAACAAATGAAGGAAGAGGACGACGCCACCGAGCGGCGTCTCAAAGCCGCACTCGACGCAGTGGAGGCGCGCGAAGCCAGCTCGCGCGAAACCGGTAACCGCCTCGTTCGCCGCCTCGAGGATTCCAAGCGCATCCGCGACAAGGTGCAGGCCGAGCGCGACGCCGGCGTTGCCGCAGTGCAGCAAACCGTCGACGCCACGCGCGCTCAACTCGAAACGCTACGCCGCGAGTATGCCGAGCTGCAGCGCAATCCTTCGGCGAATCCCGCCAATTACACGGTGCGCACCAGCGAGCTTTCGATGCAGATCTCCGACACGGCCGATGCCCTGCGCAAAGCCGAGGAAGATGTCCCGCGCATCACCGCCGATCTTGAGCACTCGCTCACAGCCGCCGAGCACGCTGTCGAGCAGGCGCAAGCCCCCATCGCCGACGCCAAGCGAACCCATCAGACCGTGACGGCCGAGGCCGATGCCGCGCGCGACGAGCTGCAGACCGCAAAAGCCGCCGCCGCAACGCGCCAGCGCGAACTGCGCGAGAAGATCGCCGCAGAGGACAAGGCGCGCCGAGAGCAAGAGCAGGCTATTGCCAATGCCCAGACGGACATCGCGCACGCGCAGTCGATCATCGAGCAGGCGACCGAAGTGCATGACCATCCCGAGATTACCGAATCGCTCGCGGGCTCCCTGGTCCGCGATAAGGCCGAGTACGCCGAAACCGAGCACGAAGTGGCTCAACTCGAAGCCGCCGAGGACGACGTACGCGAGCGCACCCGCGACTCACGCATAAAATTCACCGGCGCCATCGTCTGCATTGTCGCCGTAGTCCTCGCGATCGTCCTCATCTGGCTGTTCGCGAGCAAGTAAACCAGCTGCCAAAAAAACGCTCAACGCAGTTGCGGTGAGATAGTTCCTGTTTAGCCATCAAAAAGGCCAATTCAAGAACTATCTCACCGCAACTTATTTAGATTGGCGCAAGGCAACCTATCCCTCTTGTACCAATCTCTTGACATAAGGAACGTCCCCAGGTGCCGGCACAAAAGGAACGTCCCCAGGTGCCACATTGACAGCCAAGGCAACGCCGATATTTTGGCACCGACAGCGAAAACCCGCCAGAGCGAGCAAGGTGCCTTGAAACAAGGCGGCATTGACCTTCTGGTCATGCCGCCGAAGTTGAAAGGCAGATTGCCGCTCTGGCGGGCTTGCAGCGTCGGCTGGTTACGCGGTTTGGTAAAACCGCGTAACTACTACTCCCGAGCTCCGTACTGCTCGTAGTAGGCGTCGATGGCGGTCTTGAGCTCGTCGTCGATGACGACCTTGCCGTCGATCTCGTGGTTGTAGAGGGTCTCGACGACCTCGGCCATAGAAACGATGCTCGCGACGGGGAAACCGTACTTTGCCTCGATCTCCTTCTGCGCGGTGGTCACGCCACCCTTGCCGACCTCCATGCGGTTGAGGGACACGATCAGGCCCTTAATCTCGACATCGGCAGCAGCCTTAACCTTGGGATAGGTCTCGTCGATGGACTTGCCGCTGGTGGTGACGTCCTCGACCATGACCACACGGTCGCCGTCCTTGGGCTCATAACCCAGCAGGTTGCCCTTGTCGGCGCCGTGGTCCTTGGCCTCCTTGCGGTCGCAGCAGTACTTGACCTCCTTGCCGTACAGCTCGTGGTAGGCAATTGCGGTCACGACGGCCAGCGGAATGCCCTTGTAGGCCGGTCCAAACAGCACATCAAAGTCGTCGCCAAAGTTATCGTGGATGGCTTGGGCGTAATACTCGCCCAGCTTCTTGAGCTGATAGCCCGTCACGTAAGCGCCGGCGTTCATAAAGAACGGGGACTGACGGCCGCTCTTGAGCGTAAAGCTGCCGAACTTAAGAACGTCGGACTCGACCATGAACTTGATGAACTCTTGCTTGTAAGCCTCCATGCGGGCTCCTCTCGTAATCGCGTACGTGCTCTTCAGTTTAGCGCAGGCGAGGCGTCGATGTGGGCGCGCTTTGGGGCCACGGCATTCTGTAAAGGCTTTGTCAGGGGGAATGGTTTTCCGAACAATGGGGTTGACATGTCAAACCCCCTCATCAAGAATACGGGCGGATTAAAAAGGGGTACGAGATACCCAAAGCGCGCTGCGCTCAGCCTTTAG
Organism: Collinsella sp.; assembly: GCA_048367555.1. Taxonomy (GTDB): domain Bacteria; phylum Actinomycetota; class Coriobacteriia; order Coriobacteriales; family Coriobacteriaceae; genus Collinsella. The sequence goes on from DBGCAP010000007.1 coordinate 17,663, forward strand.
GAGGTGTGCCATGGAAGGCAGTCCTAGTCGAAAAACCTGCATGTCGCCCTCGGCACGCCGCGAGGACTCCGCACACGCATAAACGCCACCGGCAGATCGCCAAAACCACCGCAAAGGCGCGCTGCACCCTTTGTGGGCTCAAGAGCTTGACGTGAGCGACATCTAGGTTTTTGAAGCAAATACGACACGTACGCTAACTCCCCTCAACAAGGAGGACCCTATGCTGATGCTCAAAACCGTCACGGTACTCGAAGCCATCTCCAAGCGCCGCCGCACGGCGCGCCCTGCCGCTCATACCGGCCTGTCCAAGAACACCATATTCGCCGCCACCCATAGTGCCGAGGACGCCCTCGTACTGCTTGACGCCACGGCAAACGGCCTCACCGTCGAGCAGGCAACTGAGCGCCTGAACGCCGTCGGCCCCAACACCATCGAGGCAACGACCAAAACGCTCGCCCGCCGCATCGCCGACGCGTTCATCGATCCCTTCGCCGGCATCCTCGCCGCGCTCGCACTGGTCTCGCTCTACATCGACGTGCTCGCCGCACCCGAGCCGCAGCGCGACCCCTCCACGGTCATCGTCATCGGCATCATGCTGCTGGTATCGGGCGGCATGAAGTTTATCCAGGAAGCCCGCAGCGGCAATGCGGCCGAGGCCCTCAAGGACCTGGTCTCCAACACTTGCACCGCCCTGCGCGACGGCGAGCGCATCGAGATCCCCTTCGACGAGCTCGTCCCCGGCGATGTAATCCGCCTCTCTGCCGGCGATATGGTGCCGGCAGATGCCCGCATCATCACCGCGCGCGACCTGTTTGTGATCGAGTCCGCACTCACCGGCGAGAGCGAGGCCGTCGAGAAGACCACCGCCGTCACCGTCGTCGAGGGCGCCGACGGCTCCGCACTGCCACTCTCTGCCTGCAAGAACATCGTCTTTACCGGCACCTCCGTGCAAAACGGCGCCGCCATGGCGCTTGTCGTTGCCACCGGCTCGGACACCTACCTGGGCGGCATCGCCAAGACGCTCAACGGGCGCGGCGAAAAGAGCGCGTTTGACCGCGGCGTCTCGAGCGTCTCCATGTTGCTCGTACGCCTCATGCTCGTTATGGCGCCGGCCGTCTTTGCCATCAACGCCGCCACCAAGGGCAACGTCATCGACGCGCTGCTGTTCGCCACGAGCGTGGCCGTGGGCATCACGCCGCAAATGCTTCCCGTCATCGTGACCACGAGCCTATCGCAGGGCGCCAAGGACCTCGCCCGTCGCCAGGTTATCGTCAAGGAGCTGCCGGCGATTCAAAACCTCGGCGCGATGGACGTCCTGTGCTGCGACAAGACCGGCACCCTCACCGAAGACCGCATCGTGCTCGAGCGCTATCTCAGCACCGACGGCAACGAAGACGCACGCGTGCTGCGCCATGCATTTTTGAATAGCTTCTTCCAAACCGGCCTCAAAAACCTTATCGACCTGGCCGTAATCGACCGTGCCGATGTGACACCCTCGACCGTCGCACCCGATTCCATGCTGGGCCAGAGCCTGCGCGACCGCTACACCAAGGTCGACGAGGTTCCCTTCGATTTCTCGCGCCGTCGCCTGAGCGTAGTTGTCGCCGACGCCCAAGGCAAAACCCAGATGGTTACCAAGGGCGCTGCCGAGGAAATGCTCGAGATCTGCTCCTTTGTCGAGATCGATGGCATCGCTCAGCCGCTCACCGACGAGAAGCTCGCCCAGATTCGCAAGCAGATCGCCGGACTTAACGCCGAGGGCCTACGCGTAATTGCCGTGGCGCAGAAGACCAATCCGCGCTGCGTGGGCGAGTTTGGCATCGCCGACGAGTGCGACATGGTGCTGATGGGCTTTTTGGCCTTCCTCGATCCGCCCAAAGCAAGTGCCGCGGGCGCCGTCGCCACCCTCGAGGCCAAGGGCGTGGCGGTCAAGGTCCTAACCGGCGACAACGACCGCGTCGCCGCCACCGTCTGCGAGCAGATTGGTATCGATGCGAGCAACGTCTTGCTCGGCTCCGAGATCGATGCGCTCGATGACGCCGAACTTGCCGAGCGCGCCGAGAAAACCCACCTCTTCGCCAAGCTCTCGCCGCTGCAGAAGGCGCGCCTGGTACGTGTCATGCGCGAGATGCTCGGCCACACCGTGGGCTTTATGGGCGACGGCATCAACGACGCCGCTGCCATGCGTGCGAGCGATTGCGGCATCTCGGTCGATTCGGCCGTCGATATTGCCAAGGAATCCGCCGATATCATCTTGCTTCAGAAGGACCTGGGCGTGCTCGAGCGCGGCATCATCGAAGGCCGCCGCACTTACGGCAACCTGCTCAAGTACCTCAAGACCACGGTGAGCTCCAACTTCGGCAATGTGCTGTCCGTGACCGTCGCGAGCCTGTTCTTGCCGTTTTTGCCCATGAGCGCCCTGCAGCTGGTACTGCTGTCGCTGGTCTACGAGATCGTGTGCATCGCACTGCCGTGGGACACCGTCGATGACGCCTGGACTGCCCGCCCGCGTGCCTGGGACGCCGCGTCCATCAAGGGCTTTATGCTCGAGCTGGGCCCCGTAAGCTCGCTGTTTGACATCGTGACCTTCGCCGCGCTCTTCTTTGTCGTGTGCCCCGCCGCCGTGGACGCAAGCTGGTCCGAGCTTGCCGCCGCGGGCGACGTCGCGGGTATGGCGACCTTTGCTGCGCTCTTCCAGAGCGGCTGGTTTGTCGAGTCCATGTGGTCGCAGACACTCGTGGTCCACATGTTGCGCTCCCCGCATCTGCCGAGCCCGCGCGACCACGCCGCGCCCGCATTGTGCGTTCTTACCGTGCTGGGCCTGGCGCTCGTCACCTGGCTGCCGGCAAGCCCCATCGCCGATGTGCTCGGCCTCATGCCGCTGCCCACGAGCTTTTTTGGGCTGCTCATTGGCATCGTTACCGCCTATATCGCGCTCACCCAGCTGGCAAAGTGCCGCTACATTGCCCGCCACGGCGAGCTGCTGTAGCAAGTAGACGGAAAACACCCTGCCAGCTGCCGTTGCCACTACCACAGCTGCCAACGCCGCTGCCGCTGCCTCTGCCGCCGCCGCAATCTATCCCCCCAGCAATTGCGGTGAAATAGTTCCTGTTTAAAGCCCCGTGACTTTAATTTAGGGACTATTCCACCGCAACTTATTGGGAGATTAGCTAGTCCTTGGGTGTCCAGGACCAGAAGAAGTTGATAAGGGCCACACGCGAGGCGGTACCGGCCTTTTTGTTGATCGAGGAAATGTGGCGATAGAGCGTGGAGCGCGAAAGGAAGAGCGTTGTGGCGATGTCCTGAACGCTCTGGTCCGAAACGACCAAGACCTCAAGAATATCGCGCTCGCGCTCTGTAAGCCCAAAGGTGGCGACGAAAGCATCGAGGCGTTCATCGGACGTGAGCTCCGCTGCCTCCACGGGCTCGGGGTCGGAGCATGTGGGCGCAAGATCCCCACCAAGATCGTCGGTGGCAAGCGGCAGGCCATCCTGCATCACGGCATCATCGGCTCGTTGCCCCAACTGCCCCAGCAGCGTAATCGCAATGCCCACAAACATCACGAGCGCCGCACTGACCGCAGCCAGCACGTTTTGACTCGAGATAATCGCCACTGCCGGCGCCGTCACGAACATCGAGCACACGTTGTTGACGACGCGACCCATGCACGGCCAAAAATATGACCAGCGCGCATAGAGCGAGACGGCGGCATATTTTGTGGTAAAGAACACCACGAAAAAGCCCGACCCCAGATAAAAGATGATCGTGGCAGCGAGCTCGTTGCCGCCATTGCCGTCGACGATGAGCACAAAGAACGAAAGCGTGGACAACATGGCGGCGCATGTCATGCCGATATTCATATACGAACGGCCGTGCAGGTCAAATAGTGCGCCAGCAGCCAACGAGCTCACGACAAGCAGCAGGCGCGGCCAATCGCCCAAATCGACGGCTCCGGTAGCATGCAGGGTTGTGAGACCCGCGTTGAGAGCGGCGAATACGCCGGAAAGATACGCTGTCGCCACGGTCAAGCGAGCTGCAGTGCGGCGGAATGCCGCCTTTGCCTCGGGATCGTCTTGCCACTTGGCACCATATTCCAAAGCATCTACCGAAAGCCCGGCAACACTGGGTTCAAAGTTTGGATCAGACTCGTCGCGCAGCTTGGCGCGTCGGGCACCGTGGAGCAACGCCACCTGCGCGATCGCGCAGACGACCAGAACAGCCTGCTGAGGAATGCCGGCAGGCATCACCATGTGGTTGAGGACCTGCACCAGAACGCCCATGGCGTAAGAAAGTGCGGCGGCGCGCGCCAAGCAAGGCGTCCGCGCAAAGCGCCGCGCAAAGTTCGCGTGAGCAGTCGATCCGCAGTAGCCCAGCGCGCAGCACGCCACCAAGCCGCCGGCAATTATTACCTCAACCTGAACCGCCATAATCAACAGCAGCAATGCCGCCACCAGCAAAACGCCCGTGACGTCACTCGTTGCGTCGATGGCATGGGAACGGTGATAATACAGAATGGGACGCACAAAAAAGCCAATCACGCTCGCGCCGAGGACAAGGCTCTCATAAATAACGACCTCGTTCGGAGACACGAACTCGGCCATGCGCGCATCAAAGAGATACTCGCACGCCAAAAACGTGAAGAAGAACAGCGCCAGGCATATAATCTCCCGAATGCCCCGACGCAGATATGCGGTTGTGTCTCCCATGTCCCTCATGGTTAACCCCCAGCCGCTCAATTGTCTGGAAATCTATTTTAATAAAGAACCAGTCTCAATATCGAAGCCAGGCTCGAAATGCTGCAAATTTGACCCCAGCCGTTCACGTCACACCGCGGTTTTGAGCCGCATGGACCAGAAGGGGCACGCGCGACCTCTAGCTCGGCCAGGAGTGTCTCCAGCTGCCACTCATTTAAGTACGTCCCCAATGAGTGGCGCCCAGCGACTAGTCGTTTAAGAACGTCCCCAACGACTGGTCAAAAATGGGCCATGTGTCCCAGTTGTGGAGACTCCTTGAGCCGTCTGGGTATCGCGAAGGATCGCACACTCCCCCATCATCAAAAGTGACACACGCTACCTGTTGATGGGAGGCAGCCATGGGCTTCTTTGACAAGATGTTCGAGAAGAAAGAGTGCGCGATTTGCGGTACCGAGCTGGGACTTCTAGGTAAGACAAAAATCAATGAAGGCTACCTGTGCAAAGAGTGCGCCGGCAAGCTCTCCCCCTACTTTCACGGCTATCGCTCCAGCACCGCGGACGATATCCGTGAGCAACTCGCCTACCGCGAGGCCAACGCCGAGCGCCTGTCTTCGTTCAACCCCACGCGCACGCTTTCTGCCGGGCGCACCAATATTATGCTCGATGAGGAAGCGGGCCTGCTGATCATCACTTCGCAGAGCCGCTGGCGCGACGCCAATCCCGACATCATCGAGTACTCGCAGGTACTCGGCTGCGATATGGATATCGACGAGCAGCGCACCGAGATCTATCGCGAGACCAAGGACGGCGAGCGCGAGAGCTACAACCCGCCGCGCTACGACCTGGATTACGACTTTAATCTGACCATCCATGTCAACACGCCGTACTTTACCGAGATCAACCTGCGCGTGAACGACTCCACCATCGATCAGCGCGGCTCCATCGAATATCGCGAGGCCAAGCGCCAGGCAACCGAAGTCCGCGATGCGCTGGTGCAGCTGCGCCAGGAGACGCGCGACAGCGTCGTGGCCGCCAAGGCCCCCAAGACCGCGGTGACCTGCCCCTTCTGCGGAGCCACCACCATTCCCGATGCCAGCGGGCGCTGCGAATACTGCGGCGGCGCCATCGGCGCATAGCCTCCGGCAGCGAAAGGACCGATCATGGCCTTCGAGAGCGTCAACTATCAATGCCCCGCGTGTGGCGGCCCCCTTCACTTTGCCAGTGCCGAGCAAAAGCTCGTCTGCGACTACTGCGATTCTCGTTTTGAAGTCGAAGAAGTCGAGGCCCTCTATCGCGAGCGCCAGGACAAGGCAGATGCCAAAGCCGATGCAGCAGCCGCAACGCCCAAGCCCGTCGCCGACGACGCGGTGCAGGAACTCGCCCAAAACGCCGGCTACATCTGCTCATCGTGCGGCGCCGAGCTCGTGTCCGACGGCACCGTCGCCGTCACCACCTGCCCGTACTGCGGCAACTCCGCCGTGGCGCCCGGCCAGCTCTCTGGCGACTTCTCGCCCGACCTGGTGATTCCGTTTAAGCTCGGGCGCGATGACGTCATGGCCGCACTCAAGGAACACTACAAGGGCAAGATCTTGCTGCCCAAGAGCTTTGTCACCGGCAACCACATCGACGAGGTCCAAGGTGTCTACGTGCCGTTTTGGCTCTACGGCGCCCGCGTTGACGGCGAAGTGTACTTTGACGCGACCAACGAGACCGTGACCGAGGAATCCGACCGTACCGTCACGACCACCGACCACTACGATGCCTATCGCAAGGGCAATATCTCGTTTAAGCGCGTGCCCGTCGACGGATCATCCAAGATGCCCGACGGCCACATGGACGCCATCGAGCCGTTTGACTACGACGCGCTGCGTCCGTTCTCGGTCGCATATATGCCCGGCTACATCGCCAACCGTTACGACGAGGACTGCGAGACCTGCAAGGCGCGCGCCGAGCGCCGCATGGAAGAAAGCACGATCTCGGCCCTGCGCGAGACCGTCGTCGATGAATACGACGATGCCACGGTCGAAAGCAAGCAGCTCGACTACACCTGGGAAGACAGCGACTACGCCCTGTTCCCCGTCTGGATGCTTTCCACCTCGTGGAACGGCAAGAGCTACCTGTTTGCCATGAACGGCCAGACCGGCCGCTTGGTCGGCGAGCTCCCCTGCTCCAAGCCCAAGCTCGCTATTGCCTCGGTGCTGTTCTTTGTGATCGGATTTATCCTCTCCCAGATCCTCTTTATGGGAGAGAACGCCTTCGATCCGGACTACCTCACCTTTGATATCGAGGGCATCCTCATCAACATCATCGCGCCGCTGATCATCGTGATTATCGGAGACGTGCTACTGGTAGGCCAGCTCAAGACGGCCAACGAAGCAACCCATGCCGATGAGTATTGTGGCGAGCTCGACCTGACCGAGAAGCACGACACCTTCAGCCACACCGAGACCACCGTTGTCATGAAAGACGACAAGGACGACTAAGCAATCCGACCAATACCACCCAGCCTTTGACGAGAAAGGAAGATCACCATGGGACTCTTGAAAGCTGGATTGGGAGCTGCCGGCGGCGTCATGGCCGACCAGTGGAAGGAATTTATCTACTGCGAATCGATGCCTGCTGACGTCTTGGCCTGCAAGGGCAGCAAACGTACCGGCGGCCGCAGCTCCAACACGCGCGGCGAGGACAACGTCATCTCCAACGGCTCCGTCATCGCCGTCAACGACGGACAGGGCATGCTCGTGGTGCAAAACGGCAAGATCATCGAGGTCGCGCTGGAGCCTGGCGAGTTTGTCTTTGACACCGGCAGCGAGCCGAGCGTCTTTAGCGGCAACCTGGGCGATTCCATCAAGGAGACCTTCGCCAATATCGGCAGCCGCTTTACCTTTGGCGGCGACGCGGGCAAGGACCAGCGCGTCTACTTCATCAACACCAAGGAGATCATCGGCAACAAGTACGGCACCGCCTCGCCCGTGCCCTTCCGCGTGGTCGATAACAACATCGGCTTGGACGTTGACATCTCCGTGCGCTGCAACGGCGAGTATTCGTACCGCATCACCAACCCGCTGCTGTTCTACACCAACGTATGCGGCAACGTGACCGATAGCTACACGCGCGACAAGATCGACAGCCAGCTTAAGTCCGAGCTGCTCACCGCCCTGCAGCCCGCCTTTGCCAAGATCTCGGAGATGGGCATCCGCTACAGCGCCATCCCCGGCCACACCACCGAGCTCGCCCGTGCGCTCAACGAGGTCCTCTCTGCCGACTGGCGCGACCTGCGTGGTGTCGAGATCGTAAGCTTTGGCGTCAACTCCATCGCCGCCTCGCAAGAAGACGAGCAGATGATCAAGGACCTGCAGAAGGCCGCGGTCATGCGCGATCCCACCATGGCGGCCGCCAACATTGCCAGCGCCCAGAGCGACGCAATGCGCGCGGCAGCCGCCAACCCCAACGGCGCGATGGCAGGCTTTATGGGCATGGGCATGGCAGGTGGCATGGGCGGCATGAACGCCAGCCAGCTGTTCGCCGCCGGTCAGGCACAGCAGCAGGCCGCTCCGCAGCCGGCTCCGGCTCCCGCCCCCGCACCGGCTCCCACCGCCGCACCTGCGGCCGGCGCATGGACCTGCAGCTGCGGCGCCACCAACACTGGCAAGTTCTGCTCCGAGTGCGGTAGTCCCGCACCCGCCCCGGCACCGGCCAAGTGGTTCTGCCCCAACTGCGGCAGCGAAAACGGCGGCAAGTTCTGCAGCAACTGCGGAACGCCCCGGCCCTAGCCCCTCTATCTGGTAATTGGCGGGGGATCCGCCACCCCCGCATTTGCTTCTATGGGTTTCGTTCGATAAAGGAGGACACCATGAAGACAACGTTCAAAAAGTCCGTACTCGCATTCCTGACATGCGTCCTGGCGCTCGCCTTTGCCCTGACGGGCTGCAGCGGCGGCGGCAAGGACCCCAAGGCCAACTTCGTCGGCAGCTGGGAACTCTCGGGTGGAACCGTGGATGGCGAAGAGCTGACCGATGAGTACATGAAGATGCTCGAGGATTGGGGTGTCCACTGCGTCCTGATTCTCGATGAGGACGGTACAGGCGCCCTCGACCTGTTCCTTGAAGTCGTCGACCTTAAATGGGAGGCAAAGGACGCCACCACCGTAACCATCACCGCCGAAGATGAGTCGCACGACATGAAGCTCAAGGACGGCAAACTCATCCTCGAAGAAGATGACGGCAATCTTGTCTTTACCAAGTCCGACAAGGACCTGACCTTCTACGCTCCTTCCGGCAAGACCAACGTCAACGGCACCATGAAGGAACCCTGGTTCTCGGCTAACCTGATGCCCGGCACCAGCGCCACCGAGGAATTCACGTTCTCGAGCGGCGAGCTTGACAG
>DBGCAP010000008.1:0-69532 GCA_048367555.1 Collinsella sp.
AAAAGTCGAGTGGATTAGTCGGGTTTTCCCTTGACTAACGCCGAACCCATAGTAACTTTATTCCGAGAAGATTCCTAGGGTTTAGTACACCTATGAGTACACCATATACAGAGAGGGACAGCATGAGCGCAAATCCGCTGCTTTCCATCGAAGGTCTGACCGCCTCCGTGGACGAAAAGACCATCCTCCACAACGTCAACCTCAACGTCGCCGCCGGCGAGACCCACGTGCTGATGGGACCCAACGGCGCCGGCAAGTCCACCCTCGGCCACCTGGTCATGGGCGACCCTGTCTATACCGTCAACGACGGCCGCATCGTCTTTGACGGCCAGGACATCACCGAGCTCACCACCGACAAGCGCTCGCGCGCCGGCCTGTTCCTGAGCTTCCAGGCCCCGGTCGAGATCCCGGGCGTGCCGCTGTCGAGCTTTTTGCGTGCCAGCATCGCCGGCCGCCCCGGCCTGGAGATGAAGGGCAAGGAGTTCCGCCGGCGCGTCAAGGAGCTCGCGGCAGAGCTCAACATGGACACCGCCTACCTCAACCGCGAGCTGGGCGTGGGCTTCTCGGGCGGCGAGAAAAAGAAGGTCGAGATGCTCCAGCTTCTGCTGCTGCAGCCTAAGCTCGCCATCCTGGACGAAACCGACTCGGGCCTGGACGTCGACGCCCTGTCCACCGTCAGCCATGGCATGGACGCCTACCGCAAGAGCTGCGACGGCTCCATGCTCATCATCACGCACAACACGCGCATCCTGGAGCACCTGGATGTCGACCGCGTCCACGTTATGGTCAAGGGCCACATCGTGCGCGAGGACGACGCCTCGCTCATCCCCTGGATCGACAAGAACGGCTTTGAGACCTTCGAGCGCGAGGCCGCCGAGCAGCGCGCCCAGGCCGAGGCCGCCGCTGCCGAGCAGCAGGCGTAAAGGGGCGACGCAATGACCAAGAACCGCACCGAGGTCGCGGACATCGACCGCAGCCTCTACGACTTCACCTATGGCGAGGAGGGATTCGAGCGCCTCGACGCCGGCATCACGCCCGACATCGTGCGCGAGATCAGCGCCAAGAAGGACGAGCCGCAGTGGATGCTCGACCTGCGCCTCAAGTCCCTCGAGATCTTCAATCGTTTTCCCGACCCGACGTGGGGCCCTTCCATCGAGGGCCTGGACATGGACAACATCGTCACCTACGTCAAGCCCAACACCGACCAAAAACACAACTGGGAGTCGGTGCCCGACGACATCAAGAACACCTTTGAGCGCCTGGGCATCCCCGAGGCCGAGCGTAGCTACCTGGCGGGCGTCGGCGCGCAGTACGACTCCGAGCTGGTCTACCACAACATGCAGGACACCGCGTCCAAGATGGGCATCGTCTACTCCGGCATCGAAGAGGCCCTGCACGACCCGCAGTGGGAGCCGCTCATCCACGAGAAGTTTATGACGCTCATCCCGCCCACCGACCACAAGTTTGCGGCCCTGCACGGTGCCGTGTGGTCGGGCGGCTCGTTTGTCTACGTGCCCAAGGGCACCAAGCTCGATTTTCCGCTGCAGAGCTACTTCCGCCTCAACGCCAAGGGCGCCGGCCAGTTTGAGCACACGCTCATCATCGTCGAGGACGACGCCGACCTGCACTTTATCGAGGGCTGCTCCGCACCCAAGTACAACGTGGCCAACCTCCACGCCGGCGCTGTGGAGCTCTTTGTGGGCAAGCGTGCGCACCTGCGATACTCGACCATCGAGAACTGGTCCAAGAACATGTACAACCTCAACACCAAGCGTGCGCGCGTGGACGAGGACGGCGACATCGAGTGGATCAGCGGCTCCTTCGGCAGCCACGTGGGCTACCTCTACCCCATGAGCGTGCTCAACGGCCGTCGCGCCCGCTCGAGCTTTACCGGCATTACCTTTGCCGGCGCCGGCCAGAACCTCGATACCGGCTGCAAGGTCGTGCTCAACGCGCCCGACACCTCGGCAACCGTCGAGACCAAGGGTATCTCCAAGAGCGGCGGCATCCAGACCTTCCGCAGCTCCATCGTGGCCACGCCTAAGGCCGAAGGTTCCAAAGCAACCGTGAGCTGCCAGTCGCTGATGCTCGACGACCAGAGCCGCTCCGATACCATCCCCGCCATGGACATCCGCGCCAAGAACGTCGACATCGGCCACGAGGCCACCATCGGCCGCATCGGCGACGACAAGGTGTTCTACCTGATGAGCCGCGGCATATCGGAGGAAGAGGCCCGCACCATGATCGTCAACGGCTTTGCCAACCCGGTCTCCAAGGAGCTGCCGCTTGAGTACGCCGTCGAGATGAACAACCTGATCAAGCTCGAGATGGAAGGAGCGATCGGATAATGAAACAGGAAACCAACACCGCTGCTACCACGCTCGAGCAGGTCAACGCTATGCCGGCCGCCACTTGGGGCTGGCTCAAGATGAACCAGACCAAGCTCGAGCTTTCGGACGAACTTGCCGCCGCTCCCGCCGAGGCCGTTGAGGTCGAGGGCCTGGACGAGCAGTTTGCCGGCTCGGCCGACGCCTTCGATACCGCCATGGACGCCATGGCCGAGCGCTTCCCCGAGCGCCGTGCCTCCGCCCCCGGCGACGCTGCCGACCGCGCCCGCATCACGCCCGAGACCGAGCTCGACGTGCCCGCCACCTCTGTCTACCAGGCCGGCGCCATCAAGCTCGAGGAGGAGCTCTCCCCTGCTGAGGCCTTCGAGACCGGCATGGGCGAAGCCGCCTACACCTATCTGGCCCACCACGCCACCAGGCGCATCGTCATCGATGTGCCCGCATACCAGCACGCCACGATTACCGTGCGCGTGAGCGGCGTCGACGCAGCGGCTGCGATTGCCGCCATCGACGTCGTCGCCCGCCCGCAGGCAACGCTCGATCTCGCTCTAGCCCTGGACTCCCCCGTTGCCGGCGAGGGCGTCGTGGGCTCCGTGCTACGCGTGTGCGCCCACGAGTACGCCACCGTCAACGTGACCTGCACGCAAACACTCGACGACAGCTGGATCGCGCTCGACGACACCGGCCTGTTCCTGGACGAGGGCGCGCGCGTCAACGTCCAGCACACCGTATTGGGCGCCGGCGCCAGCGCCACCGGCCTTGCCGGCGATCTGCTGGGCGACACCGCCAAGGTGTCCATCGATACCGATTACCTGGGTGCCCGCGAACAGGTGCGCGACTTTAACTACGAGCTGCGCCACCGCGGCCGCAAGACCGAGTGCGAGATCGACGCCAACGGCGTGCTGACTGGCACGTCCAAGAAGGTCTACCGCGGCACCATCGACCTCGTGCACGGCTGCAAGGGTGCCGTCGGCACCGAGCGCGAGACCGTACTGCTCGCCAACAAGGGCGTCGACAACAAAACCGTCCCCGTCATCCTCTGCGACGAGGACGACGTCGCCGGCAACCACGGCGCCACCATCGGTCACGTCCGTGACGAGCAGCTGTTCTATCTCGCCTGCCGCGGCCTTGACCAAAATGCCGCCGAGGACCTGTTTATCCGCGCCAAGCTGGAGGACGCTGCGCTTTCCGCGACCGACGAGCGCACCCGCGCCGCCGTCGTCCGCTTGGGCAACAACCTGATCGACAACTTTGAAGAGGAGCTCGCATGATCGACACCGAGCACGTTAAATGCGATACCTGTACTGCCCCCGAGCCCATGGAGCTCGACGCCAGCGACGAGGCCTCGCGCGGCTGGCCTACCGTCGACATCGAGACCAACCCCTACAAGGCGCAGTTCCCGCTGTTCCAGCAGCACCCCGAGATCGCCTTCCTCGATAGCGCCGCCACCGCACAGCGCCCCGCCTGCGTGCTCGACGCCGAGCGCGACTTCTACCAGCGTATGAACGCCAACCCCCTACGCGGCCTGTACTCGCTGTCCGTCGAGGCCACCGAGGCCATCGCGAAGGTGCGCCAGCAGATCGCCGACCTCATCGGCGCTTCCCAGGCCAACGAGGTCGTCTTCACCCGCAACACGAGCGAGTCGCTCAACCTAGTCGCCATGAGCTTTGCGCCCACAGTCCTCGAGCCGGGCGACGAGGTCGTCATCACCATCATGGAGCACCACTCCAACCTGATTCCGTGGCAGCAGGTCTGCCGTGAGACCGGCGCCAAGCTCGTCTATCTCTACCCCACTAAGACCGGCCAGCTCACCACCGAGGAGGTTCTGTCCAAGGTGGGCCCCAAGACCAAGATCTTGGCAGTGGGTCAGGTCTCTAACGTCCTGGGCGTCGAGAACCCGGTCAAGAATCTCGGCAAGCTCGTGCACAAGTACGGCGGCTATCTGGTCGTCGACGGCGCGCAGTCGCTGCCGCACATGCCGGTCGATGTGGCCGACCTGGGAGCCGACTTCTTTGCCTTTAGCGCGCACAAGGCCATGGGCCCCATGGGCATCGGCGTGCTGTGGGGCAAGATGGACCTGCTCAACGCCATGCCGCCCATGCTTACCGGCGGCGAGATGATCGACTCGGTCACCGAGCAGGACGCCGTCTGGGCTCCCGTCCCCGAAAAGTTCGAGGCCGGCACGCAGGACGCCGCCGGCATCTTCGCCACAGGCGCGGCGCTTGATTACCTGGTCAACACGGTGGGCTACGAAAACATCCAGGCACGCGAGCAGGCACTCGTCCACTACCTGATGGGCGAGCTCATGCAGCTCGACTTTGTCCAGATCATCGGCTCCATCTATTGGGACAACCATCACGGCGTCGTCAGCTTTAACGTCAAGGGTATCCACCCGCACGATGTCGCGAGCATCATGGACATGGACGGCGTCTGCATCCGTGCCGGTCACCACTGCGCGCAGCCGCTGCTCACCTGGCTGGGCGTCGAGAACCTTGCCTGCTGCCGCGCCAGCGTGGCCTTCTACAACGACAAGGCCGATATCGACAAATTCATCGCCGGTCTGCATCACGTTTGGAGCACGTTCAATGGGTAACCTCTACACCTCTACCACGTTTATGGAGCACAACTCGCACCCCGACTACAAGTACGAGATGGACGCCCCCACGCACGAGCACGACGGCATCAACCCCAGCTGCGGCGACGAGCTCACTCTGCAGCTGCGTGTCGAGAACGGCGTGATCAAGGAGGCCTCCTTTACCGGTCACGGCTGCGCCATCAGCCAGGCCAGCGCCGACATCATGGCCGACCTCATCACCGGCGAGACGGTCGAGGAAGCACGTCGCTTGGCGGGGCTTTTCCTCGCCATGATTCGCGGCGAGCAGCTCTCCGAGGAGGACCTGGAAGATCTGGACGAGGCCGCCCAGCTCCAGGACATCTCGCACATGCCCGCCCGCGTTAAATGCGCCGAGTTAGCCTGGCGCACCCTCGACGGCATGCTCACCGGACAAAATAATCAGTAATATTTGTCTCAAATCTGAAGAATTCTGTTGGCCGAATCGCTTAACTTTCGCGATTCGGCCATTTTCTTTTCTGCCTTTATTTCGAGCCCTCGGCCTGCGCGTCCACCTGCGCATAAGCACGCACAATACGAGAGACGGTACTTTTGCCAATCCCGGTATAGCGCTCAATCTGGCGCACCGTGAAACCGGCATCGTGTAATCCAACAATAACGGTATCGCGCCGCGCCGGCGGCGCAGCTTTAACCCCGCGGAGCGGAACCCCGAGCCCCTTCGCCAACTTGTCGGCAAAGGCGTGGCGTTCCCACTCCGTCTCTTTCATATCGCGCAGCGTTGGCTCGCCGCCCTCGGGCGTCGAAAGCGAATGGGCAATAAAGCCCTCGGCAGAACCAAAAAGCTCAAGCACGCAAGAAGGATCGGAAAACCCCCTCGTGGCATCTGCCGCATCACTGTCGTAAGCGCGCAGATGCTCCGCAAAGCTGCTCCAGGGATAACGCTCGATTAGGCTAACGCCCGCCTCCTGCGGATCGGCGTGTACAGAGCGAATAGCCTCCATCACCTGCCAGTCGGTATCGAGCGAGCGGCGCTCAAAACGCTCACGAAATAGGCAGCCCGCGCGCCCGGTACGCTTATTGAACCGACGAGCATACGTCAGCAGCAGCCGCTGCATAGCTGCGCTCATTTTGTCCTCGTAATCCAAAAGCACCAGATCCACGTGGTCGTCCATAAGGCACCACGCCACGATTGTCACCCCCGCCTCCCGGCAGCAGTCGCGCATCAGTTCCAGAAACTCCCAGCGGTCGTCATCGGTCTCAAAGATCAGTTGCTTGCCTGTACCGCGGGCACAGACATGGTAAAAGCCGGTAACCGTTCTCCAAACGCGCTGCATGACGCTCCCCTCGCCGGGATCTGCTTGCCATCCAATACAGCACGATTGAAGCGTGCCATCAAAACATTCACGCAAAATGGCACCCGTCGACGGTAAAAGGCGGCAAACCGACGGCGAACGGCTACATATCAACAGGTCAGGCAACGCAGCCTTGCCAAAAGCTTGACCACAACCGAGCCCCTTCAACGGACCACACAACCACAAACAGTTTAGTTAAATCGTTTCAATTGAAAGTTCCGCGCTTCTCGCTACGAAAACTGGCCGTTCGCCGAATATTCCGTGCATTTCGCGGTATTATAAGGACTGCATGTCATGTCCCTTTCGAAGGGTCGACCGGTAAACACCAGCCACGACCCCCAGACGGGACGCCAACACGATAGAGAGGAGAGGCATGCAGTACTCACAGGAAGTGGAGAACATGTGCCCCGTTGCCAAGGGTGCATACCACGGCCCCGCACCCATCCCCGAGGAGGGCAAGTGGGTCCAGGCTAAGGAGATTTCCGACATCTCCGGTCTTACGCACGGTGTGGGTTGGTGCGCACCTCAGCAGGGCGCCTGCAAGCTCACGCTGAACGTCAAGGACGGCATCATCGAGGAGGCCCTCGTTGAGACCATCGGCTGCTCGGGCATGACCCACTCTGCCGCCATGGCTTCCGAGATCCTTCCCGGTAAGACCATCCTCGAGGCCCTCAACACCGACCTCGTCTGCGACGCCATCAACGTTGCTATGCGCGAGATCTTCCTGCAGATCGTTTACGGCCGCAGCCAGACCGCGTTCTCCGAGGGCGGCCTGCCCGTGGGCGCCTCCCTCGACGACCTCGGCAAGGGCCTTCGCTCTCAGGTCGGCACCATGTTCGGCACCAAGGCCAAGGGCGCTCGTTACCTCGAGCTCGCCCAGGGCTACGTCACCCGCATGGCTCTCAACGACAAGAACGAGATCATCGCGTTCGAGTTCCTGAATCTCGGTAAGTTCACCGACGCCGTCAAGGCCGGCAAGACCCCCGAGGAGGCCATCGCTGGCGCTATGGGCCACTATGGTCAGTGGGAGAACGC
This sequence comes from Collinsella sp., assembly GCA_048367555.1. Lineage (GTDB taxonomy): Bacteria > Actinomycetota > Coriobacteriia > Coriobacteriales > Coriobacteriaceae > Collinsella. Next base: position 7,308 of record DBGCAP010000008.1, read on the forward strand.
TGCCAAGTACATCGACCCGCGCACCGACGAGGAGACTCACTCCGTCGCCAGCGTGTTCCCGGTTCACGAGTAGAAAGGGAGGGAAATAACTATGACTGTTACGTTCGAAGGTTACGAGCGCCGCGCTGACAAGATCAACAAGTGCCTCGCCGACAACGGCATCGCCTCCCTCGAGGAAGCTCTGAAGATCTGCACCGACAAGGGCTTCAACCCGCGTGAGATCGTCAACAACACCCAGTCCATTGCCTTCCAGAACGCCGAGTGGGCCTACACCCTCGGCTGCGCTCTCGCTGTCAAGCGTGGCGCCAAGACTGCTTCTGAGGCTGCCGCCATCATCGGCGAGGGCATCCAGGCCTTCACCGTTCCCGGCTCCGTCGCCGAGGACCGCAAGGTCGGTCTGGGCCACGGCAACCTGGGCGCTATGCTGCTCTCCGACGACACCGAGTGCTTCGCCTTCCTGGCTGGCCACGAGTCCTTCGCTGCCGCTGAGGGCGCTATCGGCCTGGCTCTGAACGCCAACAAGGCTCGTAAGAAGCCGCTGCGCGTTATCCTCAACGGTCTGGGCAAGGACGCCGCTCAGATCATCGCCCGCATCAACGGCTTCACCTACGTGAAGACCCAGTTCGACTACTTCACGGGCGAGCTCAAGGTCGTCGAGACCATCCCCTACTCCGATGGTCCCCGCGCCGCCGTCAACTGCTACGGCGCCGATGACGTCCGCGAGGGCGTTGCCATCATGTGGCACGAGAACGTCGACATCTCGATCACCGGCAACTCCACCAACCCGACGCGCTTCCAGCACCCCGTCGCTGGTACCTACAAGAAGGAGCGCCTCGAGGCCGGCAAGAAGTACTTCTCCGTCGCTTCTGGTGGCGGCACTGGCCGTACCCTGCACCCGGACAACATGGGCGCAGGCCCTGCCTCTTACGGCATGACCGACACCATGGGCCGTATGCACTCCGACGCCCAGTTCGCCGGTTCTTCCTCCGTGCCTGCGCACGTCGACATGATGGGTCTCATCGGCATGGGCAACAACCCCATGGTCGGTGCCACCGTCGCCTGCGCTGTCGCCGTCGAGGAGGCCCTCAAGGCCTAATCGCGCCCGCGCGATGCTCATATAGTTGAGCTTTAGAGCCGCTACCCACCCGGGTGGCGGCTCTTTTTTGTCCCTCCCTCAGTTGCGGTGAAATAGTTCCTAGATAGCCGCCCCATCCTTCAAAACAGAAACTATTCCACCGCAACTTCCAAGCGACCCTCACCGGTATATCAGTTGCGATTAAATACAGGTCATCTGACTGCTCCAGAAGCCTTGTAAGCCCCTATTTCAACGCAACGTATTGAAAAGACTAGGTTGGGCGTTAAGGTACAGGTAATCGGATCGGGCATCGCGGGCGCATCAGCGGCTCGAGCAGCGCTGGACGCTCCCGAAGCGGCCGCACCGGTGGATATCGCCCTCCCCCAACATGGCATTGCCACAACAGACACCGAAAGCCTGGGTTCACACTATCGAGCGGACTAAATCGATTCTCACTTTGAGTTTGATCACAACTTCTCAACATAGAACGAGCCCCGTAAGCATGATTTCCCTAAGGAGAACACGCTTACGGGGCTTTAGTCGTGTTTTCCCCAAGGGAATCACGGTGCAGATTACTCAGCTCCGCGCCCTTTCGGGTTCGACCCCATGCGAGGTCAACAAAAAAGCGACCAACCTGAGCCAGTCGCCTTAACAATCTTTGGGTGGGCCGTCAGGGGTTCGAACCCTGGACCTTGGGATTAAGAGTCCCCTGCTCTACCAACTGAGCTAACGACCCAAAGCTAAAGTCCGTTGTGGCGGACTTTAGAGGAGATATCGTGTGGTGGGCCGTCAGGGGTTCGAACCCTGGACCTTGGGATTAAGAGTCCCCTGCTCTACCAACTGAGCTAACGACCCGATATTAACACGAAGCAAGAACTGGGGTGGGTAAAGGGACTCGAACCCTCGACCTACGGGACCACAACCCGTCGCTCTAGCCAACTGAGCTACACCCACCGTGTCCTGTGCGCTTCGCGCTCGACTATTATTGCAAGGAACGCCACGCGATGCAAGCCCCAATTTTCAAGAATTTTGAAAAGAGTTTTTTGGATCCATTTCGGGCAAATCCCACCGATTCCATAGGAGTAAACTTGCCCCACAGCAAATCCTCGAAAGGACCGTCATGAAAGAACTCTCCAACCGCACGGCAAGATTTACCGATTCGGTCATCCGCCGCATGACACGCATCTCCAATAAGTACGGCGCCGTCAATCTCTCGCAGGGCTTCCCCGACTTCGATCCCCCGGCGCAGCTGCTCAACAGCCTGAGTGCCATCGCCAGCGACCCCAAGCCGCTCTATCACCAGTACTCCATCACCTGGGGCTCTCAGGCCATGCGCGAGGCGCTCGCCGCCAAACAGGAGCACTTTATGGGCATTCCGGTCGACCCCAACCAGAATATCGTGGTCACCTGCGGTTCCACCGAGGCCATGATGGCCGCCATGATGACGGTCACGAACCCCGGCGACAAGGTCGTCATCTTCTCGCCGTTCTACGAGAACTACGGCGCCGACACGATCCTTTCGGGTGCCGAGCCCATCTACGTGCCGCTCAACCCGCCCACGTTCGACTTCGATCGCGAGGTCCTCGAGGCGGCCTTCCGCGACAACGACCCCAAGGCCATCGTCCTGTGCAACCCTTCCAACCCCTGCGGCAAGGTCTTTACGCGCGAGGAGCTCACCTTTATCGCCGACCTGTGCAAAAAGTACGACGCGTACTGCATCACCGACGAAGTCTACGAGCACATCGTCTATGCGCCCCACGAGCACGTCTATATGGCCACGTTGCCCGGCATGTTCGAACGAACTATCAGCTGCAGCTCGCTGTCTAAGACGTACTCCATCACCGGCTGGCGTCTGGGCTACACCATTGCCCCGGCCCAGATCACCGAGCGCATCAAGAAGGTCCACGACTTCCTCACCGTGGGTGCCGCCGCTCCCCTGCAGGAAGCTGTCGTCACCGCCCTCAACTTCGACGACAGCTATTACGATGAGGTCCTCGACCTCTATACCGCCAAACGCGATCTGTTCTGCCAGGGGCTCGATAGCATCGGTCTTGAACACAACGTGCCGCAGGGCGCCTACTACGTCATGATGGACATCTCTGAGTTTGGCTATGACAGCGACCTCGAATTCTGCGAGGACCTCGCATCTAAGGTGGGCGTGGGCGCCGTGCCCGGCTCGAGCTTCTTCCGCGAGCCCGTCAACCATCTGATTCGTTTCCACTTTGCCAAGCGAGACGAGACGCTTAACGCGGCGTTGGAGAACCTCAAATCGCTACGTGATAAAATCAAGCCGCGCGGGTAAGGACGGCCCGGCAACTAAAGCAACCAAAGAAGCCTCGCACCGCCCGCCGCGTTGCGAGGCTTCTTTTTATAGCGCTTTCTAAAATGGTTTAGAGCTCTATACTTTAGTCACGGAGCAACTCGTCCCAAAGAGAGGAATACTATGGCAGAACAGCAGCTTATCGGAGCGCTCGAGGCCGGCGGCACCAAGATGGTCTGCGCCACGGGCTATGCAGACGGTACGGTCCTGGAGCGTGAGCAGATCGCGACCACGACCCCGCAGGAGACCGTTGAGGCCGTCAATGCATGGTTTGCCAACAAGGGCATCGCCGCGCTGGGCATCGGCGCCTTTGGCCCCACCGCGGTCAACCCCGCCTCGCCCCAATACGGCAAGATCCTGGAGACGCCCAAAACGGCATGGCGCTACTTCGACCTGCTGGGCACCATCCAAAACGAGCTCAATATTCCCTGTGGCTACGATACCGACGTCAACGTCGCCTGCCTGGGCGAGGTCACTTTTGGTTGCGCCCAGGGCCTCACCGACGTGGTCTACCTGACCATCGGCACCGGTGTGGGCGCCGGCGTGCTCTCGGGAGGCAAGCTCGTGCACGGCATGATGCATCCCGAGGCCGGCCACATCCTGGTCACACGCGACCCGCGCGACACCATCGGCGAGCACAGTGCCTGTCCCTTCCACGACAACTGCCTCGAGGGCCTCATCGCCGGTCCCGGCGTTAAAAAGCGTTGGGATGGCAAGAGCGCCGGAGACATGGCCGATGACCCGGAGGCCATGGACCTGCTCGCAGGCTATCTGGCACAGGCGCTCATGACCTACACGCTGTGCTACGCACCGCAAAAGATCATCATCGGCGGCGGCGTGGCCGACCACACCCCCATCGTGCCGCTCGCACGCAAAAAGTGCGCCGAGATGCTCAACGGCTATATCGTCACGCCCGAGGTCAACGACATCGATACCTACATTGTCAACAACAGCCTCGAGGGCAAGCAGGGCATCATGGGCTGCCTGGCCCTGGGCGCCCAGGCGCTCCAGTAAAGGGTGCATCAACGGCGCACGGCGTAGCCAAGCTCGCAAAACGACCGGACAAAACCGTCACGCCCCGCAGAGGCCCTCAAACGAACAAAGCCGCCTAGGACCAAGCAAAACGTCCTAGGCGGCCTTTTTGGTGTTAATCAGCGACCGTAAGAGATATCGGAGCACGACGCCTGCCGTCGCCCCGCAGCAGTCGATCATCACATCGGTAATCATGCCGGCGCGACCGGGCACAAAAAGCTGGATCGTCTCGTCGATAGAGGGAACAAGCAGCAAGAACACCGCCGTGGGCAGCAACACATCAAACGTGCGCCGGCCTTCGAGGTCAAAGGCGTGCGTCGCCAAGATGCCAAGCACCATGTACTCGGTAAAATGAGCGCACTTGCGCACGACGAAGTTGGTGACCCACTCGTATGGAAGCCCCAGGGCCTGCAAAAAGCCGCGAATGGATTCCATGATCGACAAGCTCAACGAACCAGACCCCGTACCGGGAACCAGCGAATTGCCCCAAATGACGAGCACCATGGCGCAGGCGGCAAGCGCCCATTTTCGATCGAGTTTAACCATGAGGCAATTATGCCTCCGCGCGCAGCGGTGTAAAGCTGGCGGTACCGCCCTCGATAACGCTCAGATAGGCACGGCCCGTGCGCTTGACGGCCGCAGACTGTAGACGGTTGATCTCTTCCTCGAGAATCTGATTGACGCGCTCATGGCGACGGTTTTCCATAACGCCGGCAGCGATAGCCTCGGCGCGCTCGATACCCTCGCGCGAGATACGCGCGGTATCCTCGGGAAGCACGGAGCTGTGGCGGCCGACATAGACGGGAGCAACCGAGACAGGTGAGGCTGCAGGCGTGGGCACCGCCACGGGGGAGGGCTCGGCAGCCTCGGCCATGATCGCCATGGCGGCGGCCCACATGTCCTCGTGGCCCGAATAATCGGCCATGGGGACATCTTCCTCAAGAGAGGCATCGGGGAGACTGTCGGTATCCACGCGATCCTGGGCATCGATAGACGCAGTGATGGCGGCAGGCTCGTCCAGATCGGAGAGATCCACACCCTTGGCATCGGAAATGATGGGCATGCTGGCGAGCTTGGCGTTGTACGGCGCCGCCTCCGCGGCCTGCATTTGGGCCGAAGCGCCCCAAAGCGAGCTTTCGGCAGCTCGGCGAGCGGCAATGGTCTCCTCGTCGACAGCCAGGGGCTCATCGGCAAAGGGGTCGGCGACAGGAGCCGCCTGAGCTGCGCTCTGTTGGCCGGCCGAAGCAGCCGACGCGGCAGAGGCGTACGCAGCCGACGACGCGCCGTTATAGGCGGCATTGTTGGCTGCGTTGGCTACAAGCGCCACGAAGGCTGCGGTGCTGCCCGCAGGGGCTGCATGAGAGCCCGAGACGGCGCGTGCGGCAGCGGCAATGTCATCGCGATTGTAAGAACCGGTCTTTCCACCGTTGGTGAGCTCGTCGATTGCGACCTGGTAGACATCGCGCGAACGCACGGCATCGCAGCTGACCGGGGAATCGTCATCGAGCATGCTGTCGATCATAGACCAGGCCTCGGCCTCATCCATGGCGTTAGCCGCGCGCGCGATGGTGGGAACGCCATCGTCGGCGTGGCGGCGCTGGAACGCACCGGTCAGGCCGGAGAGAAATGCGGAAGAAGGCTGTGCGGCATTGGCCTGATCAGCCGGAGCCGCAGGCTGAGGCGCCGCCCCCTGCTGCTGTGCGGGAATCGAGGCGGTCTTGAACTCGTTGTGGGTCCGGCCAAACTGAGCGGCGCCGCCCACGGCATCGGGCTCAAACAGGCGGCCATCGTGCTCGGCACGATACTCGGAAATGCCCAGCGAGGCTGCGTAGATGCCCACGCCTGCCACCGCACCAACGGCGAAGGGAACCGCGCCCGCGACAACCGTCTCGTTGACCGACGAGAACGGCAGCGTCGCGGCATACATCACCACGGGGGCGGCAAGGCCGATCCCGCAGGAAAGTCCGGCAAGGACTGCTCGTTGTGTTGCATCAGAAGAAGCCATGAGCTCTCCCCATCTTCCAGCACCCAAATCGCATCATTTAGTTGGCTGCGCGAGAGAAGATGAAGCGGGACATGCGTCCCAAAGCAACGGTATATGGTTCGTTTCATCTGCGTTTTCCGTCGCGAAGCTTAAAGTTATTATGCGAAACCGACCCTCCGATTGCAAGCGATGAGGCCGGATTATGGCTCGAAAACTGCTGCTTGTCGGTCATAAGGTCAGAAAATGTTGCCGAGTGGCGCCGTAAAGAAAGGGCCGGGGCATAAACCCCGGCCCGATTGCCCGTTCTTATGGCGATATAGCGTGCGGCTTTTGGTCTAAAACGTCTGCTCGTAGTCGCTGTGCTTTTTGGCCGAACGCACCAAGAACTCCTGATTGGTGTTGGTGCCCTTAAGGCCCTTAATAAACGACGCCGCCGCGCGCTCGGTGTTGTTCATACCGGCGAGAATGCGACGCAGGCCAAAGACAAACGGGCGCATCTGCTCGTCGACCAGCAGGTCCTCGTTGCGCGTACCGGAGGCAACGGGGTCGATGGCCGGGAAGATGCGGCGGTCGGCAAGATCGCGGTCGAGCTTGAGCTCCATGTTGCCGGTGCCCTTGAACTCCTCAAAGATGACCTCATCCATCTTGGAGCCGGTGTCGATAAGGGCGGAGGCGAGGATGGTGAGCGAGCCGCCGTTTTCGATATTGCGGGCTGCACCCAGGAAACGCTTGGGCGGATAGAGAGCTGCCGAATCGACGCCGCCCGAAAGGATACGGCCCGAGGCGGGTGCCGCCAGGTTGTAGGCGCGCGCAAGACGTGTGATGGAGTCGAGCACCACCACGACATCGCCGCCCAGCTCCACAATGCGCTTGGCACGCTCGATGACGAGCTCGGCCACGCGGGTGTGGTTGTCGGCGGGCATATCGAAGGTCGAGGCCACGACCTCGCCCTTAATGGAGCGCTGCATATCGGTGACCTCTTCGGGGCGCTCGTCGACGAGCAGGCAAATGAGGTGCACCTCGGGGTTGTTGATCGAGATGGACTGGCAGATCTTCTTAAGGATCGTTGTCTTGCCGGCCTTGGGCGGCGACACGATCAGGCCACGCTGGCCCTTGCCGATCGGCGACACGATATCGATGGCGCGACCGGTGATGGAATCCTTGCCGTGCTCCATGCGCAGCGGCTCGTTGGGATAGACCGGGGTAAGGTCGCCGAACTTGGGGCGGTTGCGGATCTGCTCGGGATCCATGCCGTTAACGGTCGTGATCTTGGCGAGGCCGGCTCGCTTGTCGCCGCCGCGCGAGGGGCGCAGCGAACCCTCGATGACATCACCCGTGCGCAGGCGTGCGGAGCGGATGAGGTAAGCGGGGACGAAGGCGTCTTCATTGGACTTCATGTAACCGTGGGCATGGATGATGCCGGAGTTGTCCGGGCGAATCTGCAGGATGCCCTTAATATCACGGAAGCCCTCGGCCTTCGCGGCGGTCGTGTAGATCTCCTCGACAAGCTCGGCCTTCTTCTTGCCGGTCGTCTCGATCTCGAACTCTTTTGCCTTCTCGCGCAGCTCGGCTACCTTCATGGCCGCAAGCTCCTCGCGCGAAAGCGTGGGCTCGGTGGGGGCGGCGTTGCGCTCCTTGTTGCGCTGTTTGCGGTCGCGCTGACGGCTGCGGCGGTCGTTGTTGCGATCGTCCTTGCGGTCGTTGCGCTCGTCGTTGCGCTTGTGCTGACGGCGGCTGGGGCGGGCGCCCTCTTCGGTCTCGGTGCCTTCGGCAGCCGCGGCTGCGGTTGCATCGGTGCCGGACGGAGCCTCGCCCTCTGCCTTGGCGTCGGCGTTGGCATGGTTGCTGGGTTCGGCGTCGCCCTGCTGCTCGGCACCCTTGGCCCTCGCGGACTTCTTGCGCGTGCGCTTGGGCTTCTCAGTTGCCGGCTGGTCGACGTTCTCGGCCTCGGAAGCGGCATCGGCGTTTGCCTGGGAGGACTTGTCGTCGACGGGCTTGGCCTCGACGCCGGCCTTGGCCTTCGCCTTCGTCGAGCGCTTTGCCGCGGTGCGACGGCTGCGGCCGGGACGGACATCGGCGGGCTCGGCATCGGCAGATGCGGGAGCCTCGGTGGACGGAGCGTCCTGGACCGGGGCATCGACCGTGGCCGTAGGCTCGGCCGTCACCGCTGCGCCCTGGGCAGCAGCTGCTGCGGCAGCGGCTTTCTCGGCCTCAACATACGCCTTGGGCTTGCGGCCGCGACGATGCGGGCGCAGAGCCGGATCAACGACGGGAACCTCGTTGACCTCAGCGTGCACGACGGGCTCAGCGGAGGAAGCGCCCTCCCCTGCCGCAGAATGAGCCGGAGCTTCAGCGACCTCAGGAGTCAGCTGCTCGACGGGCTGCTGCGTCTTGGCTGCCGCACGGCGACGCGTGCGCGGTGCCGTCTTCTCGGCCGACTGTTCGGCAGCAGGAGCCTCGGGGGCGACCGGCGCAGCGAGCTCAGTCAATGCCGCGGCCTCGCGCTCGGCAGCGCGACGGCGGGCACGCACAACCTGGGCCTCGCTAATCTGCGCCAGTGCACGGGCCTGCGCGACCTCATCGGAAATGGGGGCCGAAGCATCGGTGGCAACGGGGCGCTTCGCGCGCGTGGTGCGCGTCGTACGACGCTTGGGCTTTTCGGCATCCTCGCCGTCCGCAGCAGGCTTGGCCAAACGACGCGTGCGCTTAGGCTTAGCAGGAGCAGCCTCCTCGCTAGCAACGGGCGTGGTGGGCGCGACGGCCTTAAGCGCCTCGGGAGCCGAGACCTGCGCCGGCGCGGGCACCACGGCCTGGTCCGACGTAACCGGTGCAGCGGGAGCCGTTTGCGTCGTCGTTATTTCGTTTTCTTGTTGTTGATCAGACACAGTGTTTGCTCAACTTTCTTTTCAAGCCCTGTGATCACATGCTCCCTGCATATACCTTCAGGGCGGCTAAACAGTCTAGCTCCGTCCAAAAAGCGACGGGCACCATTGATCTGTATCGAGATGATTGCGTTATATACGCAGCGTTAGTGTAACACAACCGCAACCACCTGCAACTTAGTCATCGGGGACGTTCTTAAACGACTAGTCAAAAGGGATGCTCTTTACAAAGTTCCGGCGTACACCATCGCCACATCATAAGCTGCGGTGAAATAGTTCCCAAATCCCGGCCGGCACCTCTCAAGCAGGAACCATTCCACCGCAACTCATAAGAAGAAGGCAGATCAAGCCTCAAGCATCGAGAAAACGGTACGACTAAGGGGCAAGGGCATCGGTCCCAAGATCAACACGCCACGAATCGCGCCCATCTACTACGTTTGCCCCCGCACCCCTGAACATACTCACTATTTTTCGAAAGTCGCAGACCTGCTACCTGCGGTTTTAATATTGCGATTTTCGGCGTGGTTCGGGGTACGCACTTAAACGTAGTAGATGCCCCCGATTCTTGGCAGAAGGTATCCCACCGCTCCTCCACGGGACAAAAATGATCCGTTTTCCTCCGTCCCCTAGGGTCATTTTCAAAACTATGGCTGTTTACTACGATGAATCGCTCAACCACGACCACGCCAAAAACCGAAAAAATAAAACCCCAGCTAGATGGCTTGCACTTTTCGCTGAAAAGCCCGTGTGGTTGGATTCCCCAAATTCATCGTAGTAAACCGGTATAGTTGCGATTTGGTAGCATTTTCCAGCAAGCCAAATTGTCTCGCTAAACGCAAAAAGCCCGATCTCCGCATGAAGATCGGGCTTATAGGGCTCAGCAAAGCCGAACCTACACGGTCAAACAACCAGTGCTTACATCTGCTCGGGGGCAGAAACGCCAACAAGGGTAAGCACCAGGGCGAGCGTCACGCGGACGGCGTCGCAAGCGGCCAGACGGGCGCGCGAGAGCTCGGGGTCGACGGGACGACCCTCGCTCGGCAGAACCTGGCAGGCGGCGTAGAAGCTGTGGAAGTCGCCGGCGAGTTCCTCGGCAAAGTGCGTCAGACGGAACGGAGCGCGGTCGCGAGCGCAGCTGGCGATGAGGTCAGTGAGCTCGTTGAGCTTACGCGAAAGAGCCAGCTCGGTCGGGTCGGTCAGCAGCGAGTAATCGACGTTCTCGCCGATGGCCTTGGCGGCAACGGCCTTCATGCCCATCTCGTCGGCCTGCTCAGGCGTTACGTCGGCGGCGCGGCGCAGGATGGAGCACACGCGAGCGTGAGCGTACTGCACGTAGTACACCGGGTTGGAGTTGTCGCGCTTCTTGACGGCCTCGATATCGAAGTCGACCATCTGGTTGGAGCTCTTGGAGATGAGCGTGTAGCGAGCGGCGTCGGAGCCGACCTCGTCGACGAGTTCCTGCAGGGTCACCATGGTGCCCTTGCGCTTGGACATACGGACGGGCTTGCCGTTGCGCAGCAGGTTGACGAGCTGGCCCAGCAGAACCTCAAACTTGCCGGGATAGCCAAGAGCGTCACAGACGCAGCGGACGCGCTCGATGTAGCCGTGGTGGTCGGCGCCCCAGATGTCGATGACGTGGTCGACGCGCTGGAACTTATCCCAGTGATAGGCAACGTCGGAGGCGAAGTAGGTGTACTCGCCATCGGACTTGATCAGGACGCGGTCCTTGTCGTCGCCCAGGTCGGTGGAGCGGAACCACAGGGCACCGTCCTTGGTGTAGAGGTAGCCCATCTTGTCGAGCTTCTCAAAAGCGCGGTCGACGGCGGAGGTGCCGGCGGTCTCGCCCTCGGTGTCCTTCACGTACAGAGAGCGCTCGGAGAACCAACGATCGAAGTCGCAGTTAACGGCATGGCAAAGGTCACGCATGTTGTCGACCATCTTTACATAGCCGCGCTCGCGGAAGCTCTCCATGCGCTCCTGCGGATCAGCGTTGACCCACTTATCGCCGTCGGTGCGCCAGAACTCGGCGGCCTCGTCGATGATGTAGTCGCCGCCGTAGGAGTCCTTGCCCAGAGTCTCGGCAAAGTTGTCCTGATACGGATGGGTCTCGGGATGCTCGTCGCTCTCGTCGGCAACAAAGGCGTCGCGGTCGGCGATCAGAAGCTTGTGAGCCTCGTCGATATCCACGCCCTGCTTGGCGATGATGTCGGCAAGCTGCATATAGCGCGTGCTGATGGAGTTACCGAAGGTGTTCATCTGAGAGCCGTGGTCGTTGATGTAGAACTCACGCTGGATGTCGTAACCAGCGTGGTCCATCACACGACAAAGGGAGTCGCCCAGAGCGGCCCAGCGACCATGACCGATGTGCATGGGGCCGACGGGGTTAGCGGAGACGAACTCGACCTGGGTCTTCAGGCCGCCACCGACGTTGGACTTAGCGAAGTCCATACCCTTCTCGCGGGCCTCGCCAAAGATGGCGTTCTTGACGGCAACGGAGAGATAGAAGTTGATGAAGCCAGGACCGGCGATCTCGACCTTCTCGATTGCGGGGTCCTCGGGCATATGGGCAACGACGGCCTCGGCGATCTTACGCGGAGCGCAGTGAGCCAGCTTGGCGGACTTCAGGGCCATGGTGGAGGTCCACTCGCCATGAGAAGTATCGGCCGGTCGCTCGATAGCGCAATCGTCAAGTTCAAATGCGGAAAGGTCGCCGACCTCCTGGGCCGCAGCAAGCGCAGCGCGTACCAGCTCTTCAATCTTCTCGGGCATAGATCCTCCTTGTGTTAAAGCCCCCGAGCTCTTGGTCACTCGTAGGGCAAAAGCCAGAGTTTGTAGCACTCTATCACAAGCGGTAGCTACTGTCGCAGGGTAAAGCTAATAGATATTGCATATGCACAAAAATGACTACCGCTCTTGCGCGGCTTTACAAAGTTGGCGGTTTGCCTGCAGTTTATACACGTTCTAGAAATGCATAAACGTATGGATAGGCCGTTCTATTTATCGAATACTCTAACCTATCGAAGTTGTGTGCTTTTCCTGCATAAAGTAATGGTTTGCGCACGTCAGCGTGGTATTCTTAACATACGCAAATTCGTATAAGTTGGTGGTAGCATGTTCTCAATCGGTCAACACGTCATTCATCCGGGTCAGGGAGTCTGCACCGTCGTCGGCTTTAGGGACGACACGCCGCAGCCCATGTTGTTGCTCGAGGCCAAGCAGGGGCATGCGCAGACGATTCTCATGTACCCCGTGGCGCAGGCCGACCGTCTGCATGCCGCTATCTCCCAGCAAGATGCCGAGCACCTGCTGAGCCACTACGACGAGCTGGAGTGCGACACCTTTACCGAGCGCAACAGCTCGCTCGAGGAGACGCACTTTAAGCAGCAGCTCAAGCTGGGCGCGCCCGAGACGGTTCGGGTGGCAAAAACCATGATGCACCGTATTCGCCAGGCCGAGGAAGCAGATAAAAAGCCCAGCTCCTACTACATGCGCGTACTCAAGGAAGCCAAGCGCCGCTCCATCGAGGAGTTCGCCGTGGCCCTGGGCGTCACCGAAGAGGCCGCCGAAGCCCGCCTAGCCCAAGCCGCCCTCAACTAACCTGCCCACGCCAAAACCACCACAAAGGGGACAGGCACCTTTGTGGTGGTTTTTTCGTTCTAGTCGTTCTAGTAGTATTCATTCTTAGCGATACCTACGAACACAAGGAGTCTTTTATGGCAGAGCTGCTTTCCGCCGGAATCACCCGCGACCGTGCGTTCGAATTGCTCAACGAGCACAACAAAGACCCGTTCCACATCACCCACGGCGAAACGGTCGAGGGCACCATGCGCTACTTTGCGCGCGAGTTCGACCCCGAGAACGAGGAGTTTTGGGGCATCGTCGGCCTGCTACACGACCTGGATTGGGAGGAACATGAGGACGACCCCATGAACCACACTATCTATGCGGCCGAGATTCTTGAGGGCGAGGGCGCATCGCCTGAGCTCATCCGCGCCATCCAGACGCACACGTCCGATTTCAACTCTTCGCTGCCCAAGCCCGAGCTGCAGATGGAAAAGATCCTGTTTGCCTGCGACGAGCTCACCGGCCTGATCGGTGCTGCCGTAATCATGCGTCCGAGCAAAAGCGTCATGGACTTTACGACTAAGTCGCTCAAGAAAAAGTTCAAGGACAAGCGCTTTGCCGCCGGCTGCTCGCGCGACGTGATTTCGCAGGGCGCCGAGATGCTGGGCTGGGAGCTCCCCGAGCTCTTCGACCGCACCATCGCAGCAATGCAGTCCTTCGCCCCCGACCGCGATACCTTCCAGGCCTAACATTAAAACCACCACAAAGGGGACAGGCACCTTTGTGGTGGTTTTCGTTTACGAGGGGTTTAGGGGCGGACCTGGCCGGTGCCGCGGAGCTTGTATTTGTAGGTGGTGAGGGCCTCGGCGGCGAAGGGGCCGCGGGCGTGGAGCTTTTGGGTCGAGATGCCGATCTCGGCACCCAGGCCAAACTCGCCGCCGTCGGTGAAGCGCGTGCTGGCGTTGGCGTACACGGCCGAGGCATCGACCGCATCCAGGAAGCGCTCGCAAGCATCCGTGTCCTCGGCAACGATGGCCTCGGAGTGCATCGTGCCGTAGCGGTTGATGTGTGCGATGGCCTCGTCCTCGTTTGCCACGACCTTCACGCTCATCTCGAGAGCCAGGTACTCGCGACCCCAGTCCTCCTCAGTCGCGGCGACGTAGTCATCACCCTCGGCAAGCCCGGCATCGGCGCATGCGGCGCAGGTTGCCTCGTCGCCGTGAATGAACACGCCGTGGTCATGCAGCACGGCCACGACCGCAGGCAAAAACGCATCGGCCACAGCACGGTCGACCAGCAGCGACTCGGCGGCATTGCACACGCCTACGCGCTGGGTCTTGGCATTAACGATAATGTTGAGTGCCTTGTCAAAGTCGGCGGATTCATGCACGTAGATGTGGCAGTTGCCCGTACCCGTCTCGATCACCGGCACGAGCGACTCGCGCACGCAGCGCTGAATCAGCCCTGCACCGCCGCGCGGAATGAGCACATCGACGATACCGCGGAGCTTCATGAGCTCGCCAGTGGCCTCGCGGTCGGTGGACTCGATCATCGACACGGCCTCGCGCGGGAAGCCCTTGGCCTCGAGCGCATCGGCCAGCAGCTCGGCGATCATGGTGCACGAGTGATAGGCCAGCGAACCGCCGCGCAGAATGCAGGCGTTGCCAGTGCGGATGCAGACGCCCGCAGCATCGGCCGTCACGTTGGGACGCGCCTCATACACCATGGCGACCAGGCCCAGCGGCACGCTCACGCGGGTCAGGTCCACACCGCTTGCAAGCACGCGGTGGTCTAGTACGCGGCCGACAGGATCGGGCAGCTCAGCGAGCTGCTCCAGGCCGGCGGCCATGCCCTCAACGCGCTCGGGCGTCAGCAGCAGACGGTCGAGAAGCCCCGCCGAGGTGCCCGCATCACGCGCGGCGGACATATCGAGCTCGTTGGCGGCAATGATGGAATCGACGCCGTCGCGCAGCGCCGCGGCCATGGCGCGCACGGCCTCCTGGCGCTGGACATCGCTCGCCGTGGCAAGCGCGCCCGAAGCGGCCTTGGCCTCAACGGCAAGATCGTGAACGTAGGTGGCTATATCGACCGACATGAACGGCCCTTTCTCTTAGATGTTTGCCAACCATGGTAGCCGATTTGCACGCATCCTCGCAGACGGCGGTAGAATTGGTCAACCCGAAACACCGCAACGAATGGAAGCATCACATGGCGCTCATCACTTCGTACCACGTCCCCGGCCTCTACGTCGAGGACCACAGCATCGACGTCCCCCTCGACTGGCGCGGCCTGGAGCCCATGCTTTTGGCCGTCGGCAGCACCATGCGCCGCGGCGCAATGCCGGCGCCCATCGCCGGTGCACCCGAAAGCATCAAGCTCTTCTACCGCGTGGTTTGCGCGCCCGACCGCATTAACGACGACTTGCCGCTCCTCCTCTTTTTGCAGGGCGGCCCCGGCGGCGAGAGCCCGCGTCCGCTGTCGCCCACAAGCGATGGCTGGATCGAGGAGGCCGTCAAGCACTTCCGCGTCGTCCTGCCCGACCAGCGCGGTACCGGACGCAGCAGCTGTGTAGACGGGCGCACGATTGCCGCCTTGGGCGATCGTGCCGAGGCAGCAGGAGCCGATGCGGCCCGCTCACAGGCGGACTTTCTCAAACGCCACCTCGCCAGCTCCATCGTGCGCGATTTTGAGTACCTGCGCCTGGTGGGTTTTGGCGGCAAGCCCTGGGTCACACTCGGGCAGAGCTACGGCGGTTTTTTGACGTTGAGCTATCTGTCGCTCTTTCCCGAGGGCGTGGCGGCAAGCTTTACCTGCGGCGGCATTCCGCACGTGCCGGCGAGCGCCAGCGAGGTCTACGCGCACACCTTCCCGCGCATGGCGGCCAAGACGCAGCAGTACTATGACCGTTACCCTGCCGACGTTGAGCGCGTGGCTGCCCTGGCAGATGCGATCGAGGAGCAAAAGCCCGCACTGCCCGACGGCTCGCCGATGACGGTCGAGCGCCTGCAGCTTATGGGCAGCGACTTTGGCATGAAGCCAAGCTTTGAGCGCATGCACTGGATTATCGATCACGCGTTTGTTGATGGCGATGGTACGCTGAGCTGCGGCTCCTCGGTATCCGACAGCTTTTTGATGCGCGCCTTCGAGCGCACCAACACGCGTACAAACCCGCTGTACTGGACGCTGCAGGAGTTCATCTACGCCGATGGCGACACCATGCCCATCCGCTGGGCCGCGGCAGAAGAGAAGGCGCATCGCGCCGAGTTCGACACGTTCGCGCGCCCGCTCATGTTTACCGGCGAGGCCATGTTCCCGTGGATGTTTGAGCAGATGCCCGAGCTCAAGCCCTTCAAGCCCGCCATGGATCTGCTGATGGAGGACACCAGCTGGGACAAGATCTACGACCCGCAGCGCCTGGCCTGCAACGAAGTACCACTCCAGGCTGCGGTGTACTTCGACGACATGTACGTGGATTCGGGCCTGCAGCTCGATACGCTCAGCCGCATTGGCAACTCGCATGCCTGGGTGACCAACGAGTTTGAGCACGATGGCCTGCACGGCAGCGCGGTGTTCAAGCACCTCTTCGACGAAGCCCTCAACCGCGGAGACCTGCGCCGAATCTTCTAGCAAAGGAGTGTCCCCAACTGCCGGCACAAAAGGAACGTCCCCAGGTGCCGGACAAGTACCGGCAATGACGATGCCGCAGGAAGAGGACGGAAAGCGAAAACGCCCCTAAGCGAGCAAGGTGACGTGAAAGAGGAGGGCATTGACCTTTTGGTCATGCCCGACGATTGAACGTCAGATTGCCGCTTAGGGGCGTTTGCAGCGTCAATTGGTTAGGCGAAGACCTGATGGTCATGCCTCACCTTTTGAATGACAAATTGTCGCTCTGGGCGGCGCGCAGCGTCGACCCGTTAGGCGAAGACGATCAAATTATCTCGATGAATCGCGGGCTTTTCGGCCAGGTCTGCCAGCAGGCGGTTGCCGGCAATCTGGTCCTGGCGACGTCCTGCTGCAAGCTCCAGCACGTCCGAATCGGCCTCGGCAATACCACGCGCGACAACCATGCCGCTCGGGTCGCAAACGTCAAGCACATCGCCCTCGCCAAACGTGCCATCGACCTCGCGAATACCCACCGCGAGCAAGGACGAGCCACGGCTGACCAGCGCCTTCGCGGCGCCGTCATCGACCGTCACCGAGCCATGCGCCTTGTCGCCCAGCGCGATCCACAGCTTGCGGGGCGCAATGTCCAGACGCTCCGCCGGTGGATCGAACAGCGTGCCCACACTCTCGCCGCGAGCAAGGCGCACGAGCGCATCGGGCTCCTCGCCCGAGCAAATCACGCTCTGAATGCCCGCGGTCATCAGAATGCGGCTCGCGCGGATCTTGGTAATCATGCCGCCCGTGCCCACCGATGTGGAAGAATCGCCCGCCGAGGCGATGATCTTGGCATCGATCTTATGCACGACCGGGACAAACTCGGCCGTGGGGTCCTCATGCGGATTGGCGGTATAGAGGCCATCGATGTCCGAGAGCGTCACGCAC
This sequence comes from Collinsella sp., assembly GCA_048367555.1. Taxonomy (GTDB): domain Bacteria; phylum Actinomycetota; class Coriobacteriia; order Coriobacteriales; family Coriobacteriaceae; genus Collinsella. The sequence continues at coordinate 24,710 of DBGCAP010000008.1, forward strand.
AGATCGGCAGAAACCAGGCAGCTCACAAGCGCCGCCAGCGTGTCGTTGTCGCCAAACTTGATCTCATCGACGGTAACGGTATCGTTCTCGTTGACGACCGGCACCACGTCAAGCTCCACAAGGCGCAGCAGGGCGTCGCGCGCATGCAGGTAGGATGTGCGGCGGGCCGTGTCGTGGCGTGTGAGCAGCACGAGCGAGGTGAGCAGGTCGCGCGCATGAAACTCCTCGTCGTAGGCCGACGAGATGATACACTGACCGGCCGAGGCGCAGGCCTGCAGGCTCGGCAGGTCGCCGACCGGCTTGCGGTCGAAGCCCAGCACGGGATAGCCACAGGCGATAGCGCCCGAGCTCACCACGACCAGACGCCATCCGAGCTTGCGCAGGGCTGCGGCCTGGTCGGCAAGCCCGCCGATAAAGGCGCGGTTGACCTTGCCGTCGGCACCCACCACCGTGGACGAACCGATCTTTACCACCATCGTTTTATAAGAAGTCGTCATACGTCAAACCAATCGAATGTTGAGCAGGCGGGCGAACGGGCGAGCGAGAAAATGATCCGTTTTCCTCCGTCGCATGCGGATCATTTTGCCCAGGGGAAGGCAGAAGCCGCAGCCATGTTCTTGCGCACGAGCTCGTCGCGCACCTGTGCCAGGCCCTGCTCCATGCCCACCACATAGGTCTGCGGGTACAGGAAGCGCTTGTAGACCGGATCCAGATGGTCCAGTGCCCAGGTGCAACGCTCGCGTGCGCCCACGATGCTCTCGCGCGGGGCAACGGCGCTGCCATCGCGCACGATCGGCGCCAGCAGCTCGCGATACTCAAGCTCGGACACATCGGTCACCAGGGCGGCATCGTTCACGGCCACGAGGGTATTGCCGCGCGCGGCGCCCTCCCCCGCCAGATGGTCCTCGTCATAGATCATGTCGCAGATCGGGCCACCAAAGCCGTCGTAATAACGGCGCACGCGCTGCACGCCCGGGATCGTGCGCTTGTAGGGCTGCTCGGAGAGCTTGACCACCGGCGTCCACGGGTCCGCCTCGCTCGCACGGCGGGCGGAAAGCTTGTACACGCCGCCCAGCGCCGGCTGGTCATAGCAGGTCGCGAGCTTGGTACCCACGCCAAAGCTATCGATGGGCGCACCCTGGTCGATCAGTGACTGAATCGTGTACTCGTCCAAATCGTTGGAAACCGAGATCCCCACATAGGGCAGGCCCTCGGCATCAAAACGGCCGCGGACATACTTAGAGAGCTTGGCGAGGTCGCCCGAGTCAATACGAATAGCCGACAGGCGCTCGCCCACCGCCTCCATCTCTTTGGCAACCGTAATGGCATGCTCGCAGCCCTCGCGCACGTCATAGGTGTCGATGAGCAGCGTGCAGTTCTTGGGGCTCGACTTGGCAAAGGCACGGAAGGCCTCGAGCTCGGAATCGAAGCTCATCACCCAGCTGTGCGCATGCGTGCCAAAGACGGGAATACCGTAGCGGCGACCGGCGAGCACATTGGACGTAGAGGAGCAGCCGGCAACGTAGCTCGCGCGCGCGACGGCCAGGCCGCCATCGGGGCCCTGGGCGCGGCGCAGGCCAAACTCGGCGACGGGGCGACCATCAGCCGCCAGTACCACGCGCGCCGTCTTGGTGGCGACGAGCGTCTGGAAGCCGACGATGTTGAGCAGCGCGGTCTCGAGCAGCTGGCACTCCAGCGCAGGACCGGTGACGCGCACCATGGGCTCGCGCGGAAAGACGAGCTCGCCCTCGGGCACGGCGTCAATGTTCACGTGCGCGCGGAAATTGCGCAGGTAGTCGAGGAATGCGGATTTAAACATCGCACCGCCGGCGGGAGCCTGAAGCGAGGCGAGGTACTCGATGTCCTCGGGCGTAAAGCGCAGGTTCTCGACCAGCTCGGGCAGCTCGGCGGTGCCGCACATGACGGCATACGCGCTGCCAAAGGGATGGTCGCGGTAAAACGCCGTAAAGCAGCCCTGCTCATTGGCCTTGCCGCTCTCCCACAGGCCCTGGGCCATAGTGAGCTCGTACAGATCGGTGAGCATTGCAATGTCGGTGGGATGAGAGATATCGGTCAAAGCCATGGGGCGACCTTTCGGATGAGTGGTGCAGAATTTGAGGGTTGGACGAGGCGGACGTGCGGGCATGGAGCCCGGCGCGAACAGGTTAGTGCAGGCCCATGCTGCCCGTGATCGTGTAGACCATAAAGACGATAAACGCGATGAGGGCGAGCACAATGATGATTTTTTGAGCCGGAGCCATGCCGGGGATCTCATTCTCACCCGTAGGCTCCTTGGAGGTGACCATGCGCTGGGCAAAGGTCATCTCGTCACGGCTCGGCTTGGGCTCGGCGGGCTTGGGATGAGCCACCTTTTTAGGTTGAGGTTTGGGTGTGGCAGGCGCAGGCTTCGCAGTGGCGGGCTTGGGCGCGGGCGTGGGCTTGCGCTCGGATGCGGCCCTCGTGGCGGCTTCCTCGGCCTTTGCGCGCTCGGCACGCAGGGCAGCCAGCTCCTCACGCTCGCGACGAGTCTCTTCCTGAGCCTCGCGGCGGGCCTTCTCGGCGCGGAGCTCTTCCAACTCGGCGCGCTCCTCGTCGGACAATGGTTGGGACTCAAGCTCGGCCATGGTGCAGCCCTTTCTTTTTAAAAAAAGCCGCCGACACAGTGTCAGCGGCTTATCAAATCCAAGGGTGGAGACGAAGGGAGTCGAACCCTCGGCCTCTGCCATGCGACGGCAGCGCTCTCCCAACTGAGCTACGTCCCCAGGACAAGTTGATATTTTACCTACGGCTCGCCAACTGTCAACGCCCAATACCCAGTCTTTTTAGGACGAGGCCATTTTGACTACCCTTCAAGCAAGCAATCCTCTCGATGATTTTTTAATCCCCGTCCCAGAAAAATCATCGGCGAACCCGTTACTTCGCGCTGGTGAGGACGCCGGTGGTATCGAACGCCGGGGTGAAGCTCTCGTCTACCGCGCCACCCTCTTGCCAGAACATGGTCGTAAAGCCCAAGTCGTCGGCATGGTCGAGGACCTGCTCGTACTCCTCGCGCGTCACGGCACGAGCCAGGTCGCCGCCCTGCTCGCGCATGAGCGCATTGGGCGTGTACTGGTTCATGACCGAGATCGGCACATCACCCACCGTCTGCCACACCAGGTCCAAAACGCGACATGAATCGTCTGCATGTCCCGGCAGCACCAGGTGGCGCACGATCATGCCGCGCTTCATGAGCCCGTCCTCGTCCACCAGCTCTCCCCCGCGGCGCTCGATCTCGCGCGCCATCTGAGCGAGACCCGACACGGCCACACGCGGGTAGTCCTGAATATGAGAGAGCGACTGTGCAAGTCCCGCATCGGCATACTTAAAGTCGGTAAGCCACACGTCGACCAGATCGCCGAGCGCCGCCACGGCACTCGCGCGCTCATAACCGCTCGTGTTGTAGACGATTGGGATGACCAGCCCGCGCGCCCGTGCTGCAGCAATCGCCGCCGGCAGCAGGTGCGCGTAGTGCGTCGCCGTCACCAAATTAATATTGTTGGCGTCCTGGTCCTGCAGCTCCAACATAATCTCGACCAGGCGCTCGGGCGAAATCTCAAGCCCAAAATTGCCTGTCGAGATCTCGTGGTTCTGACAATAGACGCATTTGAGCGAGCAGCCGCTAAAGAAGATCGTGCCCGAACCGGCCTCGCCCGAGATAGGCGGCTCCTCCCACATATGAAGCGCCGCGCGGGCCACCTTGAGCGTGTCGTTAGCACCGCATACGCCGCGCGCGCCCTCATCGCGCGCCGCACCGCAACGGCGCGGACACAAATGGCAGGCAGGCGAAAAAAGTTCGGTCAACGACGTCGGCATAAAAACATGCTCCAAAACAACGATTCAGCAGCTCAAACGTAAAGGGCCAGGCCGCGTAGACGGCTCCGTCCCTAAGGCGCCGTAATCGTCCGACACGATTTTTGTAATGTCAAGACTGGAATCCACAAAGTGCCGCTTTATGATGTAGGTATTCCGCCCCCCGCGGAGCAACTGGGTGAACCGTCGCGTTTATTTAGGGAGCCCACACAGTCGTACCTAGTACAGGTATCCTTCGTTGTTAAGGACGCTGGAACAGTCGATGAGGGCACCCACCTGTTTTAGGTGGGTTCATTTTCGTAACGTGGGGGGTGGTTTTCTTTTGCCGAAAATCGCCATTGCAAATCCCGCCAAGATCCCCAAAAGGCACCAGGCAGAGCCACACTATCACTCGGATATCTGGTAAGCGCGTGATTATCGCCCCGTGCAATTCCTCACACCCTCCTTGGTCGAGTATCATGGGTCAGCTATACCCTTTGCGGCGTGGCATCCTTTGACCTTTTCCTTCGACGCTTGGCGGTTTATCGATTCATGGCTTCCTCCACGAGCTTCATACCGTACCTTTGCGTGGCGGTCGCGGCTTTTATCACGACCTTCCTTACGGTGCCCCTGGTCAAGCGCCTGGCAATCAAGCTCGACGCCGTCGACTATCCTTCCAGGCGCCGCATCAACACTAAGCCCATCCCGCGCATGGGCGGCACGGCGGTCTTTTTGGGCCTCGTCGTCGCCTGCATCGTGCAGATCCTAGGCACCTGGTACCTGGGCTGGCCGCCCGTTTTGGTGCCTCATCCCCTCTTGCACATCAGCTACCCCATACTGGCGCTTTCATTTACCGTCATCTTTGCGACCGGCGCGGTCGACGACATCTACCAGCTCAAGCCCAAGCAAAAGCTCGCCGGTCAGGTCCTCGCCGCGCTCATCGCCTGCGTGGGCGGCCTGCGCATCGGCGTCATCGTCAACCCGTTTGCCCCCGGCGAGATCATGCTCGGCTGGCTCGCCTACCCCATCACCGTGATCTACCTGGTGGCGTTCACCAACATCATCAACCTTATCGACGGCCTCGACGGCCTGGCCACGGGCATCTGCGGTATCGCGTCGTTCACCATGTTTTCGGTCGCCGTGCTCTCGGGCCGCATCGACGCCGCCGCGCTCTCCATCGCGCTCTTTGGCTCGTGCCTCGCCTTCTTGCGCTATAACTTCAACCCCGCGAGCATCTTCTTGGGCGACTCGGGGTCGCTGCTTCTGGGCTTTGCGCTGGGTTCCATCTCTCTGCTCAACGTGAGCCGCACCGCCGCGCTCACCTCGCTCATCATCCCGCTCATCGTGGCCGGCGTGCCCATCATCGATACGTTCAGCGCCATCGTGCGCCGCAAGCGCGCCCACATTAGCATCGGGCAGGCCGACAAGGGTCACATCCACCATCGCCTCATTCAAGAGGGCTACAACCAAAAGCAGGCCGTACTGCTCATCTACGCCTGGTGCATCATGCTTTCGGCCGGCGCCGCCGCCATCAATCAGGTCGAGGTCCCCATGCGCGTCCTCATCTTTACCGTGCTCGCCATTGGCTCGGCGGCCTTCGCCAAGCACCTGCACCTGTTTGAGCCCGTACTGCGCCACCATTACAACAAGCGCACGCACGAAGACGAGCTGGTAACCCCCGACGATCCCGCCTTTAAACAGGAGGAGCAGGCAGCCGAGGATCGTAAGGAAGAGCGCCACCACAAGCTCTAGGATAAGCTGCCGAGGATGCGCTCAGGCGCCGCCGGCCAAACGCGGCCGCGCCGCACCCAGCGCGCAAGCCGCCTCCCCTCCCGCCCCTCCAATAAACGCGTTATCATCTTGACCCATGAACATACGTTAGGAGCAATCATGCCAAACGAGAACAGCTACGAAGTCGCGCTGCAAAAGAGCAACGCCATTCGCGAGGGCCTGGCCAAGACGCCCGAGAAGTTCACCATGCTTACCGGTGACCGCCCCACCGGCCGCCTGCACCTGGGCCACTACTTTGGCACCCTCAAGGGCCGCGTGGAGCTGCAGAACATGGGCGCCAAGACCAACGTGCTCATCGCCGACTACCAGGTCATCACCGACCGCGACACCACCGAGCACATCCAGGACAACGTGTACAACATGGTCATGGACTACCTTGCCTGCGGCATCGACCCCAATAAGACAATGATCTACGCGCACTCCGCCGTGCCCGCCGCCAACCAGCTCATGCTCCCGTTCCTGTCGCTGGTCTCCGAGGCCGAGCTGGCGCGCAATCCCACGGTTAAGGCCGAGATGGAGGCCTCGGGCCACGAGCTCACCGGCCTTCTGCTCACCTACCCGGTGCACCAGGCCTGCGACATCCTGTTCTGCAAGGGCAATGTGGTGCCCGTCGGTCGCGACCAGCTGCCGCACATCGAGCTCACCCGCACCATCGCCCGCCGCTTTAACAACCGCTACGGCAAGGTGTTCCCCGAGGTCGACGCGCTGCTTTCCGAGACCCCGCTGCTGCCCGGCCTGGACGGTCGCAAGATGAGCAAGAGCTACGGCAACGCCATCAACATCTCGATGACCGCCGAGGAGACGGCCAAGCGCATCAAGAAGAGCCAGACCGACTCCGAGCGCATGATCACGTTCGACCCCGAGAACCGCCCCGGCGTGTCCGGCCTGCTTTCGACCGCCGCCATCTGCACCGGCCGTTCCGAGGTCGAGATTGCCGAGGAGATTGGCATGGGCGGCTCCGGCCAGCTCAAGAAGTACGTGACCGAGGCCGTCAACGAGTACTTCGCGCCGATCCGCGAGCGTCGCCAGCGCTACGAGAACGATCTGGACTATGTGAAGGACGTGCTGCACGAGGGCAACCGTCGCGCCAACGAGATCGCCGAGCAGACCCTGGCCGAGGTTCGGGACGCCATGGGCATGGTGTACTAGACCGATCTGCTGGCTTGAGCTTTCGATTGCTATAGGGCGGGCGCTATGGCGTCCGCCTTTTTTGGTGCCCGACCGGCTCGGCTCTACCCATTGCACTCCCCCGACAAACGGGAACGGGCCCGCCGGCAGTCAGTTGCCAGCGGGCCCGTTCCCGAAGTACACCGTTGAATCGCACAGAGGGGAGGAATGCGAATCAAACTCAACAGGGCAGGCTTTTTCATCGCCTATTGCCCGCTCCGTTGCTGAATATAATATAGTTCACCGTGGTTTACTTTCTTGCGTCAATATGCGCCGCCACACCTTCTCCATAAGTTAGCCCCGGTAAACCTACAACGGAAAACCACCACAAAGGGGACAGGCACCTTCGTGGTGGTTTTGGCCACGGCAGAACTGTTAGAGTCCAGCTGGCCAGCGACAGGCGGCCAAGTCGACGTGCATGTCGTCCTTAAACGCCACACCCTCCCCTAGCAAAAGCTCACGTTGAGCATCGGGGCCGCCAAAAGCAAAGCCCTCGCATATGTGCCCGTCGGTAAACACCACGCGATGACAGGGAATTTGACCAGGGCGTGGGTTGCTATGCAGCGCATACCCCACATAGCGTGCACTTCGCGCGCGACCGGCGAGCAGCGCCACCTGACCGTACGTGGCGACCATCCCCTCGGGGATCTGCTCGACCACCTCATACACCTGCTCAAAAAAGCCCTCAGACGCCATCGCTCGCTCCCTTCTCCGCATTAACAGCATAAAGAAATGATCCCTTGGGGACGGAGGAAAACGGATCATTCGCGGCCTCCGTGCGGTCGATGATCCGTTTTCCTCCGTCCCCAAGGGATCATTTGTTGGCAGGTCGGTTAGTTGGCGGGCTGGAAGAAGGCTACGGCTACGGCGCCGGGGCCTACGTGGGTGCCGATGGTGGCGCCGATGGTGTGAACGGGCAGCTCGCCCTCGGTGTGGCCAGCCCACAATGCCGCACTGTCCTCGATATACTTCTTGAGCACCGCATCCGAAAGGCCCGTATAGCCGAGCGCCAGCGGCATGGAAAAGTCGATGCCGCCCGCCTTTTCGACCTTTTGGTTCAGCAGGTTGCGGCCGTTTTTGGAACCGCGTGCCTTGCCCAGCTGCACGATTAGACCGTCCTCGACAGCTACCACAGGCTTTACGTTGAGCAGCGTACCCACGGCGCCGGCAGCAGCAGACAGGCGACCGCCGCGCACCAGGTACTCCAGCGTCTCGAGCAGGCCAATAACCACCACGCGGTCGCGCACGGCCTCGACCGCCGCCGCAATCTGGGCCGCGCTACGGCCCTCGTCCACCAAGCGCAGCGCATACTCAACCAGGATGCGTTCACCCAGGGTGACGTTATTGCTATCAACCACGTACACATCGCCGCCCGGCGCCTCGGCCAGTGCGGTACGGGCGCTCTGATTGGTGCCCGAGAGCTTAGCGCCCACGGTAATAATCACAGCCTCATCGCCGGCTTCGCGAACCTCGGCGATAGCCTGCGAGAACGCGTACGGGTTGACCTGGCCGGTCTTGGGCAGCTCATCGCGCTCCACGAGCATCTCGTAAAAGCGCTGGTGATCGATGTCGATGCCATCCATGAACACATCGGTTCCAAAGGTGACGGACAGCGGCAAAACGGCCAGTGCCGGATGCTCGGCCGGCGACATATCGCTTGCGGAATCGGTAATAATGCGGACGGACATAGCGAATCCTTTCTTGCGCGGACCTCGCGCAGGGAATTTTGACAGCAATGCCCCGGCACGGTATACGCGCTTAAACGGGACGATGCAGTTGATAATGGGAAGCAAATGCCCAGGCGGCCCTACAGCTCGCGCAAGGTGTTGAGAATCGTACGCAGCGACGCATACATCTGCTCACGCTGCTCCACGCCCATGGCCTTGCCGGTGGTGTCGAGCACTTCACGAATAATGCAATCGGCCTCGTTCATGCTCTCGCCGCCCAACGTGGTCAGGCGAACCGGGGCGCGATACTTAACGGCGGCATCGCCCGAATCGTCGACTTCGACGTAGCCGCCCTCCTCCAGATGCGCCAGCGTGCGCGAGACGGCAGCGCGGGTCACGCCAGCCATGCGGGCGAGGTCGGCACCAGTCAGGCCGTCCTTGCTGCGCTCAAGATAGTACAGGCACATGATGTCGGAGCCCTTAAGGCCCAGCCTTGCGCCCTCAGATGTCTTAATGCGCTGGATCTCCTTGTAGAGTCCGCTGATCAGTCCGACAAAGTCCTCGAAACGTGTCTCGTCGCTCTGCTGCATGGGAGACGACCGCCTTTCGCTTGCATAATGCTAACGGGTAAACATCTTAACCGTACCCAGCGGCCGCCAGCACTGCGCGCCCTATTTGTTAACTCATCAACATAAAAATCACCACAAAGGGGACAGGCACCTTTGTGGTGGTTTGGGGCATCAATAGGTTCTAGGCGCCGCTACAGCTCCACGCGGGGATTGTCGCGGGTCACAAGCGTCTTAACGACAACCGTCGCTCCCAGATAGCGCTCGAGCAGATCGGCAAGACGGTCGATGGCGGCCTGACAGTCCCCCATGCGCTCGGGCTCTACACACTCAATCGCCAGGAATGCGTCGGCCGAATCGTCGGACAGAGCCGTTCGAACGCCGTCGCACCAGTTCCAGCAGCGGCACACGGCGCCTGCATCATCGATATAGGCCAGCTCGCCGGGAAGCGTCGGGTCATCCGCTTCCTCGCCAAGCGGCAAGAACGCATCGCCACCGTCGGTCACCTTCAAGCGAAGATCGCCCTCAATCGCATGCAAATCCTCGCCTCCCACGGGCAACGCGTAGGTCAACGACACCGTGTTGTAAATATCCACCGCGGGCGTAATGTGGCCCACCGGCTTGCCCTTGAGCACGCGCTTGAGCAGGTTCTCGATTGAACAGCGCGCGCCCTTTTTGGTCTTGAACAGACGATAGGCCTCGCGCCATGCCTTGACCGGTGCGTTCTCGCTGATTGTATCGCTGGTCAGATGACGCTCCGCATCGATATTCGCGCGATCGAGCAACGCCGCAATCGCATCCACGTCCTCTTGAGGAATCTGAGCCGTGGACTTCATACCCTCCACGACCACCACACCGACCGCTGCCTGCGGAAACAGCTCCCAGAATGAATCCTCGGCAATAAAGCTCTTCATACGTGCTCCCTTCACGATTCGCCCCAATGCGAATGCCTAAACAAAAAGCGCCCTTACAACGGCCACCTTCAAAGTCCTACGGTGCCGTCACAAGAGCGCTTGCGCTGTCCCCATCCGGAGAAGGGGACGATATGTCAGGCGTATTGTAACCCGAGTCATCCGCGCGAGCAAAACCACCACAAAGGTGCCTGTCCCCTTTGTGGTGGATATGGGCTCGCGACGACGCTAGCGGCGAAGTCCCAGCAGCCCGCGGCCGCGATGACGAGCGTCGGCGGGCACCTGAGCGTGCGGGCCGGCGGCCTTAACGGACTCGGGCAGGTGCGAGTACTTCTTCTCGAAGTTCTCCTCAAACATCACCGCCAGGTTGTGCGCTGCCTCGTCGTAGCGAGCGGTGCTCTGCCAGTACTGGCGCGGCACCAGGATGCCATCGGGCACACCGTGGCACGTGGTGGGAATGTCAACGTTAAAAATATCGTCGTGCACAAACTCGCTGTCCTCGATGGTACCGTCGAGGGCGCGGGCCACCAGGGCGCGCGTGTAGGCAAGCTCGATGCGATGGCCCACGCCATAACCGCCGCCAATCCAGCCGGTGTTGACCAGATAGACGCGCGTGCGACCGTCGGCGATACGCTCACCGAGCATCTTGGCATAGACCATGGGGTCGAGCGGCATAAACGGCTCTCCGAACAGCGAGGAGAACGTGGACGTGGGCTCGGTGACGCCGACCTCGGTGCCGGGGATCTTGGCCGTAAAGCCCGTCACAAAGTGATACATGGCGGCGTCGGCCGTCAGGCGCGAGATGGGCGGCAGCACGCCAAAGGCATCACAGGTCAAAAACAGCACGACGCTCGGAGTGGTGCCCATGCCCTTGGTCCACGCGTTGGGAATATGCTCGACGGGATAGGCCACGCGCGTATTGTGCGTGATCGAGACGTCATCATAGTTAGGCTTGCGATTCTCATCGAGCACCACGTTTTCGCAGATGGCGCCAAAGCGGACGGCGTTGAAGATCTCGGGCTCATGGAACGCGTCCAGGCCCTCGCACTTGGCATAGCAGCCGCCCTCGATGTTGAAGATGCCCATGTCGGACCAGCCGTGCTCGTCGTCGCCGATCAGCAGGCGCGTGGGGTTGGCCGAAAGCGTGGTCTTGCCCGTGCCGGAAAGGCCAAAGAACACGGCCGTCTCGTGCGTGACGGGATCCATGCTGGCCGAGCAGTGCATGGGTAGCACGTCGTCCTCGACGGGCAGTAGGTAATTCATGACGCTGAAGATGGACTTTTTGATTTCGCCGGAGTAACCGGTGCCGGCAACCAGAATCACGCGCTCCTGGAAGTTAATGACCACGGCGGCGCTGGAGTTGAGGCCCTTAATGGCGGGATCGCACTGGTAGCCCGGCGCGGCGAGCACGCAGAAGTCCGGCTCGCCGGTGCGCGCGATTTCGCGGGCGAGCGGACGGGCGAGCATTTGCTTAATAAAGAGCGCCTGGCTGGCACGCTCGCAGGCGACGAGCAGTCGACGCGTGTGGTTGCGGTCGGCGCCTGCCATGCCGCGCGTAACGAACACGTCGCGCTCGTTGAGATAGTCGACGATACCGGCCTTGATGGTCTCGTAGCTCTCGATCGAAAGCGGGCGGTTGACGGCGCCCCAGGCGATTCTGTCGTGAACATCGGGGGTGTCAACGATGAAGCGATCGTTGGGAGAACGACCAGTGCGTTCCCCCGTCTCGATCACCAGCGCGCCGTTGGATGCCATGCGGCCTTCTTCGCGGCGGATGGCATGCTCGACGAGCTCCGCGGCGGGTAGATCGACCAGTAGACGGGGTTGATTCTCGGCGGGATCTTCGACCAGCGTAATGCCAAAATTGGACAGAACTTCTGCAGGGGTAACACCAGGCATGGGGCCTCCTTTAAAAACGCGACACGTGGACGCGGCGCGCACTTTACTCACGTAAAGCCCGTTGTACCCGATATGCAAAAACGTTTTTGCGGCAACGGCGAAGCGCCCGCCCAACGGTCAAAAATCGCAGGCAAGCGGCCTAGCCATTGGGGACGCTCTTGAACAGGCAATAACCAAGGAGTGTCCCCGGATGTCGGCACATAAGGAACGTCCCGAAGTGCCGACTACTGAATGGCGCCGCCGAAGATATTGAACAACCTGTTCAAAAACACGAGCAAACGCCGTCGCGTCTATACTAAAGCGCAGCAATAGAAAGGACTCCGCCTTGAGCATCTCGCCTCTCGATAGTATTCGCCGCGCCATCGCCCGCCGCAATGGCGTCGCCGACCCCGCCGTAGCGAGCAGCGGCACCGCAAAGGCCCAGGGCGGACGCATCGAGAACGGCCTGTTCCCCGCCTCCCACACCGCCGAGGAACTCGCACGTATCCAGGAGCTGAGTCAGCGCAACGCCGGCGGGCCCGATAGCGGCCAAGCCACGCGTCGCCGGCGCGAGCGCGATCGCGAGCCCGGTCCCGTCCGCCGCATGGTCAACGCCTGGTGGAACCGTCTGCTCGGCGCCGTCTACGGCGGCGGCTTCTCCACGCAGGAAGCCGAATACGAGGAGCACGCCACCCGCCGCGACTATCTCTGGAATACCCTGGGCACCGCCGTGTGGGGTTTCGCGTTTCCCCTGCTCACCATTGTGTCCACGCAGCTCGTGGGCGCCGAGGAAGCCGGCAAGTTCTCCATTGCGTTTGTCACCGGCACGCTCATCATGATCGCGTGCAACTACGGCGTGCGCAATTTTCAGGTCTCGGACATCGACGAAACGACGTCCTTTGCCTCCTACCAGCTCAACCGCTGGCTTTGCGGAGCGCTTGCGCTGGCCTGCGGCCTTGCATACAGCAGTGCCCGCGGCTACGACGCGCATATGGCGACGATCGGCCTGGGCGTCTACCTGTATAAGGTGATCGACGGCGTGGCGGACGTGTACGAGGGCCGCCTGCAGCAGGCCGATAAACTCTACCTGGCCGGCATGAGCCAAACGCTGCGCTCCGTCTGCGTCATCGCGGTCTTTAGCGTGACGCTGTTCCTTACGCGCAGCATGCCCATCGCGGCCATGGCCATGGGTGTCACCGCGATTGCCTCGCTCGTGCTGGTCACCGCCCCGCTCGCCCTGCTCGAAACCGAAAAATCGCGCCGCGTGAGCCTGCGCGAAGTCGGCCGTCTCTTTGCGCAATGCGCCCCGCTCTTTGGTGCGCTCTTTTTGTTCAACCTTATCGAGAGCATGCCCAAGTTTGTGATGGAAGGCGCGCTGGCTTACAAATATCAGCTGTACTTTAATGCCCTGTTCTTTCCGGCGCAGGCTATTTTGCTGAGCATCGGATTTGTCTATAAACCGCAGCTTTTGCGTCTGTCGAGCATTTGGGCGAACCCACGCAAACGCCGCCGTTTTGACTTGATTATTATTGCCGTTATGGCACTGATCGTGGCCATCACCGGCGTGTGCGCCGCATTTATGGCAGGTCCCGGCATTCCCCTCATGAGCTTTATGTACGGTCTCAACTTTGAGCGCTACCGCACATTGGCGCTGCTGATGGTCGTCGCCGGCGGCGTAACCGCGGCCATCGATTTTATCTACGCCATTATCACGGTCCTGCGCCACGCTGGAGACGTCACCAAGATCTACCTGATCTGCTTTGCCGTGAGCGTGGTGCTCCCGGTGATCCTGATCAACCTGCTGGGCCTGATGGGTGCCGTCGTAAGCTACCTGGCTATCATGGCCCTGCTGCTGGTGCTGCTGATTGTCGAGTACGCCCACATCCGCCAACGCATCGAACGCGACCGCAACCCATACGGCGCCTAATTAGCTGCCCCCGGTCACCGGAATTTGCGATGGAATCACCCCGGCTGGGGTCTCGTTGCGGACAATATGCATCACGCAAAACTAAGTGAGTAGACTTTTACCGAATCCCCGACCACACCGACAAAGCACAAGTCTGTGACCTGCGGTTTTATTGAGGCGAACATGTTGAGTGCTCGGCATTTCCAAAAAAGTCTACTCACTTAGCCAGCGGGCGGCCAAATGATTATTTAATCCCCGTCCCAGAAAAATCAATTAGCGGGCAGAAGGGCAAAAGTAGTCAAAAAGGCCCCGTCCCAAATTAGCTACCCTTTGCAGCGATTATTCGCCCGGGTTGATGTTCGCATAAAACTCCGCCCCGTCGTCCAGGCGCAGGATGCCCACGCGGCCGAACTCGGAACCGGTGGCCGCCGCACAGTCGATATCGATGCGATCGGGCACGCCGGCGGTATCCTCGCCACCCAAGCGCACCATCCGCCCGCGGCCCGACTCCTCATCGAGCCCTGCCAGGCCGCCAACCTCGCAATAACGCCCCAGCGACACCGTGGGCGTGTGGCCGCTCACCACGACCGGGCCCTTGCCCTCGGCAGAAAGCAGCCCCGTAGGAGCATCCCAGTAGCCGTGACGAATCCACAGCAAGTCATCGGACGACTGTACGGCGAGCATTTGCTGCAGCAGCTCGCGATCGGCATCGACCGCCCCCCTGCCGTCGCCGCAATCGACACCATGCTCAAGCAAAAACGCACGCGCTGCCTCGGTCTGAATGCCGGCGTGCACCAGCAGGTACGGCCGCTCGGTAGTCTCGACCACCGCATAGAGCGGCAGGGCAGCAGCCCAGCGCACCAGCTCCTCGTATGCTTCAAACTCCATTTCGTTGAGCTGCTGGCGCGTGGTCCAACCGCCGTTGATATCCCAGGTCTCGGCATCGAGCGGGTCCTGGCCAATGATCGCGTCGAGCATAATCTGCTCGTGGTTGCCCTTAAGCACGCGAGCGTTGAGCAGCGACCGCACCAAGTTGATGACACCGACCGGATCGGGACCGCGGTCGATCATGTCGCCCAGCACATACAGCGTGTCGTCGGACGTCAGCGAGATCTTGGAAAGGGCCTCGTCCAGCGCGCGCACGTGCCCGTGAGCATCAGATGTCACATAGATCGCCATGGAACGCCTTTCCTTGCATTGCGGCCGAAGCCCGATGCCACGACTAAAACTTCAAGTTGAACTTAAACGTTACTCATTGTACTCCGATGCAATAACGCTGGAAAGTGCCACCGCAGCCAACGGCCACAAGCGGCCGCCAGCACGCCCCGGAAACCCCGCGCAACCAGCACCAACACCCCGCCCAGTGCCTCCCGCGCCCCGGCCTCGTGTCGATAATGAGAACACGCACGGCCCAACCCCATAAACCCACCATCTTTGGGTACAAATTACCACAGACAACTGACCGTGCCACGCCAACCACCCAGGAGCGGACACTCCCTATGAACCAGATACTTCTCTTTATCGGCCTCGTCATCATTTTGTGCCTGACCATCAAACCCGTCGGAAAAAAGCTCCCCTTCCCCACCCTGCTCATCTTTATCGCGCTCGGCATGCTGTTGGGCGTTAACGGGCCGGCGCACATCGACTTTAGCGACTACGCGCTTACCGAAACCGTCTGCAGTACGGCGCTGCTGTTCATCATGTTCTACGGCGGCTTTAACACCAACATCGACCGTGCCAAACCTGTCGCCGCGCCCGCGGTGCTGCTGAGCACGCTCGGCGTCGTCATCACCGCTGGCATCACCGGCGTGTTCGCGCACTTCGCGCTGGGCTTCGACTGGATCGGCGGCCTACTGCTGGGCTCGGTCGTGGCGTCGACCGATGCGGCGAGCGTCTTTAGCGTGCTGCGCGAGCACAACCTGTCGCTGAGGGGCGGCACCGACTCGCTGCTCGAGGTCGAATCGGGCTCCAACGACCCCGTCGCCTACATGCTCACCGCGGTGCTCGCGACCCTCGCGGCAGGCGGCAACATCGACATTCCCGTGCTACTGGCCAAGCAGATTATCCTGGGCGCAGGGCTGGGCCTTGCCATCGGCTGGACATCCAGCCGCCTGATTGAACGCGCACACGCAACGGCCGAGGGCGCGCAGACTATCTTTTTATTCGCTGTGGCGATCGTCGCCTACGCACTGCCGAGCTATCTGGGCGGCAACGGCTTTTTGGCCGTATACCTGGCAGGCATTGTGCTGGGTGCGAGCGACATCACCGGCAAGGTCGAGATGGCGCACTTCTTCGATACCCTCACCGAGATGGCCGAGATGACCATCTTCTTTTTATTGGGCCTGCTCGTCACGCCCGCACGCCTGCCGCAAATGCTGCTACCGGGCCTGGCCCTCATGGCGTTTATGCTCTTCGCGAGCCGCCCCATCGCTGTCGGCCTGCTGTTGGCGCCCTTTAAGACCAATCCTCGCCAAGTCGCACTCGTAAGCTGGGCGGGTCTGCGCGGCGCGGCTTCGGTCGTATTCAGCCTCTTTGCCGTGGTGGCCGGCGTTCCCGGCGGTCACGACCTGTTTGACCTGGTGTTTGTGATTGCCGTGTCGAGCATTGTGGTGCAGGGATCGCTGCTGCCGGCGGTGGCAAAGAAGCTCGACATGATCGACGCGGAAGGCGACGTGCGCCGTACGTTTAACGACTACCGCGACGAGGACGGTATGTCGTTCGTCAAGCTCAAGGTGGGCGCAGGGCATCCGTTTGCCGGTCGCTCGCTCGCGGACATTGGCAGCGTCACGGACATGCTCGTGGTCTTGGTGCTTCGTGACGGTGCGAACCCGGTACTACCCAACGGCGATACCGTAATTGAAGAAGGTGACCTGCTGGTGATGGCCGCGCCGACGTTTGAAGAGCGTGCCGAGGTTACGCTGCGCGAGGTCACCGTGACACCCCACGGTCGCCTGGCAGGACTGCGCCTGCGCGACGTGCCGCAAGGCAAGCACCCGTTTATCGTCGTGATGCTCAAGCGCGACGGCCAAACGATCATCCCTGACGGCAACACCCTCATATACGCCGGCGACGAAGCCGTCATCGCCACGCTGGCGTCGTAGCCATCCCCACCCATAAGTTGCGGTGAAATAGGGACTGAATAGGCCTTCTAGCAGCCTAAACAGTCCCTATTTCACCGCAAGTTATTGAGGGGATAAGGTTGAGGGGTGGCTATGGCTACCAGCCGTCGTCCGTATCGTCGCCTGCGGCGAAGACACGGAGGTCGAGGCCTTCGCGTTCGGCTCGGGCTAGGAGCTCTTGGGGCGACTCGTCCTCGATATCCATCACGTCGAGCATGGCGGCCGGAAAACCCACGCCCGCCGCACTCCCCGCGCGGTCGAGCAGACTCTCGCGCAGTTGGTCTACATCAACTTCGATTTTCATGGTGAAACCTCCCTAACCGTCTCAAACCAAATGTCTCAGTCATAGCTCAATCCCGAAGTGGCATC
This sequence comes from Collinsella sp., assembly GCA_048367555.1. GTDB lineage: Bacteria > Actinomycetota > Coriobacteriia > Coriobacteriales > Coriobacteriaceae > Collinsella. Next base: position 41,912 of record DBGCAP010000008.1, read on the forward strand.
GCCAAGCAACCGCTCAAAAAAATTGCGAAGATCCTCTTCGTCCAAATATCCGTCCTCAAGGTAAAGGTCGCAGCGGCCGTATCGCCGTTAACGAAATAGCCGCCGGCTTTGACCGCGCTCGGATGATGTCCAAAATTATTGCTTCCGCTCATTCGTTGCGCGCATGATTCGATATGCAATCTAAACGAATTTACGGTACAGCAGCGCAACCCTTACTCTGGATACAGCATATCCTGTTCTCTATCCAACCGAACGCTCACCTGCTTTACCTGCGTACGTATAACCGGTTTTTTAATCGAAACGCCGTAAAGCTCGTACAGCAGCTCTGCCATCTGAGATACCGACATGGCTCCGCGCTGGTGAACAAGTGAATTGAGCAGCCCCGCCGTGCTAAACGACCCTGACATCTTGCAGAACAACATGGTGTCGCCAATAGACGTACGTTTAATGTGACCCCCCACATAGCCCTGCATCATGATTGCCTGGCACACATAGTCATCTAGGCCCAAATCGAGCAGCGTATCATTCAGCGCATCAAAGAAGCCAAACTCTTTGAGATTTGCCACGCTATAAGGTCGCTCCGGTTCCATGCAATCAATAACGGCATCCAAGATCGCGCGCATCATCTGCGCGCCAACAGGATGAGGGGCAGACTCAAAAACGGCGATATTCAAGTACTCACGAGGCCCGATCTCAAGGACAGAAAACGCCCGCTCTGCCTTATGAAGCTCCGAAATAAAATCCCTATCATTAATCACCTCGTTGGTGAATTCGCCAAATTCCAGGCAAAAATATTCATGCTCCGAAATCAATTGGGCAAAGTAATCATGGGCATCTATCGATTTGTCAATTACGGTACCACCGCAAAGGTGCAGACCATACGGAGCAAGCAGCGCATCCGTAAGTACAAAATTCGAACGCTGCGGATACGCGCTGAGAAATGAAGACTCGATGTCTCTGGCCCTGCCGCCTGTGCCGACCCGCCCCAAAATAGCGCCGAGCGACGAGCGCTCATCGTCATCAAGCTCAACCGCGTCGACGATATAAAGACCGTCATGACACCAACGCTCAAAGCCGTTCAAAAAACTCCCACGGAACGTTGTCTCCTTCACGCCATAGCGACGCTCGTATTCTTCAGAAACAGCCACGGCGTCCGCCGGTCCGATATCCCTTATAACGCCGACGATTTGCGCATCACGGTCGGCCGTGCCCAGTGCGAGCATCGGCACGCGAGAATACTCAACGCCCTCAATCGGTTCGCACCAATGCGTAAGAACGTAGTGGAGCTCATATTCGTTTCTGATATCAAACGCAACAAGCAACTTTGCAATCGAAGGCTGCTTCATTAAAAACGCTGTGGAGCACTCGATATCAAGATGAACAAGCGATGCGACGGCAGACCGAAGCGGGGCAAAATCATACTGACTAGAATGATAAGGACGCACGCCCCTTCGCGCGCCGTCTCCATCGCTCGGCACGTGCGCATCCATGACGCCATCGTAACGATCGACGCAGGCACCGAACGCTCGCGCCGTCGTCGGATCGAGTCGTCTAACGTTGCCCAGGTCGTGCTCGTCAATAAATGAACAGTACAGGTCATACAGGCGCCGTTCGTCCATGGGACATTCTTGTAAGTGCTCAGCTAGTAGATAGTCAACGATGCTCTCTTTATCGAGCTTTATGCGCTGGCTCCCAATGAGCAGCTCGTTGCCGACTGCTCGTAGCGAAGCAACGGCATCGCGTACATGTTCGGAAAGCCCCTGGTCATGCAAGGCATCTAAAAGAGGCAAGCGATCCGCGACACGAGTTTTGGAGACTGCCGCAAGATAGCGATAGTCGCGTTCGCCAAGACCAGTTATGCGGGCAAATTGATCAGGCGTCATGGCGTACCGGTCAACAAATGATTGATAAACGTCCCCCTCGAGCAAGACACGGTCAGCCAGTGCCGATTCGCACATCTGCCTCACCCGTTCGCGCGTGATGGACAGTTTGTCACCCACCTCTTGCAACGTAGCGCCATCGAGACGCATACGCAGCGCATCGGCATAACGGGCATCAATCGTGTCAAGCCATTCGTCTAAGGAGCACACGTGAGGCAGGAGTTTGCGAGAATCGGCGTCGAATTCAACACGTCCCCCGCTATTTTGAGCGGCCAAGAGTGCGGCCTCCGTCCAATCTGACCCCGACGGAACGGCTACGCCCCCCATTGTCCCAAAGCTCTCAAGCACGTCATCGACATCTCGAGCAAGTTGCCTCGCGCGGCACAGAGCCGCGACCGAACTTGATTCAAGCTCGTTAACCAGCGACGCGATGACCTCTTTATCGAAACTACCAGCCCTTAGCATTCGCTGTGCCTTGGGCGTCAACAAAACGACTAAGGCAGGATGGAACGGGTTATAGCCATCGGCAATCAACCTCCGCTGCATTTCATTAACAACCCGAACGGCGCTCTCGTCAAATTCACCCAGGAACGATTGCTCGTCAAAAGGCTCGACGGCGGCAGCGCACCACGCAGGAGGATTCTCGCCAACACGCTCGCAATAGTCTATCAGCGATTTAATAACGCTACTAACCGCACCTCCGCCCATACCGGGAATACGCGTAAGGCCCTCCCTCTTGAGCTTATTGATCTTTTCTATCGTCTCAATACCATGCACGCGCAGCCGACGTTCCACGGGCTCGTTTAGACCAAGTGCCGCAATGTCAAGACCAACAAGAGGGTTCCGCTCGTTGGTCGCAAGTTCGGGCAGCGCAACAAGCAATCCAAGGGAGTCAAATGAAAGGCCCTGGCAGTTGGCAATACCCCGGAGCGCCTGGAGCTGTTGTTTGGATAATGCGCAGCTTAACGGACGAGCCGCTTCGAGGAAGCAGGCGCGAGTTTTGCCAATCGTTCCCGCGCCCAAACCAGGCTCGCCATCAAGCTCATCCAAAAGAGCAACTGCGCCCCTGACGTCAGCGACACGCTTTTCTGTAAAGCGATTGCAGACGCGCGTGGGAAGCTCCAGGCAATCGAAGGAATCATCGAGGAACAGCGGCGCCAACGAACAGCTGCCCGTTGCCTCATCTGTAACAGCGACCCCCACGTCAGCCCCCTGAGCTGATTCGGCGACCAAAACCGAGCCCTTTTCAACCTTCTCGTCAGCAACAGGAGAAAGCACGCCCAAAAGCTCTTCCTCTGGCGCCGCCGGAGCCCCGAGTAAAACCTCATTAAGCGCCGCACCAGCAACCAAAGGCGTAAATCCCTCGGCGCTAATCTCCAAACGTCCCTCTTGGCATAGCTCCACCAGGGCAATGGCAACGTCGCCCTTAGAGCAAGGCGAAACGTATGACGAAATTGCATCGAGCGTGCAGATGCCCTCGATACTCGAAAGCACATTTATAACCGTGGCTTTAAGCTCTGCCATTTTCATGTTCGTCCTGGCACCTTTCCTAGACATAAAGAACGCTTATGAGCTCGCGGGGGCTGCCTTACTGCCCCAATTCCTTAAGCGCTTGCAGCGACGCTGCGCGGGTCTCGGCGTAGGCAAGGCGCGCGTCGCGGAGCTGTTCGTCGAGCTGATCAACCTGACCGCTCAGCGCATCGATCTGCCTGCCGATTTCCCCCATCTCGACTATCGTATTCCAACCACGCTGATTGGAAAGCTCCACATGCTTATGGCGCAGGATGAGCAATTGATTGAGCAAAGTAACGCGCGTTTTGTCCAGCTCCTCCATCTTGTCGCGCGCTGCCTTTACCTCCCTTGCGATGCGCAGCTTTTCTTGCTCTTTTGCAGAGGGCTCGGGGGCAGGTTCCGATGCAGACTCTGGCTCAAGCTCGGACTCGGGTTCCTGTTCAACGTCGAGCGCTGCCTCGGGTTCGGGCATTGCGAGAGCCGCTTCATCCATCTCCAAAAACGCGCATATGCCAGGCTCCGTTGCAGAACGCGGCTCAAACACCGTAGCGACTACGCTGCCACTCAGCATCGCGCTCTGCGAGCAAAGAACTGCGCGAAAGCGCCGCATAAGAAAGCCAAACCCGGAAATCTGCTGCGCCAAGCGCTCGTCATAGGCAACGCAAATTTTGTCCTCGCCTGTTTGGCGCACCGAGAGCCAGTCACCCGCGCACATGAGCTGCACCAGTGTGATAGGCGTCAGATCGCCCTCAAAGAGTAGCTGCAGACGGGGTGAAACATCATCGCGAGGAACGACAAGCTCGGTATGCTTCTCGAGCTCAACAAGCGTGGTGCCAACATACTGGCACAAATCGATGTTGCTCGGAACGTCCGTAAAATGCTCGCGCGCATGACCCAAGAGTCCCTCGCTTTTGTCGGTGTTGACACGAATGCGTTTAACGGCGTGCGACGACCCATCCCACGTCACGTCGGAATGCGTTAAGAACAGCCAGCCGTCGCAAAACAGCTCCATGGCAAAGATGGGAAAGGCTTTCTGCATCGTTTACATCTCCTTGCGTTCTTGCGTATCGTCCGCGATGCCTTGATCACTAACCTCGCTCCGCTGGCCCTCGTCGTCAAACAGGCCCTTAAACACCAGTTCCAGATCGCGCTCGTCGGTATAGCCGGGTTCCAGCGTGCCGCGGTCGATCGAGTCGAGCATGACCTGCTCTTTATGCAGCAGCCGCTCGTAGATATTGCGGTCGAGCGACCACGGCCCGCCACGGCGTTCGTACACAGCGCGCAGATAGTGGTACTGCGTGTACTGTTCTTGCGGCAGGCCCAGGCGGTGGATGCGATCCTTGGACTGCAGCAGGTGCACCAGGTTGTAGCTGCACTCAAAGTAGACAGCGTCGTGGCACACGCCGTGAAGCGAGACCGACTCTGCCAGCGTGTGCGGGTTGGTGACCAACACGCTCGTCTCCCCTGCCTTAAACGAATCGATGACGCGGGCGCGCGTGGGCATGTCGGTCGACCCGCTGATAGCGCGAGCCGTAATGCCGCGCTCGTGCAGCTCGTGCACCACATTACGAATGCTGCGCTTAAAGATGCACCACACAATGACCGACTTGCCCTGGGCTACCAGCGACGCGACCAGATCCAGGCAGGCGCCCATCTTGGCCGTAGGGCGGTCATCCACCTGCAGGCCTTCCAGCGCTTTGCCCGCACCTGCCTGAACCTCGCCGTCAAACAAGTCGACATAGTCGCCGGCGCTCAGATCCTCGGCCAGCATGCGCGGGTCGGACGAAAGCTGCAGCAGGCGAATGATCATCTCGAACGGCTCGCCCGAAAGCGTAAGCAGCACCTTTTGAAATACTTGCTGCTCCCAGCAATCAACCGCCACATCGACCAGATGGTCTTCGTTGGCCTGCGGCACGCCCAGCTGATACTTATTGGTGCGACAAAAGAACGGCGCGATGGACTCGTTAATATGCTCAACGTCATCCTCGCTCGTCGACTTAAGGGCATTGGCACTCATGCCAAAGTACCAGTTGTAGTCGCGCGGCCATAGGCAGTGGAGCAGGTTGTATAGGTCCTCAAACGAGTTGGGAATCGGCGTACCGGTAAGCGCAATAAAGTACGGTGCCGCCGCGGCAATCTGCACCGCGCTCGCCGCGCGTTTGCCGCCCACGCGCTTCACCTTGTGGACTTCGTCAAACACCACCAGGGCGCGATCTGCCGCAATACGGGCAGCAGCCTCCCCCAGCGCGACCGACTCGTAGTTGAGCAGAATCATGTCGTAGCGCTTGTAGTCGAACAGCAGGGTGCTGCACTTGTCGCGCGTGGAACGACCGCGAAACTCGGGGTCATGAAAGCACAGCGAACGCAAAGGGCGATCGCCTCCAAAGCAAGCCGCCCATTCGTCGCGCCACGAGCCAAAGGCGTTCTTGGGCGAAAGCACGATGATGCGATCGACCAGGTCGCGCTCGCGCAGGTAGGCAAACGTGCCCAAGACCGACGCTGTCTTGCCCGAACCGGGAACGGAAAAATTGGCACAGCGACCCATAGCGCTCATAAAGAACGCGTCCCACAGCTGGCGGTCCTTAAGTGGGCGTTGCATCAGGGTGTCCTCTGCCTGGCAAAACTCGCCAAAGCGGTCCAAGACCGAATCATCGTGTGCCTTAATCAGCAGGCCCACGCGCGCCTTCTCACGCAACAGGTCCTCGCGCGCGGTAAGGCCTCGCAGTAGGTCCGGATCGATTTCGCAGTCCACGCCAAAGCTCGCAGCCTGCTGCAGCAGCTCGACGACGCGCTTGGCGCCAGGGTCTTCCATCGGCAGCGAAAAGAGCACGTCCGCCTCTCGATAGCTCGGCGCATAGCGGCGCAGCGCCGAAAGCCGGATCTTCCAGACCGGCTCGCGACGCAGCTGCTCAACCGTCATGTCGAGCGGCACGACGGAAATGCCGTCGCTATACGAGAGGCGCAGCTTCATTTAGGCTTCCTCGCCGCCCATCTTGTACGCAATCTTGTCCTTGATCATGCTCACCCTGGCCTCGAGCTTAGCGACCTCGGCAGCGATATTGGCAATCTCGTCCGCGGGCAGCAAGCCAAAGGTTGATTCCTCTACCTGGTCAAGATCTTTGATGGCACGAATGATCGAGAGCGAAGGCGACTTGAGAGCCTTGTTCATCTTGGTGGTGTTTTCCGCCGATTCCATAACCTCGCGGAAGGCCGTCGCCAGCTGGACGTCATCGCGAATCTCGGCGATATCGGTCGAGGTCACGACCTCTTTGTTCTTTAGGCGCTCGGCAACCTCAAAAGCCAGCTCGTTTTCGCGCTCGATAAAGCGGTCAGCATCGGGACCCTCCAAAATCGGCTTCATCTTGCGAACGAAACGCACGATATCGCCCTGCGGCTCGGCAATCATGTTGGCGAAGACGATGTTTTTAACGTCTTCTTCCTGTTCGTCGCTCTTGCATTTTTTAAGGACACCCTGCAGGTCGTTGATAACGCCGGCGACCTTGAGCTCGCGCGCCAGGTGGAACTGGTCCTTGGCGTTGGCAAACTCCAAAAACTCGCTCATGTACCGAGCTTTATTAATCTCTTTTTCGAGTTCCCTGGGCTCCACGCCAATGCACTGGGCGTACTCCTCCTTCGAGAGCAGGTTGGAGCTGATGATGTCGTTGTAGATGCCCACCAGGCGGTCGACGGGATCGTAGCCGACCTTCTCTTCCTCGCCATGCTGGATCGAAAGCTCCAGCATCTTGATCTTTTTGGAGTCGTTGCCCAGGCTCTCGGGAAGAATAACGGCCTCAAGCCAGCCAAAGCTTGGATTTTCGGCCGCAAGGCGGCGCAGGCAGGTAAAGCGACGGTTACCGTCGACGATCAGACCGTCGGCAAGCACCACGCCGGGGCGCTCCTGTGAGCGCAGGGCGATGCTGCGCTGCGTCTTGTCGATGGCGTCCTTGTTACTGTCGACAATAAAGCCCTCGATGATGTCGTTGCAGGCCGCAACGTCCAGTTCGTTAAACGCGTCCTCGCCATGCTCGGCCTTGTAGCGGCTGATCCACGAGGCAATGCGGTCGTTTTGCACGTTGTAACGCAGGTGGTCGAGCTTAATGCTGTAGACGGGATACATCTCGGGCTTGCCGTCGATCACAATCTTGTGGTTGGCACCGGTCGGCTTAATGTTGACGCCGTCATCGATCATCTCGAACAGGTTCATGTTGTTTCCTCCTATTGGTTGTTTTTGACATACAGCTCGCGCAGGTATTCTGCATTCATCCTTTTGCTGAGCATGACCATGTCAAGGTCCTCGTTGTAGAACAGGCCCTTGTCCTGGACCGCTCGGTTAATATCGGCTGCGGTTATTACGACGCCGTAATCATCCTGGAACGCATCGATCAGATCCCCCACCTCGATAGGCCCCTTTTGTCTCACGACGTATTCGACCGCGTCGGCCGACGAGAACGTCCCCTCCTTGCGACAAAACATGTAGACGCCGCTAAAGCGTGTGCGCTTTATTTGCTCTTGAGCCAAACCGTACAGAACGATTGAGTCATAAAACGAATTGTCAAAACCACATTCATCGACCACGGCATCGAGCTTGTGCATAAAGCCCTGTTTACGCAGGCTCGTCACCGTAAACGGCACGTCAGGCTCTGTGCGGGCAAACAGGGAACACGCGTAGCTGCCCAGGTCAATGCGTCGAATACCTGTCGATTCGCTCAGACGCTTGAGCGAGACAAACGAACCCTGGTTGCACTCGATAAAGGTAAAGTTGCGCAGCAACGGCGTAATAGCATTCCTAAATTCAGGATGGTTGATGACCTCGTCGCCAAAGCCCGGGGAACCGTAGGCAAAGCTGTCACGCGACATAAGCTGGTTCGTAAACGACTGACGCAGGTCCACGCCTTCCTTAACTATCAAATCCCTGGAGATTTCCAGACCAAGAGGCGCCAGCGACCGATCGTTAACGAGTCGCCCGGACGCGGCACCAAACTTGGCAGCAAAACTCGCTGTGACATACGGTAGCGAGACGTAGTCCTCAGTCACCATATCTTTAATGAACTGTTGTTGCTCGTCCGTAAGGTTGCTCTCGACATACGAGTAGCGGCCGTTGCGCAGATATGCGTTCATGTCGCGCAGGTAGTTGCCGCGAACCGTCCTCGTTTCCACGCAGTACTTGTCCGCGTAGCGCTGGGCAAACTCCTCGCGCGACAACTCGATGCCCGCGTCGCGCAGCACACCGAGCATTTGGTTTTTACGGTCCGTTTTGCCTAGGCGAATCAGCGGCATCGAGCCCATTTCCAAGCCTGGCACCGAACCCGGACGCACAAATGAGCGGATAATCTCGTAGAGCTCCTCGTCGTCGCGAACGTCGTAGAGATCACACAGCTCCTTGTTCTCGCGTAGGATGAGCCCCGCGCCGCACTCGATATCGCGCCCCACGGCGAGCGTCAGGATCTGACGCAACTCGGACGTAAAGCGACTGTCGACCTTATAGGCGCGAATCTTATTGGCGCGCGCCACCAGGTACATGTGCGTGCCACGCAGCTCGTTAAGACATCTGATGTCCTCGGAAGGCAGCGCAAGCATCTGCTTGTAACCGCACTTGTTGTCTTCCAAAAACAGCTGGTACCTGTTGCGGAAATCTTTAAGATCATGATACTCCTCAACGGCCCCGGACTCGGCAAAGGCACGCAGCGCGGCACCGCGCGTGGAGAAGTTGCCCAGTTTTTTACGTGCGATTTGCTCGAGCTGGGAGGCGTTGTCCTTCTCGACACTTACGGGCGTTCGGAGCACACCGACAGAAGAATGACGATTCAGCTGCGCCGCCCTATCGCGCCATTCCTGTGGCAACGAGTGATCGTTGGCGGCAAGGCGCAGGCTAAACTTGTTCGATACCTTAACGGCTTTCAGGTAGCCAAAGGCCAGCGGAGACGCCTGTGTGATCTTGCAGAACGCATCCTCGGTAAGGTCATAACGCTGGTACAACGGGGCAAATTTGTCCTCGTCGAGGTGCGGCCGGCTGCGCAGCAGGTCGGCACGGCGCTGACGAAGCGGGCCAAGACCGGCGGGCTTGTGCGGGTAATCCATAAGCGCCTTGTCGCTAAAGATCCAGCGCAACAGGTCGGCATCATCGCTGGGCAGCAATGCAAGCCACGAATCGATGGACATGGGGCCTTTCTTGGTGAGGTCTTCGATCTTGCCGGTGAAGGGCTTTGCCGGTTGTTCCGGGGCTGGGGCGAGAGCGGGCTCGGAGGCAACGGCGGGCTCAGGTGACGGCTCGGGAGTCGCCGTCGGCTTAGACACGGACTCGAAAGCAACTGCCGACTCGACCTCAGGCTCAGCCTCGGGCTCAGTTGCCGACGCGACAGCGTGACCCGCAGCTACGGCCTTCTCCTCCTTCGGCTCATCGGTGTTTTCGGTTTCCGTACTCGCCAAGTACGCACGAACCACATCGCAAACACTCGGCGCAAGGTCCTTATCGACCGTTGCATATTTAAGCGGAATGGTGCCCTGACCATACACGCGTGCCATATACAGATAGGCGGGCTGTGCGGTGCGCGTTAGCCCGTAAAACTCCTCGGCGGACAGCTTGTATGTATGGAAGAGCGGGCCAAAGGTATCGATATCAAACGTCGGACGACCCGCCATGAGCGCATCGTAACGCTCGCGGATTTTCCAAGCAGACTTGCCGAGGTTATCCATCCAGCGAGCCGGCTTGTCATCGATGAGCATATAGCCCATCAGGGTGCGGTCCTGGTATGCGAGGTCTGTGAACCACCTGTTGAACTTTACAATGTCCTGGTCGATGGCAAGCTCAAGCGCCTGCTCCAACGTAAGATCTTGCGCCGGCGGCTGCTCAGGCTCGTGAACGGTCTGCGCTTCAAGCGCTTCTGTCTGGGCATCCAGCTGGCCATCCGGTTGAGCTGCATTAGCCGATACAATAACGTCATCTGCCACATTGGCATTTTCGCAGGTAGAATCCGTATCACTAGCCTCAATATCTTCTCGATCTTGAGGCGGTTCAAATTCCAGGCGCTCAAACGTTTTTGCCGCTGCGTTAAAGGCGGGATATTCACTTTTGAGACTCACGAGCGCCGAGTTGACGGCGTCCTCTTCGCTAGCGCCCGTCGCAAGCCTACCCGCCAGCCTGGTACAAAAGAGTAAGCGGAACGAAGGTTCGTTTACGGCAAGGCCTTCGCGCTGCAGACGGTTAATTGTCTTCTCGACAAGACGGTTAACTGCCCCGACGCGCTCGAGGGGCGTGTCAGCAGTTGGATACCAGCCCCCTATTGCAGCCTGACGGGCAAGTTCCATTTCGTCTTTGGTTTTTCCCAGCTGCAAACGACCCGATGGCCATTCATTTAGAGCATCGATAATCGAACCAACCTCAGAAGAGGTAAGGCCGCTTCTCCGCAACGCCGTAGCATTGTAGGTGAGCAGCGTAGGCAGGTCGTAGATTTTAAGGGTCCATTTTAATTTACGCTGAATTGCCGGAGTAATCGAAAGGTTCCACAGCGAAAGCGGCGCGCCATCACTCGTATACACCGTGCTGAGTGTTTCACTAATCGGTCCTTTGATGTTGGCAAATGCACGGTAATCACGCCCAATGCTGCGCAGATTACCATAGATGTCAAACGCCAGCTTCGCATTGCCCGAGAGCCTGCCGAGCTCTGGCGCCCGCGCGCGATACTGCGGAGATAGCGGCAAAGCATGGGCAGTGAGCTGCTTTTCGAAAGCAATGCGCAAGGCCTCGTCCTCAGCCTTGCCCAGCTTGCGCACGAGGCAAAACACATTATGAATCTCTTGCTTGTCGAGGAAAGCAACCTGGGTCTCGGTATCAAACACACAGCGCGGGTCGTCCCAACCGCTCAGGTACTTGGGACGCTCGAGCTTTTTAACGGCGCCCTCGGAAGGCTCAAACTTAGAGGCAGCCATGGCGCCGGGTTCAGGTTCAGACTCTGGTTCGGATTCGGAAATGGGCGCAATCTCGGCTTCGGGGTCCCCGACGGTCACGGTCTCTATAATGGATTCGGGTTCAGACTCGAGCGCAAGCGCGGGCTGCTCAAGCTCGTTCGCAGGCTCGGGTTCAGCAACGACCTTCGCGGTCTCAATACTTTCGGAGAAGGAAATGGTCAGCTGCTGCGGCTCGGAAGACAGCGTGAGTTCGGGGCGTCCAGACTTCACTGACTCCCGCTGCTTCATCCGCACTGGCTCTTGCTGCTCAGCCGGCTGTTCAGCGGTCGCCAGAGACTCCTCCGGCAGTTCGCATCCCATGAGGGACAAGCCGTCGGCCGGCTTCTTGTCATACGAAACGCCCACGGCAACGGGGATAGGCCAACTGCGCCCATTAACCTTCAACTGCACAAGGGTCGAATCTGCACGCAGCGAAATGGGACCACAAGCCATAGGTGCAGTGTCCTCAGGAGAAACGGATTCAACGACCTCGGGCTCTTCGGCCACGGGTCCCACCGCTTCGGCTTCCGTCGCGTCGCCCGCGGTGGCCTCGAGCGTGGCGGGCTCAACCGTCACGGGCTCCTCAGCTGCGACCTCGACAGCCCCAGGTTCCGCGGCATCGCACTCAACGGCATTGGGCTCTACAATATCGGCCTCGTCGGCCTCGGGCTCTGCCACTGCGCGCTCAACTGTCTCAGGCTCTGTAGCTTCGGACTCTTCGGCATCGCACTCAACGGCCTCAGGCGCAGCCTCTTCAGACTCAACGTTTTCGTCATCAACAACGGCGCCGTCAACGTCTTCGTCCCCAGTGTTTTCGCCCTCGGCACTTTCGCTTTTCACAGCCTCAAGCTCAATGACATCAGCAGCCACCGGCTCCCCTGCGGGTTCCGCCACCTCGTTGGCCGCATCAGGCGCCAGGCTATACTCGCCGTTGGCGTACAAAAGTTCACCATCTATAACTAGTTGGGCTAGCGCTCGCTCGTACGAGTCATTAATGGTGCGATACACGCTCGAGCGTACCAGCGCTTCGTGAAGCGGAGCATCGGCCTGCGCGACCGCATCTAAAATAAGCGACTCGTAGTACGCAACTACGTCCATCGAATCATTTACAGCACTCGTAGCATTGTTATTCATACAGAAACGACCCCCAAGATTCCCCAAACAACCTACTGGCCGCATTGGAAATAAGGAAGAACTATGTCAATGATTACTTGATACGCCACTTGCGCGTGTTTTTGTTTAGCAACATTTTGCTGTGCAACAAATCAACTGTGCATATGCAGATGAGCAGTAGTTTTAATCGGTGAACGGCGATCACAGGCACTTGGAACCCGTTTGACTTTCATCGGCTCCGCGGCAATTAAAATGAACCTGCCGGACGGACGTACCGCGCGTTCCACATGCCTCAACTTGTCCACGCATCATCAGGAGTCCGTAATGGCCAGACCTTTATCCCCAGCGAACCACTTCGCGCGCGCACCGCTTGGGACAGTCGCGCAACATGCCGGTCTACCGTCTGCTATGCAAGGATACGATCGACGAGCGCATCATGTCGATTCCTGGTCGCAAGCAGAGAGGCTTTGCCGATTTTGCGGACAAGTCCTCCGCCGCCGAAGCTGACATGCAAAACGAGCTCGAAGTAAAGCAAGAGCAACTCAATGCCATGTTCGACGAAGAGATCAAGCGCTTGTTGCATGAAGCCGTCGTTCGCAGACCTGGACCCGCCGGAGGAGTAAACCCCTCCCCCATGTAACCATCCTGTAAATCATAGCGGCGCAGTCGAGTTTTACCGTGATGCGGTCGCGCCTGACGCTCCACTGTGCTAAAGTATCCCGAACGTTCAAACGACTACGAGGGGGAACTAGAAGATGGCACGTGTGCACAACTTCTCAGCTGGCCCGGCCGCGCTGCCCACAAGCGTGCTCGCCGAGATCGCCGACGAGATGATGGACTACCGCGGTTGCGGCATGTCCGTGCTCGAGATGAGCCATCGATCTAGCATGTACCAGCAGATCATCGACGACGCCGAGGCAACCCTGCGCCGCCTGCTGAGCATCCCCGACAACTACCGTGTCCTGTTTTTGCAGGGCGGCGCCACGCTGCAGTTTGCGGGCATCCCCATGAACCTCATGCGCCGCGGCCGCGCCGGCTACGTCGTGACCGGCAACTTTGCCAACAAGGCGTTCAAGGAGGCCGCCAAATACGGCGAGGCCGTGTTGCTCGCGAGCTCCGAGGACACCAACTTCGACCGCATTCCCAGCATGGCCGACGTCAACGCGCGCATAGCCGCCGAGGCCGCGGGCGACGGGCTCGACTATGTATACATCTGCCAGAACAACACCATCTTTGGCACCATGTACCACGAGCTGCCCAACAGCGGCGATGTGCCGTTGGTCGCCGATGTCTCGAGCTGCTTCCTGTCGCAGCCACTCGACGTCGAGCGCTACGGGCTCATCTACGCCGGCGCGCAGAAAAACGCCGGCGCTGCGGGCGTGACCGTGATCATCGTGCGCGACGACCTGATCGCCGACGGCCCCGCCTTTGCGCAGACGCCGCAGTACATGGACCTTAAGACCCAGGCCGCCAAGGGCTCCATGCTCAACACGCCCAACACCTTTGGCATCTACGTGTGCGGCAAGGTGTTCCATTGGGTCGAAGAGACCAGCGGACTCGCCGCCATGGCCGAGCGCAACTGGGCCAAGGCCAATCTACTCTATGACCTGCTCGAGCACAGCAAGCTGTTCCACGGCACCGCGCAGACAGACAGTCGCTCCATCGCCAACATCACCTTCCGCACCGGTGACGCCGGACTCGACGCGGCCTTTGTCGCAGGCGCGGCCGAGCACCAGATTCAAAACGTCAAGGGTCATCGCCTGGTGGGCGGCATGCGCGCCAGCGTCTACAACGCCGTAACCATGGAAGACGTGCAGGCACTGGCCTCGTACATGAAGGACTTCGAAGCGCAGCATAGTTTGAGTCCGCGATCTAACTAGCCCGCAACCCGCGGGCCGACCAGCCACTTCAAACCACCTGTTTTAGACAAACCTGCTAAGGAGTTTTTCCATGCGTAAGATTAAGACCATCGACGACATCACCAAAGACGGCAAGGTCGAGTTTGGCAAGGGCTACGAGTTTGTGGGCACCGCCGAGGAGGCCGACGCTATCCTGATGCGCTCCACCGACCTGCACGGCTACGAGCTGCCCGAGGGCATCCGTGCCATCGCCCGCTGCGGCGCAGGCGTCAACAATATCCCCATCGAGGAGTACGCCAAGAAAGGCGTCGTCGTCTTTAACTCCCCCGGTGCCAACAGCAATGCCGTCAAGGAGCTCGTCCTGGGCATGCTGGTACTTTCGAACCGCGGCGTGGTGCAGTCGATGAACTGGGTGCGCGACAACGCCGACGACCCCGAGATTCAGGTCGACGCCGAAAAGGCCAAGAAGGCCTTTGTGGGCCGCGAGCTCAAGGGCAAGCGCATCGGCGTCATCGGTCTGGGCAACGTGGGCTCCAAGGTCGCCAACGCCTGCGTCGATCTGGGCATGGATGTCTACGGCTACGATCCGTTCATTTCCGTCGAGCACGCGTGGGTGCTGAGCCGCGAGGTGCAGCGCGTCGGCACGCTCGAGGATCTGTGCCGCGGCTGCGACTGCCTCACCGTGCACGTGCCCAGCAAGGCCGACACCATCGGCATGATCAGCACCGAGCAGATTAACCTGCTGGCGCCCGACGCTGTGCTCATCAACTACGCGCGCGAAACCATCATTGACGAAGACGCCGTCGACGCAGCCCTGCGCGAGGGCAAGCTGAGCTGGTTTAGCTGCGACTTTGCCACGCCCAAGACCGTCAAGATGCCCAATACGTTTATCACCACGCACTCGGGCGCCGGCACTGGCGAGGCCGAGGCCAACTGCGCCGACATGGCCATCAGCGAGCTCAAGGATTACCTGGAGAACGGTAACATCGCGCACAGCGTCAACTACCCCGCCTGCAGCATGGGCAAGGCGCGCGCCGCGAGCCGCATCGCCTGCCTGCACGCCAACGTGCCCAACATGATCGGCCAAATCACGGCAATCCTGGCCAAGGACAATGCCAACGTGCAGCGTATGACCAACGAGTCCGCCGGCGAGAACGCCTACACCATGTTCGACACGGACGAGCACCTGGACGGCAGCACCATCGAGGCGCTCAAGCAGATTCCGTCGATGTATCGCGTTCGCGTGATCAAGTAGCGTCGGCGCCAAGCCTGCCAGACAGGCCACGACGACCATTCGGCCCCCGTTTTCACAAAACGGGGGCCGAATTTCTTGTTCCCGAGGACTTGAAAAGTGCTACCCAGAACAAGTTGTTTCGGATAATCGACAGTGAGGCCCTAGTCGTTAAGCACAGCTGCTTTTACAAACATCTTTATCAGGGGTTTTAGTAGGTAAAAATCGATCTCTATATGCCAAACTAAAATTGACTGTCCATTTTCCGAAATAACTTGCTCTAGGTAGCACTTTTCAAGCCAATTCCAAGGAGCAATTGAAGGCTATTCGCAACTAAAACCTTAGCTCCCGCGACCGTTTTCCACCCGCGCGGCTACATTCCCGCCCAATCGATAAAAATCTCCTCACGAAGTCGCCGTTCGAGCTCCTGCTGCCGCGGCGTCTTGTCTTTCAGCGGCATATCGAGATGGGACATGATAAGCTCCATCACCACGCGGAAGGCATCGGAGTCGACCAGCTGACCATAGGTCATCAGAACGATGGGATATCCCATCGTCTGAAGGGCCGTCGTTCGATCGGAGTCCGAGATCTTGGATTCTATGGATCCGTGAATGGCTTTACCTTGACATTCAACCAGGCACTCCCGGCTGCCGTCCTTATTTGACAGCAAGATATCGGCATAGCGCTTATCAAGCCCCGAAATCAGGCGGGCGCTGCGCGTCATGCGAATCTCAACGTTATTGGTGAGGTGCAGCCCTTCGCCGCCGCGCAGCCTCGAAAGGCCAAACAGCATCGAAGCCTGGACCTCAAGCGGCGATGCCACAATCCCCGTAATGCATTTCGCGGCACGTGTGAACGATTTAGCACCGCGGAGCCCCTGGATCTTATTGGCGAACTCCGTAAGGTCAGAGAGCTCGATCAAGGGAGGTCGTTTCCACAAGTCCGTTGGATTCCCCGAGGCATCCTTTACGTTTTCCCAGCCCGACAGTGCGTCACCCCACCGGCTCCCATATGCCTGCTCAAGCGCCAACTTTACTTGAGGCGCAATCTTGCACACGGCAAAGGTGCTGCACATCTCATACATGCACATGATCAGACGCTCGTTTGAGACCGAGGAAGCCAGGGTCAGCAGCGTAAAGAGCGGGGATGCGACATCAAGGCCAAACTCTGTCTGCCGCACGGAGCCAAACGGCCTCTCCCCGTTCCAAACATGCCTGACAATGCGACCGCCCTTACGTCCGCAGCCGCCCTGCGCCAACACGTGTAACGGGGTGCCCAGGAAATGCTTGACGAGCGGATGCTCACAAAGGCGTTCCCTGCGCGGATCGTCCGCAGAATCGGGCAGGCCCGGCATTATTGCCAAGACCTGTGGAGGTATCCGGTGATACCGAAAGGCAGATATGTCGCACAGCATGTCGTCCATGAAGGGTACGTACCCACTACGTCGTTTGCGAACCCGATCGAACGACAAACGCGATGGCTTAGCCTGCGAACGGTAAATACTGCTACGCCCACGTCACGAATCCCTCAGGAGGCTTACAAATGGTTTGGAAAGCAGACTGATTGTGACGCTGCATATGGTTGATGAGGACTTTGCCTGGCGGCTTACGCAGGACCTTGTGAAGATTGACAGCTCAGACCCCGGCGCATATGGGGGCGAGATCGAACAACATATCAAAGGCCTGGTCGAGGCGTATGTTGCCAAACTCGATTCGCCCGTGCTGGACGCCGCAGAGATACGCGAGCTCGAAGTACTCCCCGGGCGCCGCAACCTTATGATTACCGTGTCGGGCGCGAGCGACGAGGCGCGGCTCGTCTACATCTGCCACATGGATACCGTCACCCTGGGAGATGGCTGGGACGCGGACACAACCGTCGGCTTCTTTACCGGCTACACCGATACCGCCGTCATTGCCGGCAAGACAGGTAACCGCAATTGCATGAGCTACGGTCCTGGCTCGTTGGCGCTCGCGCACAAGCCCAACGGGTATGTGCCCCATGCCGATATCGTTCGCTGCCAGAACGCGCTCATCGCGCTTGCCGACAACACGCTCTGGGGCGCGAACGGCCAAGTTGGGGCATAATAAGCCGCGAACAAACCAACTCGCGCGTTAGGACCGCCCATGAAAGCACTTCCGTTTCCCTGCATCCGCCCAGCTCAGGACCGCGTGCTCGAAGCGCTGCCGCAGATGGGCGACATTCTAAGCGACAACGACGCCCTGCGCGATGCCGTTGCCGACGGGCTCATGCTCAAAGATCCGGGTGCGGCATACTACGTGTACGAGTGTTCGGGAGAGCCGGGGCGCGTGACGGGCGTTGTAGCAATTTGCCCGGTCGGCGTACTGGCGGGCGACGGCGTAACCCCCGCAGATGCGACCGCAGCCGCCCGTGCAATCGCCGAGCTTAAGGTGCAGCCCCGCCCTGTGGCACTTACCTACAAAGCCTCGCCCGTCATGGATATCATCCTCGGCGCCGCCAAAGAGGGCGCGTCGCTCTATGCCGTCACCGACCCCGCCGGCATTACGCACCGCGTGTGGGAGGTCAAGCGCGAGGACGCCGTTGCCGCCATCCGAGCCATGCTCGATCAGGCACCGGAGCCGACGCCGGCAGACGACCCCGCCTACGCTGCCGCGCTGGCAGGGGCGGCGCAGCTCCTGGCAAACGAGGCCTGCACAGCTGGCACCTACACGGGCAAAGAGCCGTTCAACTTTACCGTTGCCGCGTTATTCCCCGCCGCACAGGTCGCCGGCGGCGCGCCGCAAGTTCCGACGGGTCTGCTCACCCACCAGATCGCACGGTTCTAACAGGGTCTAAACGCCCAGCACAAAGACTCGGCAGCTCAACAAACAAGGGGTGGGGATACATGCGCATGCATCCCCACCCCTTTCACATCGAGCAATGATGTCGGCAATCCACGTCGCCACGCCCACGCTACCCGCGTTGCGGACCCGCGGCAGCCACGAGCGGCTCAAGCCCCAGCTCGCGCGCATAATCTTCCTGCGTAAAGACTTCGACCAGGCCAAACGTATCGGTCGCATCGTCAAACGCAAAATGCAGCACCGAACAGTTGCCCGGCACGCGCTCGTGCTCGTCGGCCGCCGCGCCCCTCACGTGGTCCAAAAACTCTTTGATTGCCGAGGCATGGCTCACCGCGAGCACGCACGAATGGTCTGGGCGTCGCATAAGATCGGTCAACGTCGCCACCATGCGCTCGCGCACCTGCATCTGCCCCTCGCCGCCAAACTGACGATAAAAGTCACGCCACGGACGCACGGGCATCAGCATCACGCGCTCGGCCTCAAAGTCGCCAAAATACCACTCGCGCAGGCCATCAAGGCGCTCGTAGGCAAGACCCGGCCACAGGCTGGCGATGGTCTGCTCGGTGCGGTGCAGCGTAGAGGTGTAGGCGTGGTCGGGCTCAATGCCACGTGCGCGCAAAAACATACCGGCGCGCGCCGCCTGCTCGCAGCCCAACTGCGTGAGCGGCGAGTCACTCCAACCCTGAATGATGCGTTTAAGGTTGAATATCGTTTGTCCATGACGGACCAGATACAGATCTTTATTCATAGGGGTCCTTTCGTTTGTTACCAGCCCAAGAGCGAAAACGCCCCGTCGAAATAGCCAAATTGAAGCACGGCACCGTTGTCGGGTTGCTCTCCCCCGCCGGTCACGCATCTAAGAAACTCATGGCAGGCAGAGCCGTGGGAGACCGCAAGCACACAATCGTGCTGCGGTCGAGCCATAATACGAGTCAGTGCCGCAACCATGCGCGCCCGAAGCTCGCCTTCCGACTCGCCACCAAAGGCCACCGGATAATCACCCCAGGGCTGCGGCGGCATAGATTTTGCCGCCGGATCACGCCGAAATGGCGCGCAACTACACCAGCACGTCGGCAAGCGGACGCTTGGGCACGTGGTGCACCCGTGCCTCGTCGCGCCAGTAATTAATAGAGCCGTCGGGGTTGGAATCGACCGCGTCGATCACCTGTGTCTCGGCTGGCACGCCAAAAGCCATGATCAGCTTGACCTCGTACTTGTCGCCGTCAAGTCCCATGACATCAATCGCACGAGGCGGAAAGGCCTTGAACATGCACGCCGCCACCTCAGGCGTAGCGCTACGGGCGGCGAGCATCATCGTTTGCGCGGCGATACCCGCGTCTGCCTCGGTAATTGGCGCGGCAGGCTTGCCCGGAGCGGGACGCTCGGCAAGGATCGCGATATAGCCGGTCGGGCGCTCGCCCTCGACAGGACCCGACCAATCCTTGAGCGCACCAGCCCATGCGAGCTTTTCAAATAAGCTCGCACACTCCTCGGCATCGCTTATCACATGAAAGCGCAGGCGCTGAGCATTGGCGCCACAGGGAGCCAGGTGTGCCAGCTCTGCCAGCTCGAGCAAAAACTCGCGCGGCACGCGCATGGACTCGTCAAAACGGCGGCATGTGCGGGCGCGACGGACCAGCGCATCAAAGGTTTCCAAGCCAAGCTTTTCGCAGCCTTGCTTTGCCATCGACTCCGCGTTCGACGGCGCCGCGGGAACAGCTTCGTTCATATGAACCCCCAATTAAAGGCAATTGTTCTTAGGAAAATCTAACCTAAAACGTAGGCAATAACGAACAGAGCCGCAATGTTCTACACCTGTTGAATAGAAAATCGCGACACAGGGAACAACGGAAACAAATCGGGACCTTTGGGTTACACTTCGCCCTCCCCGACCCATACGCCGTCGCCTTTAGGCGATACTGGTTGCAACAATCATGGCTTACGCCACGCGGAAAGGAGACATCATGGGCATCTTTAAGAACGATGACAAGCAATCGAGCGCGTTTGGATTTGACGAGAAAAGCATGGCAGGCAAGGCAATCAAGGCCGTGCGCTGGATCTACGCCGCCACGGGCGTCATCGCACTGCTTGCCGGCATCGCGCTGCTGTTTGCGCCCGCCAAGTCCCTCGTCTTCCTGACGACCGTCCTGGGCTTCTACTTTGTGATCACGGCTGGCGTCAGGCTGTTCACCGCCATTTTTGAGCCGCTGCTGCCCGCCGGCTGGCGCGTGACGAGCATCATCTCCAACCTGCTCATCATTCTGGGCGGCGTCATAATCCTGCGCAATCAGGCCTTCTCGACCGCGACGCTCACCACGCTCGTGGTGGTCGTGGCTGGCTTTGGCTGGATTGTCGAAGGTGTCATGTCCATCCTGGAGTCCGAGCTTTCGTCTAACCGCGCGCTCGCCATCCTGAGCGGCGCGCTCTCCATCATCGCCGGCATGTTCGTGTTTATCTATCCGCTGTGGTCGGCAAAGATGCTCGTCATCTTTAGCGGCGCCGCGCTCCTGGTGTTTGGCGTGACGCTCATTGTCCGCGCCATTCAGTTTGGCAAGCTGGTGCACTAGATGCCGCGAACGCTGTTTATTGATGCCGACGCCTGCCCGGTCACGCGTGAGTCGATCGACTGCGCGCGGCGGGCGGGCGTCGCCGTGGTGATTGCCGGCAACAGCACGCAAAACCTGGAACGCCACATTCGCCGCGACGATCCGCGCGATGCCGAACACGCACGACGCGGCTTTTGGGTCACCACGCTCGACGTGAGCGTAGGTGCCGATAGCGCCGACTTTGCCATTGTCGAGCGCCTGCAGGCGGGCGATGTGGTCGTGACGCAGGACATTGGCCTGGCGAGCATGGTGCTCGGTCGCGATGCTGCCGCCATCGGTGTGCGCGGGCGCGTGTACGACAAGGCGACCATCGACATGCAGCTGTTTATTCGTCATGAGGAAAAGAAGGTGCGCCGCGCTGGCGGTCGCACCCGCGAGCCGACAGCCTTCACCAGCGAAGACCGCGCTCGCTTTAAGCGCAACCTCACCGAGCTGCTGCGCTAATCAAGGTAGATTTTTGGGATATGCCTAAAAATCTACCTTTTTGTTTTGGGCGGTGTGAGCGCTCAGGATCCATGGCTCAACAAAAAACGGGCTTCAAAATGCCATGCGTCGCCGCATTGTGCATGCGCCGTGCATGGCTATTTTGAAGCCCGTTTTGTTAGGCCTACTTAGAGGCCAAAGGCAGAAAGAATAAGGCCCCAGCCCGCGCCGATGACATACATCATGACCAGGAACACGGCGTTTTCGCGAGCGCTGCGGTTGGTGCGGAACAGCACCAGGTAGCCCACGCCGGCGGAAATGAGCGTGCCGGCGAGCATCGGCGCCAGCTGCAGCGCGCCTTCCAAATACAGTTGCGTAATGACCACGCTCGCCGAGCAGTTGGGGATCAGGCCGACAAGCGCCGAACCCAGGACGGCGAGCGTCTCGTTGCCACGCAGGAACTGCTCGATCGCAGATTCGCCAAAGGTCTCGAGCACGGCGACCAAAATCAGCGTCACCAGGAAAATGAATACCGATACCTGCACGGTATGCGAGATGGCGCTGCGGATAATCGACAGGACGGGCGCGCCTTCATGGGAGTGAGAGTGACCATGGCCATGATGGTGTTCATGCTCGCCCTCATGACCGTGATCGTGACCGTACCCATGCCCGTGCTCGTCCTCGTCCTCGTCGTCATCACAACCGCAATGGTCGCGCTCGCACAGCTCATGGATGTGATCGGCGCTCACGCCCGCCTCGGCCACCTCGTCGATGATGTCACCGCCGCTGTGGTCATCGTGCGCGCAGTTAACGTGCGCCGGATTGACCGCGGTCCCCAGCACGGTACGACGAATCGCCGCATGCGCACGAGCGTTGCGACGCAAACCGCGAATGGCGGCATCTACGATAAAGCCCGTGACCAGTGCGATCAGCGCTTTCGAAGCCAAAAGCATCGCCATAGTCTGCACGGGAACCTGCTCGGCAAGTAGCAGCGGCAGCATCTCGTCGGAGGTCGAAAGAAACACCGCCACCAGGGTTCCCAGCGTCACGACGCGACCGGCGTACAGCGTTGCCGCCATGGCCGAAAAGCCGCACTGCGGCACCATGCCCAGCAACGAGCCAACGACGGGGCCAGCGGCGCCGGCACGCTTGATGGCGCCGTTGACGTGCTCGCCTGCCACATGCTCGAGCGTCTCGAGGGCCAGATATGTCACCAATAAGAACGGCACCAGCGCGAGCGTGTCCTTGCCGGCGTCGAGCAGAATATCAATCAGCAAATCCATGACGGATGGAACCTTTCGTGTCTTTCGGCAGCATTGTAAAAGTCCTAGCGGTCAACTAGGGTATTGTAGTTGTCCTAGGCGGGATGCCAATAGTTGCCCATGGTAAACTATCATCTCGCCACATCTCAATGACCCCGAGCCGCACAACGCGGTCCGTCCAAGGAGCAGCATATGAACGTATCGCAAGCACTCGAATACGAGCGCCAACCGTTTATCCCCATGTTTATCTATGGCGATCACGGCGCCATGGAATCCGAGCGTCAGAAAGGCGAAGAGGCCCTCAAGGTGCTCGAGACCGAGTACTTTACCGCCGAGGACGACCCCGGCTTCGACTTTGCCACTGTGCGCGACCTGGCCGACCGCAACCGCGACCTGTGCGACCAAATTGGCGAGGCGCGCCTGCGCAACGTAACGCCCGCGACGCTTTCGCGCGGTCTGTCCGACGCCGACACCTGCGCCGCCATCGGCAAGATGCAAAAGCGCACCGCCGCGTCCGTCATGCGCGAGATCCGCGGCGACCGCGACGCGCTCGGTGTCGCCTACGCTCGTAAGCCCATCCAGGGCACGGTGCTCGGCATCGATATCGAGACCACTGGCCGCGCACCCGAGCGCGGCTACATCATCAACGTGGGCTGGGAGATCATGGAGCTCACCAGCGACGCCGTCCCGCACGACGCCGAGGCGCACTACTGCGGCCTGCCCGATATCTACCGCGGCGAGGATGTGCCGCTGTCGAATATCCACCACATCACCTGGGACGACATTGACGGCAAAACGCCCTTCCGCGAGAACAAGGAGCTGCAAAAGCAGCTGCTCAAGCTTATGAAGAAGTACCCGTACATGGCGCACAACGCCGCCTTTGAGGACAGCTGGTTCAAGATCCACCTGGACGGTTACGCCGAGGCACGCCGCGCGGGTAAGATTATCGTCATCGACTCGCGCCAGATCTGCCGCAGCCTGGACGCCGATGTGCGCTCGCTTCCCCGCGAGTCCGCACCCGCCGCGCTCGAGAACTGGGCGCGCCGCCGTGGCACCCTCGCCGCCGACGCCAACGAGCAGCACCTGGGCCTCGACGACACCGACCTCATGCTCCGCACGGTGCAGGCCGAGTTTAACCTCAAGAACCTGTTTCCCAAGTAGATTGCCCAGCAGAGGCGCCATTCGCGAGTAATACTTGCCGGGCCATAGCGCCTGTGAAAAAGCGACACGCCGAGGCACCCTTCTCAAGCGATGCAATGCGGGCCGATATCCAAGTGGATATCGGCCCGTTTTTGCACGTCGCTAAGGTACCCACGTTGACATCGGCGGCCTTATCCGCGCCCACCGATGCCCTTAGCCGCCTTTAGGACCAATCGATAGCAAAAAATTCGCGAATTATATTGACATATGAACATGCACTCATATACTCGGAAGTAAGTTATATGAGCGCATGTTCATATGAAAGGATATTGCAATGAGCGATCCCGCTGATGAAATAAAGTCCAGCATCGACACCACCATCGTGCCCGACATCCCCACCACCTGCTCGCCCGAGGACCTTCCCGACGAGGAGCTGCTGTACGACCTTGCCGACCTGTTCAAGGTTTTCAGCGACACCACGCGCATCAAGATCCTTTACGCCCTCATGGGCCGCGAACTCTGCGTGGCAGACATCGCCGAAGCGACCGCGACCTCGCAGTCTGCTGTGTCACACCAGCTGCGCACGCTCAAGCAGTCGCACCTAGTTAAATTCCGGCGCGACGGGCGCAATATCCTCTACTCGCTCGCCGACGACCATGTCTACACCATGCTCAACCAAGGCATGAGCCACATCTGCGAATAGCAACCAACCACAGTACCAGCGCGGCCTGCACCCAAGCCGCAAAAACAGGGAAAGGAACCCACCATGAAAAAGCAGTTTAAGCTCGACGAGATCGACTGCGCCAACTGCGCGCGCAAGCTTCAGGACGAACTTGCCAAGCTTGAGGGCGTCAAGTCCGTTTCGGTCAACTTTATGACCCAGAAGTTGACGCTCGAGGCCGACGACGCCGAGTTCGACGAGGTCCTCGACCGCGTCGTGGAGTTCACCGCCGACGCCGAGCCCGACTGCGAGATCATTCTCTAGTCCAGGTTTACGCTAACCTGCAAGGCCGCGCTTGCCGCGGCCTTTGCTCGCGAAATTATATGAGCGAGTGTTCATACATTCAAATGGGAGGTTTGAATCATGGCGGCTGCCGATCCCAAAAAGAAAAAGAAGAGGCGCAAGAAGAAAGAGTCCCTTGAGCATAAGCGCAACCGTATCCTGGTAGCGTTAGGCATTTTTGCGGTGGTGTACGCCCTCGACGAGCTCGGTACCCTTACCGCCGCATTCGGCACCCCGGGCGACATCTACGCCAGCTTTGTGCTGTTCCTCGTGCCGTTTTTGATTGCCGGCTACGACGTACTGCAAAAGGCATTCAATAACATCCGCCGCGGCAAGGCCTTCGACGAAAGTTTCCTTATGGCCGTCGCGACCATCGGCGCGTTTGCCATGGTGCTCTTCCCCGACACCGACCCGCACATGGCCGAAGGCGCCGCCGTCATGCTGTTCTATCAGGTCGGCGAGCTGTTCCAGGCATATGCCGTGGGCAAAAGCCGCAAGTCGATCAGCGCCATGATGGACATCGCGCCCGATTACGCCAACGTCGAGCAACCCGACGGCACACTCGAGCAGGTCTTTCCCGATGACATCGCCGTCGGCACCGTCATCGTCGTCAAGCCCGGCGAGCGCGTGCCCATCGACGGCGTCATCGTCGAAGGCGAGACGCAGCTCGATACCGCCGCCCTTACCGGCGAGTCGGTCCCCCGCCCGGCCAAAACCGGAGACGATATCATCAGCGGCTGCATCAACATGACGGGTCTCATCCACGTGCGCACCACCAAGCCATTTGGCGAGTCCACCGTCGCGCGCGTCTTGGAGCTCGTAGAAAACGCCAGCGAAAAGAAGGCGCGTACCGAGAACTTCATCACGCGCTTCGCCCGCGTCTACACGCCCGCTGTCACCGGCGCGGCTGCGGTACTCGCACTCGGCGGCGGCCTGGTCACCGGCGCCTGGTCCGACTGGATCCTGCGCGGCCTGACCTTCCTGGTCGTCAGCTGCCCGTGCGCGCTCGTGATTAGCGTGCCGCTCAGCTTCTTTGGCGGCATCGGCGGCGCATCCAAGCTGGGCGTCCTCATCAAGGGCTCCAACTACCTCGAGACGCTCGCCGATGTGGATACCGTCGTCTTTGACAAGACCGGCACGCTCACCAACGGCACGTTTTCGGTCGTGGCGGTACACCCCGAAGCCGGCTATACCGAGCAGTCACTGCTCGAAGTCGCGGCCCTTGCCGAGTCGTTCTCCGACCATCCCATCGCGCAGTCGGTACGCACCGCCTTCCAGGGCGAGCTCGATCCCAAACGCGTAAGCGACTCCACCAATGACGCGGGCCATGGCGTGACGGCGAATATCGACGGCAAGCGCGTCATCGTCGGCAATGCCAAGATGCTTACTGCGGCCGGTATCGAAGCGCCCAATTGCGAGATCGTCGGCACCATCCTCCACGTGCTGGTCGATAACATCTATGCCGGCCACATCGTAATTGCCGACACCGTCAAAGCCGATGCAGAGCAAACGATTCGCGCCCTGCACACCGCCGGTGTCAAGCGCACCGTCATGCTCACGGGCGACCGCGAGGAGGTTGCGGCGTCTGTAGCCAAGCAACTCGGTCTCGACGAGTTCCACGCGCAGCTGTTACCGGGTGATAAGGTCGAACGTGTCGAGGCGCTGCTTGCAGCAGAATCGGGCAAGGGCAAGCTCGCCTTTGTAGGCGACGGCATCAACGATGCGCCCGTGCTCACCCGTGCAGACGTTGGCATTGCCATGGGCGCCATGGGTTCCGACGCCGCAATTGAGGCCGCCGACGTGGTGCTGATGGACGACAAGCCTTCCAACATCTCCCGCGCGATCCGCGTGGCGCGCAAGACCATGACGATTGTTTGGCAGAACATCATCTTTGCGCTGGGCGTTAAGCTGCTGATTTTGGTGCTTGCGGCGCTCGGCATCGCCAACATGTGGCTTGCCGTCTTTGGCGACGTGGGCGTGGCGATCATCGCCATCCTGAACGCCATGCGCGCGATGGGTGTCAAGAACCTGTAGCGTCCGTAGCCCCTCCGGCCGGGGCCGGGTTTGGTTTTGAAAACGTCCTCGACCAATGAAGTGCCCCCGTTCTGCTCCTTCGGAGCTACGAACGGGGGCACTTCTGGTCTGCGGAATGTTTTCAAAACCAAACCCGGCCCCGGCCTGCGGTGACGTTGCTGGTGGTTCTTGGGAATCGCTTGCTGGCGGGGTTCCTTGTCTGAGTTGGACTTAGTTGGTGGGGCTACTGGTCCCGGTCGCTGGTTCGCGCTTTGCGTGAACTCCGCGCTACTGTGGGTCAGTTAGGCTTCTGTTGTTGGACCCGCTACATCTTCCCGTCCCAGCATCGACCTTAGCTTCTCGAAGCTCTCCTCGCTCAGGCAATGCTCCATGTGGCAGCCCTCTTGCGAGGCAACCTCGGGCGATACGCCAGCGTCCTCTAGCAGCCCCACAAAAAAGCAATGGCGCTCCCACATTTGACGGGCAACCTCAAGACCGCGTTCCGTCAGATGCACATCGCGTTTGCCCATCTCCACGTAGCCGTTGCTCTCCAAGGTCGCCATGGCCTTGGAGACGCTTGCCTTGGTTACGCCCAGGTATTCGGCAACGTCAATCGATCGAACGATGCCTTGGTGCTTCGAGAGCACATAAATAGATTCGAGATAGTCTTCTCCAGATTCACGCAGGGCCATGGGCCGCCTTTCGCGATGGCTTCTAGTTAGCCTTTGGATACTTTTGCTTGATTTACTTTACCGCAAAAGTTGCCCATGTCTTACTACTTTGCCTAAAAGTTAGCCGTGTTTCACAAAACGTGCG
>DBGCAP010000009.1:0-14161 GCA_048367555.1 Collinsella sp.
GGGCAAGAATTCCAATATTGATTATTTTCATGTGATTGTCCTCCCTTTACAGCCCCAAAGGGCATAAAAATCCCCAGCAGTAAAATACTTTTACCACTGGGGATTATAAGTTGCGGACATACACATATACAGCATACACCTATTTGTGACTGCTGTTTTTTTGGATATGTCAAAATTGATAAGGCAAAAGTATTCTTAAATTGGGTACAAAAAATCAAGCCCCCACAAAAGGAACTATCATAATCCTTTGTTCCCACTATTTGATTATAGTTTTATTTAAGAATACCTTGCCGCATATTTTTTACTCCTTTTCTGGATTAAATCATTGTATCACATCAGTTTTAGGAAAGCAAGTACCTAAAAGAAATTTTTCTTCCCCTTATATGTAACAATCATACCGGCTTCCTAGCGTTCAGAATGTTTTCTGCTGTCTGCTGTGGTGTTTGGTTGGAATTGTCCAACCAAAAGCCGATCCGTGGTGTTGTCTGCATTTTACTAAATACAAATTCAATGTATACAGAAAGATATAAGGAGTGGGAGGGATTCCGCCGTAGTTGGCATTGTAGGAAAATCCAAAAGTTTAGATTTTCCCACAATGCTTATCTTTTGGTCTTTGGTTCGGAATAGTGTAGTGCTGGCGGTCTATCTCTTGTTTTCGGTTGCTTGCTTCCTTACCGT
This sequence comes from Collinsella sp., assembly GCA_048367555.1. Classification (GTDB taxonomy): domain Bacteria; phylum Actinomycetota; class Coriobacteriia; order Coriobacteriales; family Coriobacteriaceae; genus Collinsella. Next base: position 679 of record DBGCAP010000009.1, read on the forward strand.
ACATGAGCATTGAGAGAAGGAGACAAGCAGATGTTGGGTTACGAAGAAAAGATATAGCGCCTCGAACTGCTCGACGCGGTGGCAGATGCCGGGAGGCTGGCGAGGGGCCTGGACCAGCTGCTCGAGTCCCTGGCTCACGCCGACCAGCTGGACCCGCTCGACGTCGAGGGGGTCCTGGCCCTGAGGTCTATAAGCGAGAGGTGTGCCGAGCGCATCGGCGACGCGGCGCGCATCCTGGAGGCTCAGAACGAGGTCCTCTATGCGGAGGAGCGGGCCAAAGTCAAACCGCGCGATAACTGAGGAACGAAACCCGGTCCGGAAACTGTTCCTTGATTCCGGCCGGATGATCTTCTCCGCCGCCCGGTGTCGCATTGTGTCCGAGCGGCTGATGTCCCCCTATTCCCAGTGCCGCGGCGTACCGCTGCGTTATAATTCAGAAAACGCATTTGTATTGCATTTCGAGGGATAGAGGCGCGAATGTCTAACGGCTATAAGGAGCTCATCAAGGGTAACCCCGGCGAGACCGAGATCAGGAGCTTCCTGGTAAACGGCGACCAGGTATCTGTGACCCTGCGCATCCCCGACACCCTGCGCGACGCGGCGAAGGAGGAGGCTGCCCTTCGCGGCATGAGCTTCTCCGCCTTTGTGCGCACTTGCATGATCGAAGAGCTCGCGAAGAAGGGACAATAGCCCGTGACGGAGCCAATGCACGACATCTCGGTCGAAGGCTTCATAGAGTCCTTCGACCGCCGATACCCGACTTTCATTCTCAAGACGTTGCTGTGCGACCGCACTACGGGGCGCAACATCATATGGGCCGACAACGAATACGAGGCCCTAGGCGACGGCTACATGGGCGATGACGAGATGACCGTCGAGAAGATCACGGGCATGAACTCCGGCGTCATCAAGCCGCGCATCGCCAAAGAGCAGGAGAAGCAATCCCAGCGCACCAAGAGCCGCGCCGAGGTGTTCACCCCGTCATGGCTGTGCAATCAGATGAACAACGACTTGGACGAGGCTTGGTTCGGCCGGCGCGATGTCTTCAACACCGAGATCGTTGCGGATGATGGCGCCAATACATGGACGCCGACTAGTGATCCAATCGAATTTCCAAAGTCAAAGGGACACGGCTGGCGCGCATACGTGGAGGCTACGCGGCTCGAGATCACGTGTGGCGAGGCGCCGTTTGTGTGCTCGCGCTACGACACCGTGACGGGAGACGAGCTACCCGTAAGCGAGCGCGTAGGCTTCCTTGACCGCAAGCTTCGCGTTGTGACCGAGAAGACCAAGACTCGCAAGGAATGGGTGCGCCGGGCCCTCGACGCGCTGCGCGCGACGTACGGCTTCGAGTACCAGGGCGACAACCTGCTTATTGCTCGCGTCAATGTGCTCGAGACGTTCGTCGAGCATCTCCGCAATCGCTGGGGGTCGGGCCCCCAACAGGACGAGCTCGAGCAGGCGGCATGGATCGTTTCCTGGAACTTCTGGCAGATGAACGGCTTCACAGACGCCGTGCCCACCAACAAGATGGGCGCCGAGGTGGAGTCGACCCTGGGGACGTTCGAGGAGCCCGAGCCGGAGCCGATGCAACCGTCGCTTTTCGACCTGTTCGATGACGTATTCCCCGACGAGACAACCGAAGAGACCAAAGAAGAGGAGCCAAGGGAAACGGTTCCCCTCTGCGTGATATACGACTGGCAGAACGGCGAGCCCTTCGAGTTCGCCGCATTGAAAGGTGAGGCAGCAATTATGGGAAAGAAGTTCTATGCGGTAATCGGTAATCCCCATATCAGCTTTCAGTGGCGGAACAAGATTCTGGCAATAAGACCTATGCACCGCCCATCTATCACGAGTTTATGGACTCGGCGTTCAAGGTTTCCGACAAGGTGGAGCTTGTCACTCCCGCTAGATTCCTATTTGACGCCGGCTCAACCCCAAAGGCCTGGAACAGGAAGATGCTTAACGACCCCCATTTCAAAGTGATGAGCTATAAAGCGGATGCGTCCAGCGCCTTTCCGAATACCGACATCAAGGGCGGTGTTGCCGTTACCTATCGAGATGCTGATCGGGATTTCGGTGCGATAGAAGTGTTCACACATTTCGATGAGCTTCGTACCATCAAAGAGAAGGTTGTAAAACATGGCATCCAACCCCTCGGCGATATCATCTTCGCGGCCGATAGCTACCACTTCACTGAAGCCATGCACGAAGACCATCCCGAGATTCGTTATGTTGACGACGACCATGGTCTGTTGAGCAAGAACCACGACTATGACCTTAAGACAAACGTTCTCGACAACCTTAACAATGTAGTTTTCTTTGACGAGATGCCTGGCGACGGAGATAGTTGCATCAGAATCTTTGGCAGAGGTCGCGCCGGAAGAGCTTACAAGTTCATTTCCGCCAGATATATCGCTCCGCATCCGAACCTCGACAAATGGAAAGTACTTGTTCCTGCCGCCAACGGATCGGGCGCGCTTGGAGAAGTGCTTTCTACGCCCTTAATAGGGCGGCCCTTAATAGGGCATACGCAGTCCTTCATAAGCATTGGCAGTTTCAATTCCGAAGCGGAAGCTACGGCTCTCCTCAAATACATAAAATCGAAGTTCGCTCGGACCATGCTCGGAATTCTGAAGATTACGCAGCACAATCCCGCACCAAAATGGAAGTATGTCCCCCTACAGGACTTTACTTCTGACTCCGACATCGATTGGTCGCAGTCTGTTGCTGACATCGACCGTCAGCTCTATGCGAAGTACGGCCTCGACGACGAGGAGATTCAGTTCATCGAATCCCATGTGAAGGAGATGGACTAGCAATGGCGAGCATCGACATCTCCCAGATCATCGAGACCACCGCTCCCGCGGTGCCGCAGATCTATGCCTACACCACGCCCGAGATCGTCCGCCACAACGGCTGGACCAAGATCGGCTACACCGAGCAGGACGTGCGCGAGCGAATCAAACAGCAAACGCACACCGCCGACGTGCAGTGGCATCTGGAGTGGAGCGGCAACGCCACGTGGGAGCACCGTGCGGGCACGTTCCATGACACCGACTTCCACGCCTACCTCGAGAAGCAGGGCGTCGAGCGCGAACCCAAGAAGGAATGGTTCAAGATTAGCGGCGAGGAGTCTCACCAGCAGTTCTACCGGTTCCGCGACACCGACGGCGTGCTGGACGCACCCGGCGCTGCCTCCTACACCCTGCGCGCCGAGCAGCAGCGCGCAGTGGAGCAGACGGGAGCCTTCGCCCGCGCCCATTGGGACGAGGGCGGCGCGCACGGCGGCGAGTTCCTGTGGAACGCCAAGCCGCGCTTCGGCAAGACGCTCACCGCATACGACCTGTGCCGCAGTATCGGCGCGCAGAAGGTGCTCATCGTCACCAACCGCCCTGCCATCGCCAACTCCTGGTACGACGACTACGTGAAGTTCGTGGGCTTGGAGGGCGGCTACCGCTTCATCAGCGGCGTGGACGCTCTGACCGGCAAGCCCTACTGCCTCAGCCGCGAGGAGTACCTGCGCGCCATCCGCAACGACCCGGAAGGCCCCAAGGGGTTCATCGAGTTCGTGAGCCTTCAGGACCTCAAGGGCTCCATCCGCTTCGGCGGCGTGTACCAGAAGCTCGACGAGGTGGCCGACCTCACCTGGGACGTGCTCATCATCGACGAGGCACACGAGGGCGTGGACACCTTCAAGACCGACGTGGCATTCGACCACATCAAGCGCCGCTTCACGCTGCACCTCTCTGGCACGCCCTTCAAGGCCATCGCAAACGAGAAGTTCGCCGACGACGCCATCTACAACTGGACCTATGCCGACGAGCAGCAGGCCAAGCGTGACTGGCCTGCCGACTCTGAGCAGCCGAACCCCTACGCCAACCTCCCCAAGCTCAACCTGCTCACCTACCAGATGAGCGACATCGTCGAGCAGGAGGCCCGCGGCGGCATGGAGATTGATGGCGAGCAGACCGAGTTCGCCTTCGACCTCAACGAGTTCTTCTCGACCAAGCACAACGGCGGCTTCGTGCACGACGCCGACGTGGATAAGTTCCTCGACGCGCTCACCACGCAGGAGAAGTTCCCGTTCTCGACACCCGGGCTGCGCGACGAGCTGCGTCACACGTTCTGGATGCTCAACCGCGTCGACTCCGCCCGCGCCCTCGCCAAGAAGCTGCAGGCGCACCCCGTCTTCAAGGATTACGAGGTGGTACTCGCTGCTGGCGACGGCAAGATCGACGCCGATGACGAGAACGAGAAATCGCTCGACAAGGTACGCCGCGCGATCAAGGACCACGACAGGACCATCACCCTTTCGGTCGGCCAGCTGACCACGGGCGTGACCGTGCCGGAGTGGACCGCCGTGCTCATGCTCTCGAACATGGCGAGCCCCGCACTGTACATGCAGGCGGCCTTCCGCAGCCAGAACCCGTGCCTGTTCGACCTGGGCGGCGGCAACTACGCGCGCAAGGAGAACGCCTACGTCTTCGACTTCGACCCGGCGCGCACGCTTACTATCTTTGAGCAGTTCGCCAACGACCTGTACGGCGAGACCGCGCGCGGCGGCGGCGATGTCGAAACGCGCGAGCGCCATATCCGTCAGTTGCTGAACTTCTTCCCCGTCTACGGCGAGGACGAAGAGGGGCAGATGGTCGAGCTCGACGCCGAGCAGGTGCTCAGCGTGCCGAGGCGCATCCATGCCCGCGAGGTGGTCAGGCGCGGCTTTATGAGCAACTTCCTGTTCCAGAACATCGCGAGCGTCTTCCGCGCGCCGGCAGAGGTCGTGGAGATCATCCAGCGCTTCGATCCCTACGAGCAGGGCAAGGCACAGAACGCCGAGAAGAACAAGGTCGAGATCGATGAGGGCACGGCCGACGAGCTCTCCATCAACGACGAGGGCGAGGTGGAGATTCCCGACGAGCAGGTCGTAGGCAAGGCTGCGGACATCTTCGGGCCGAAGGTCTACGGCGACATCGCCGTCGAATTCTCAGGCCACATGGACGACATCGCGAAAGCCCACGAGGCCGATGACGACGATCGGGTGATGCTCGACAACCTCAAGGAGGCCTTCAAGCAGAGCGTGACCGCGCCTCTGGTACAGGCCGCCAAGGAGAGCTACGGCAGCGAGCTCAAGCCGCGCCAGCAGCAGCAGATCGAGCGCAAGGTCCAGGCGGACGCCGACATCCAACTCAACCGCCAGGTCGGCGACTACCAGATTCAGGCGCGCCGCATCGAGCAGTCGCGCAAGGACGAGCTCAAGGCGGCGACAAGCGAGACCGAGCGCGCCGAGGTGAACAAGCGCCATGACGAGCAGAAAGCGGAGGCGTTCCAGACGCTCGCCCAGAAGCTCGAGGACTCCCGCGAGGAGCTCGTGCAACGCGCCGGCGAGACCGTGGTGCGCGAGGTGGAGACGGCGAAGAAAGAGGACGAGAAGCAGGGCATCGAGGACAAGGTGCGCGCTCATCTGCGCGGCTTCTCGCGTACCATCCCGTCGTTCCTCATGGCCTACGGCGAAGAGGGCACGACGCTCGCGAACTTCGACACCGTGATCCCCGCTGACGTCTTCCAGGACGTCACGAGCATCACCGTTGATGAGTTCCGCTTTTTGCGTGATGGCGGCGACTACACCGATGGCGAGACCGGCGAGGTAAAGCGCTTCGTTGGGCACCTCTTCGACGAGGTCGTATTCAACGACTCCGTGAGCGAGTTCATCAAGCTGCGCGAACGCCTGGCCAATTACTTCGACGAGTCCCAGACAGAGGACATCTTCGACTACGTGCCGCCCCAGAAGACCAATCAGATCTTCACGCCGCGCAACGTCGTGGTTCAGATGGTGGACCTCTTCGAGAAGGAGAACCCGGGCTGCTTCGATGACCCGAGCCACACCTTCGCCGACCTGTATATGAAGTCTGGCCTCTACATCACCGAGATCATCAAGCGCCTGTACCGAAGCGAGGGCATGAAGGCCGCCTTCCCGGACGACCGCGAGCGTTTGGACCACATCCTGGAGCATCAGGTGTTCGGCATCGCGCCCACCAAGATTATCTACGAGATTGCCACCCACTTCATCCTGGGTTTCCACGACGAGGTCGGCCAAGGATGTGACTCTAACTTCGAGCTCGCGGACGCCGCGGAGCTCGCCAAGGAGGGCACGCTGGAGGCATACGTCGAGCGCGTCTTCGGGCCCAAGCTGGGCGAGGCGTAGCGCGTGGCGGAAGTAGTCGACAGCAAACAGGATGGGCGTGCAGAGGCTGCGCGAGCGGCGGTGAGTGCGGCACGGCGTGAGGATACCGAACTTTGCGCCCGTCTAGTCTTTCGCGTCTCGCGCAATGAGCTAAGGCGCGTGGGGATCACCACGCCCATCGCTCTCTACGATGAGCTGAAGCAGGTCTTCTGGAACGCAGACGAGGGCGTCACCCTGGGCGACCACCTCTCTGTCGGGTTCGGCAAGGTCGACCGCCGCCGTCAGGTGCGCGCCTTCGCCGAGCGCCATGCGGACGAGCCCAGAAACGTCGCCGCGAAAGCCTACGAGCGCGAATACGGCTTCAGCGCAGGCATCGCCGCGATATGGCTCGACCTGTTCGCCGAGCCCGCGGACGTGAGCTTCTCGGAGTGGCTTGGCGTCGAGGTCGCTGAATGCCCGACGGGCGCCCCGGCCTCCCGTGCGGATGTGCCCGTAGCGCACGACACCGAGCGCGAGGCACCCACCCTCGAGGGCTTCCTTGCCCGGGAGCTTGCCGGCCGCATCTGCGACGAAGGCCTCGTGCGTCGGCGCTTCGCCTTCGAGTTTCCCGACGATCCGCCCGAAGCGCTCGACCGCGGCATCGAGGATGCGGGCTACTACGAGGACCGCGGCTTGCTCTTCCGAGAAGGGAGCACCCCGAACGACCACTTCACGCGGCTGCTGGCCGAGCATCCGTCTTTCGCGAAGGGCGACGCCGGCTTCGAGAACGCCGTGTGGCAGCACCCCGCCTTCCGCCAGGTGCTGCGCCAGGCGCTTTCGGACCACCGCTTACTTCTCTACGAGGGCGACAGCTACATCTCGTTCTCGCGGCTGCACGACGTGCTAGGCGCGCGCATGGCGGACATCGAGTCGTACGCGCCCGCGGTGAGCGTGGATGCGCCCGAAGGCGAGCCCTTCACCGTGGCGAGCCTGCGCGCGGGCGGCGCCACTCCGCATCCGCTGTACGGGCTGGACATGCCCGACGACTTCTACGAGGGACTGCTCGACGCGGGAGGGCTCCTGCGCAGCTGCACGCTCGCCGGAACCAAGGTGTTCGTCGCCGGAGGCGAGGGGCGGCTTTCCGCAGCCGACCTCATCGAGTGGATCGTCGCCCACCATGAGGGAATCGAGCGCGATGACCTGCCGAGACTGCTCGCGAACGATCTGGGCATCACGTGCCCGGCACCGCTTCTGACGACGACCATTTACAACTCCGACGTCTACTACGACGACATCGGGGACGCATATTACTCATCCATGGAGGCATGGAAGAAGGAGGCACGAAATGAGCTTGCTTGAGGAAGGGATCGCGACTGGCAACGTCCTGCCGACGGGTCGCAAGGAGAAGCACTCCATCGACAACGTGACGCGCGACTTCGACATCTACCGCATCAAGTGCGATCTGCTGTTCTACAACGACCAGAACGACCGCATCGCCACTTGGGTAAGCGAGTACAACTCCGCGCAGGGCGCGGATCTGCTCGCCCTTGGCCGCGACGAGTACAACGGCGTCATCGAGGACTTCATCGTCGAGAGCAACCCCGGCGCGCTCAGGAAGACCGAGAAGAGCATCGCCCTTCGCGGCCAGCTTAGGCCGGGCATCGTGCTCAACGACGGACGCGTCATCGACGGCAACCGACGCCTGACCTGCGTCCGCCGCCTCGCGCGGGCGAACAACGAGGCGGGCTGGTTCGAGGCCGCCATCCTCGACGACGCCACAGGCAGCGACCCCAAGCGCATCAAGCTGCTCGAGCTCGCCATCCAAATCGGCGAAGAGGAGAAGGTGGCGTACGATCCCGTCGACCGCCTCGTCGGCGTATACCGCGACGTGGTTAAGAACCACCTCATAACCCCTGCGGAGTACGGCAACGCGACGGGCATGACCGAGGCGGAGGTGAAAAAACTCGTCGACCGCGCCCAGTACATGGAGGAGTTCCTCGAATTCTGCCAGGCCCCCGAGCAGTACCACCTCGCCCGCGCCCTCAAGGTCGATGGCCCCTTGGGCGAGTTCAGCCGCGTGCTGAAGAAGTACGACAACAGGCGCGACAAACAGCTTGTCAAACGACTCATGTTCGCCAACATGGTGGTGCAGCCCGAGGGCGACATCACCCGATACGTGAGAGACTTCGGCAGCGTGGCAGGCACGGATGCGGAGGCCGACTTCAAGGCCGCCGAGCTGCAGGCCATGTCCGAGCTCCTCGAGAAGATGGGTCCCGACGCCCTCACGCGCGAGAAGGTGAGCGAGCTGCGCTCGGACGGCAACCTCGTCGACGGCTTCAAGCGCGCAGGCGACCGCGCAAGAGAGACCGTGCGCCGCGTCAAGCTCATGGACACGCCCGCCAAGAAATCCGCCGACTGCCTCTCCGAGCTCGAGAAGATCCTTCCCGAGATGCTCGACGTGCTGGGACCCGACGAGCTCGAGAAGGTGCGCCGCAACCTCGTTGCCGTCGCCGACAAGGTGGAAGAGCTGATCGGTGAGATCGATGAGCGCGCCTAGGGCCGTCGTCTGCTACGACGAGGCGCGCCCCGGCATGTACCTGCGCATCGAGGGGCAAGACATCGCCTCGTTCATGGCCTCGGCCGCATGGCGCGCCTGGCTGTACTACCCGGCGAGCGCCGTCGACGGCACCGATCGCGACCGCATCCTACTCGACGGCGGCATGGGCCTTCGCGAGTGCCAGGACATGCTCGAGGCGATCATGGAGGCCGACGGCCACGGCGTCGAGGTCGCGGTTGACCCGAGCTTCGGCGCCTTCGTGAACGCCGGCGAGACCTACATCCGCGAGCGCTCCGAGGTGGGGTTGGCCATCAAGGCGCAGACCGCCGAGGGCATCGCCGACGACCCCCAGCTGGGGCCGCGCTTCCGGGAGTTCCGCGACGTAGTGAACGCCTCGATGGTGCGTCCCCTGCGCGACCGGCAGATGCTCGACGCCTTCTTCATGGCGACGGTTGGGCGCGCGGCCGACTTCTCGGTGCCCGGCGCCGGCAAGACCGCGACGGTGCTCGGCGTGTTCGCCTACCTTCGCCATTTGGGGCTCGCGCGCCGCATCGTGGTGGTTTGCCCCAAGAACGGCTTCGAGTCGTGGGAGAAGGAGTGGGTCGCCACCTTCGGGGATAAGCTGCCTTTGAGCTGCTTCTCGCTGGGAGACCCCGCCATAGCGGCGATGTCGACCGAGCGCAGGCGCAACGCGCTGTCGCTCGACAGCGGCGCGTGCAACCTGTTCACGTTCAACTACGAGTCGCTCTCGGGCTACGTGCGGGAGCTGCATGCCATCATCCCCGACCAGACCCTGCTCGTCTTCGACGAGGTGCACCGGGTGAAGGCCATCGGCGGCAGGCGCGCGGAAGCCGCGCTCGAGGCGGCCGACGGCGCGAAGTTCGTGATCGCCCTTACGGGAACGCCCATCCCGAACACCTACCAGGACATCTACAACCTGCTGCACATCCTGTACCCCGAGGACTACGACACGTTCTTCGGCTACGAGCCGGGCGAGCTCCGCGCGCCCGATGCGGACCTCCAGGCAAGCCTCAACGACAGCCTGGCGCCCTTCTTCTGCCGAACGAACAAGGACGAGCTCGGCGTGCCGCGCCCGGAGCCCGACGAGATCGTGGAGGTCGAGGCGACGCCCGATGAGGACACATTGCTGCGAGTCCTGTACGCGTCTTGCCCCAACGCGCTCGCGAGGATCATACGCACCCTGCAGCTCGAGAGCGACCCCGAGATGCTCTGCTCTGCAGTGGACCCAGGCGACCTCGAGTACGTGCTCGACCAGGTCGGCGATGACTACTCGGATATCGACTACGTCGACTTCTCGCAGACGTTCTACGAGGCCATCGAGCGAAGCCGCCCGAGCTCGAAGCTCGTGGCGTGCGAGCGGCTCGTGGAGCGCATCGTCGCCGAAGGCCGCCCCGTCATAGTATGGTGCATCTTCGTACGCAGCATCAGCAACCTCCGCCGCGACCTCGCCGCCATGGGGATTCCGGCAGAGGCGATCTACGGCGCCACGCCACAGGAAGAGAGACGCGAGATTCTGGACGACTTCCGCGCGGGGCGCTTCAGGGTGCTCGTGACCAACCCGCAGACGCTTGCCGAGTCGGTCTCTCTGCACAGCGTCTGCCACGACGCGGTGTATTTCGAGTACAGCTACAACTTGGTGCACCTGCTGCAGTCAAAGGACCGCATACACCGTCTGGGCCTGCCCGACGACCAGAAGACGCGCTACTACTTCATGCGCGAGAAGTTCATGCGCGACGGCAGGGAGCTATCCCTCGACGCCGTGATCTACGACCGCTTGAAGGAGAAGGAGCAGACGATGCTCGACGCCATCGACCGCGGCTGCCTTGAGGGCGGCTACCTCGATGACGAGGACCTGCGTATCGTCTTCGAGCGCCTGCTGGGAGAAGATGCCAAGAGCCTGGAATACTAAGAGGCCGAACGGCGCACTGACGATATTGGCTCATAAGTAACAACTGCGAAGGAAAGATAGGGCTTTAAGGATGGATGCAGGAAAATCTACGATAAGCGGCGTGTTCAACGGATCGCGCCTGCTCGAAATACCTTTCTACCAAAGGGCGTACGTCTGGGGAGAAGAGCAATGGGAGCGCTTCCTCGGCGACATGGAGTTCGTCACGGCTTCGAAGCGACCTTATTTCCTGGGCTCGATCATCCTGAAGCAAGCCTCCTCCGGCAACACTTGGTCCGAGGTGTCCGAGGTTCGCACAGTCATCGACGGCCAGCAGCGCCTCACGACCATGGTCATCTTCTTCAAGGCACTCTGCGCGAGAATCGACGCCGATAGGCTGTTCGAGCGAGATTTCGTCCTGGAGACCGGCGAAGTCGCCTTGAGACATGGCAAGTACGACCGGCAGGATTTCGAGAAGGTCGTCAGCGCCACGGGCTGCGAGCCTGTCGAGGGCTCCTCGTCCATCGTCCTTGCCTACAACTATTTCCTCAAGAACATCGACCCAGAGAAGGTCGACAGGAACACGATCAAGTCGAACGTCCAGTTCGTCTGCATCGATCTCACCGAGGGCGAGGACGAGCAGCAGATATTCGACACCATCAACTCGCTCGGGGTGCGCCTGACGACGGCGGAGCTCCTCAAGAACTACTTCTTCAACCGCGAGAACGAGCAGGCGTTCAAGGAGTGCTGGGAGGACGTCTTCGAACCCACGGCGGAGAAGAGGGAGTATTGGGAGCAGGAGGTCGTTACCGGGCGCATCAAGCGCACGCTCGTCGACCTGTTCTTCGACGCGTTCCTCCAGATCCTGGTTCAGGACAAGAAGCGCGGCGTCACGACCGAGGACAAGCTCTTCTATTCGCGCACGTCCAACCTCTTCCAGTCCTACAAGGACTTCATCGGCAGGTACTGCAACGGAGACAAGGACGAGATCCTCGACAGCATGAAGGCGTATGCCGAGGTGTTCGAGTCCACGTTCGACCCCGGCTACTGCGACGCGGACATCCCCTCCGCTCCCGGCGTCGAGCGCCTGAACGTGCTGATATTCGGCCTCAAGAACTCGACGCTCATCCCGTACGTGCTCTACGTTCGCAAGAACGCGGAGTCTTCGGGCGAGGAATCCGAGGTCTTCGCCCTGCTTGAGAGCTACATCGTCCGCCGAACGCTGGTTCAGGCGACCACGAAGAACTACAACAGGCTGTTCACCTCGCTGATCCTGAACGAGGTGAAGGACGCGGAGACGCTGAGGAAGGCTCTTGAAGCAAACGAAGAGGCGACGACGTACATGCCCGGCGATGACGAGGTTCGAAGGGCGTTCGAGGAATCGTGTCTGTACAACCTTCAGTCCAAGGGCGTTCTCTATCTGCTGGAAAGCGCCATTCGCCCAGGCATGAGCAGCACGGCCCTGCTCGGGTTCAACCAGTACACCCTCGAACACATGATGCCCAAGAAGTGGCGCAACAAATGGGGAGCCCTCGACGATGAGGCTGCCACGCGAAGGGACAGGAAGCTCCTCACGCTCGGCAACCTCGCCATCATCACGCATTCGCTCAACGCCTCCATCCGCGATGCCGATTGGCCCACCAAGAAGCAGGGAAAGGGATACAAGGACGGTCTTGCCCTCTGCGCCGCCGGCCTTGCGACCATGGCCGGCGCCCTGGAGAAGGAGTCTTGGGACGAGGGCGATATCGCCGATCGCGCCGAATGGCTTGCGGACAAGGCGTTGGAGGTCTGGCGTTAAACCTTACATGCGCCCCATCTCGAAGATGCTTGCGGTGTCGGAGCCCGCATCCATGACGGATGTTGTCGGCTCTTCCAAATGCGAGGTTTGCGGTGGCGCTTCCGTCACTGGTGCCTCAACCCCCTCGCCGAGCGCCAGGAAGAACCTCATCACGAGCTCGATCCTCTGCTGCAGGGACTCGCTCAGCTCGCCGTAGGAGGCCGCCAGCCGTACTTCCTTGGACAACTCCGCCATCGAGTCCTTCAACGCCTTCTGCACGCTTACAGAGGGCCTCACCTCGACCTGGGTATCGGTGAGCTTGGCGATGATGTAGTCCTGCCTGCTCATGCCGCTCCAGGCTGCCATCTCGCATATGAGCTTGTGCTCCTCGGGCGTGCAGCGAAACGCCATCGTCTTGCTGCGCTTGCGGGCGCTGTTCTCGCACGGCATCTTGCTTACCCCCTCGCTCCATCGAGCGCGGCGGCCATCTCGTCCTGCTTCGTGGGGAACAGGTGCGCGTAGCGGTAGGTGATGTCCACCGCCTCGTGGCCCATGCGCTCGGCGATGGCCAGCGCGGAGAAGCCCATCTCGATCAGCAGGCTCACGTGGCTGTGGCGTATGTCGTGTATGCGGATGCGCTTCACGCCCGACGCCTTGCACCCGCGCTCCATCTCGTGGGCCAGGAAGTGCTTGGTCACGGCGAACAGGCGCTCGTCGGGGGCGACGTCGTCGCGCATCTCGATGAAGTCCGCCATCTCGTCGCGAAGGAAGGCGGGCATGACGATCGTGCGCACGGACTTGGGCGTCTTGGGGTCGGTCACGGTGTCCACGCCGTGGAGGCTCTGGTACGACTTGTTGATGCGCAGCCGCGAGCTATCCAGCATGAAGTCGGACGGCGTGAGCGCCAGGAGCTCGCCGCAGCGTATGCCCGTCCAGTACAGCAGCTCGAAGGCGTGGAACGACAGCGGCTTGTCCATGACCGCCTCGCTGAACCTCAGGTACTCGTCCTTGGTCCAGAACTGCATCTCGCCGCCCTTCTTCGAGCCTATCTTGTCGACCCTGCGCACCGGGTTGTCGGTG
>DBGCAP010000010.1:0-64196 GCA_048367555.1 Collinsella sp.
CCAAATACGTCACCAAATTTCGAGTTTTTTGATCTTCCGGGATGCTTCTCAGTAGTCATCCGAGGAAACTCTCATCTTCTCCGCTTGCATACACATATCTTTCAAGGATTCGTGCCGCGGTTGCATGAGGCTCGGCAAGGCACGACCGCAACATGTTGGTCAAGGACAAACTTTTGGATTCTTTTAGCGCGAGCGGCTTGATTTTGGTGCTATTTGGCGGCGACTCGGTTGAGGGGGTTTCAAAACTGCCGCGCAGGTAGTCGAGTTGATAACGTTTTAGCAGCCTACCAAGAGGCCTTCATTTTTAATGCGTCTGCAAATTGACTAATTACTTTTACCTGCTGAAACACTATATGTTGTGTTTAACTTAAAAAATGAATACAGGATATAGATGCCTCTTTGTCGTATGATAGATGACGGACAGAGAGCGAGAACCTTATTCGCCCCATTTGGATGGATCTTTGAGCCCCTTGATCGGCTGCGAGGATTGTCCGCATGAGGGTCTATGGTTATCGAAAACACAGATTGCGCGACGGCGCCGCAAGACAGGGTAAGCCCTGCCAGGCATCGTTTGGCTCTGAAGCGCAATGAGGCTACGATGCGAAAGAGGCAAGAGGATGAAGATCATCAAGCGCAGCGGCACCGAGGTTACCTTTGACATCGATAAGATCGTCAATGCGATTCGCGCCGCAAACTTGGAGGTCGAGGAAGGCTCTCGCCTTACCGACCGCCAGGTGATCTATGCGGCACAAAACGTCGCCGAGGCATGTGAGAAGGCCGGTCACACCGTATCGGTCGAGGAGATCCAGGATTTGGTCGAGGACGAGATTATGCGTCTCGACTGCTACGAGGTCGCTCGCCACTACATCATCTATCGCTATGTTCAGAGCCTAAAGCGCCAAAAGAACACGACCGACGACAAGATTCTGTCGCTGATCGAATGCAACAACGAAGAGGTTAAGCAGGAGAACTCTAACAAGAACCCGACCGTCAACTCCGTTCAGCGCGACTACATGGCCGGCGAGATTTCCAAGGACCTGACGCAGCGCGTGCTGCTGCCCCAGGAGATCGTGGATGCTCACAACGAGGGCCTGATTCACTTCCACGATTCGGACTACTTTGCCCAGCACATGCATAACTGCGACCTGGTGAACCTGGAGGATATGCTCCAGAACGGTACTGTTATCTCGGGTACGCTGATTGAGAAGCCGCACAGCTTCTCGACGGCCTGCAACATCGCGACGCAGATCATCGCCCAGGTTGCTTCCTCCCAGTACGGCGGCCAGTCGATTTCGCTGACTCATCTCGCCCCGTTCGTCGAGGTGAGCCGTCAAAAGATTCGCGGCGAGGTTGCTCGCGAGCTTGAGGAGCTCGGCGTTTCCGCATCTCCCGAAAAGGTCCGTGAGGTCGTTGAGGACCGTCTGCGTGACGAGATCCGTCGCGGCGTCCAGACGATTCAGTATCAGGTCGTGACGCTTATGACCACGAATGGCCAGGCACCGTTCGTGACGGTCTTTATGTATCTTAACGAGGCCCGTACGCCTCAGGAGAAGCACGACCTTGCCATGATCGTGGAGGAGACGCTTCGCCAGCGCTACGAGGGCGTTAAGAACGAGGCCGGCGTGTGGATTACCCCGGCATTCCCCAAGCTTATCTATGTGCTCGAGGACGATAACGTTCACGAGAATTCCCCGTACTTCTACCTGACCCAGCTGGCTGCCAAGTGCACTGCCAAGCGCATGGTGCCCGACTACATCTCTGAGAAGAAGATGCGTGAGCTCAAGCTGTCTAAGGGTGAGACCGCCGGCAATGGCGATTGCTACACCTGCATGGGTTGCCGCAGCTTCCTGACGCCCGACCGTTCGGGCAACGGCTTTAACAATGTTGCCAACGCGCTGAACTATGACCCGACCAAACCTAAGTACTATGGCCGCTTTAACCAGGGTGTTGTGACCATCAACCTGCCCGATGTCGCACTGAGCTCGCATCAGGACATGGACAAGTTCTGGAAGATCTTCGACGAGCGCCTTGAGCTGTGCCATCGTGCCCTGCTATGCCGTCATGAGCGCCTGATGGGCACGCTTTCGGATGCCGCACCGATTCTGTGGCAGTACGGCGCCCTGGCGCGCCTTAAGAAGGGCGAGACGATCGACAAACTGCTCGTGGGCGGCTATTCCACCATCAGCCTGGGGTATGCCGGTCTGTATGAGTGCGTCAAGTACATGACGGGCCACAGCCACACCGAGAAGGAAGGCACGCCGTTTGCCATGGCCGTCATGCAGCACATGAACGACAAATGCGCCGAGTGGAAGGCCGAAAGCGACATCGATTTCTCGCTGTACGGCACGCCGCTGGAGTCGACGACCTACAAGTTTGCCAAGTGCCTGCAGCGCCGTTTTGGCATTATCCCGGGCGTGACGGACAAGGGCTACATTACTAACAGCTATCACGTCCACGTGTCCGAGGAGATCGATGCCTTCGATAAGCTCAAGTTTGAGGGCATGTTCCAGCAGCTTTCGCCGGGCGGTGCCATTTCCTACGTCGAGGTTCCCAACATGCAGGACAACCTCAAGGCTGTCATTCGCGTGATGCAGTACATCTACGACAACATCATGTACGCCGAGCTCAACACCAAGAGCGATTACTGCCAGGTGTGCGGCTACGATGGCGAGATCAAGATTGTCGAGGATGACGGCAAGCTGGTGTGGGAGTGCCCCAACTGCGGCAACCGCGATCAGGAGAAGATGAATGTCGCCCGTCGTACGTGCGGCTACATCGGTACTCAATTCTGGAACCAGGGTCGAACCGAGGAGATCCGCGACCGCGTGCTGCATCTCTAATAACCATCCCAAGCTGCCCCGTAGCGAGGCCCCGGACCTTTACTCGCTATTTCGGACAGTCTTGGCTCACGACGGAGGCGCCACTGGCGCCTCCTGTTCGTGCGGAACTCATATCGAGCAAAGGTCCGGGGCCTCGCTACGGGGCAGCCAAGTTGACGTAGTTGAGATGCAGCATGCGGTCTGCTCACTCCTCGAAGTTCTTAGCGGAAATGAGTTGACTTGCAACAACGGTTTGCTTGCGGAGTCGGTTGAGCTGCAACAAAGCTTTTATTGGACCTCGAACCCTATACTCGATGTTCGCTTCGTTCATTGAGTTACCCTTTGCATGAGGCCGGGGCATATCGTCCCGCCCGCAGTTTCGCAGGCCGCAGGCCGAGAATGTTTGAGGACGGGATGATATGTCCCGGCCTCCCAGGAGAGTTACCTATGAACTACGCGAACATTAAGTATTTCGACATTGCTAATGGGGAAGGTGTTCGTACTTCTCTGTTTGTGAGTGGGTGCCGTCGTGGGTGCAAGAATTGCTTTAACTCCGTCGCGTGGGACTTTGCCGCGGGTGAACCGTTCGACCGTGCCGTCGAGGACAAGATTATCGAGAGTCTCGACCATCCCTTTATTGATGGCCTGACGATTCTGGGTGGCGAGCCCATGGAACCCGAGAACCAGGCGGGTCTCGTTGACTTTATCGAACGCGTGCGTGCGGCCTACCCTGTGGAGTCGGGGAAGACCATTTGGTGCTTTACCGGTGACGTGCTCGAGGAACTTATGCCGGACGGTCGTCATCATACCGAGGTGACGGACCGTATCCTTGCCTGCCTCGACATGTTGGTGGACGGTCCGTTCGTTCAAGACTTGTACGATATTTCGTTGCGTTTTAGGGGCTCGAGTAATCAGCGCGTGATCGACATGAACGCCACGCGCGCTCGTGCCGCGCGTGAGGGCGTTGCGCTTTGCGATGCTGTGGAGCTTTGGCGAGACGATCCGGTCTATTCGACCCATACTATGTAGCTGGCGGCCGATGCCGGAGGGCGTGGTACCATAGCGCGAACGTAAAATCGGAAGAGTGAGGCCCAGATGGTCGATCAGGAAAAAGTTGAGACCGCAATAAAGCTGTTGCTTGAGGGCATAGGCGAGGACCCAACTCGTGAGGGCCTGCTGGAGACGCCGGCACGCGTCGCCCGTATGTATGGCGAGATTGCCGGCGGCATGGATCAGAGCGCCGAGGAGCACCTGTCCAAAACCTTTGCCGTCGCTTCGAACGATTTGGTTATCGAGCGCGACATTACGTTTTACTCGCTGTGCGAGCATCATCTGCTGCCGTTTTACGGCAAGGCTGCCATTGGCTATATCCCTAACGGCCGCGTGGCGGGTCTGTCTAAGCTTGCCCGCACGGTTGAGGTCTATGCCCGTCGTCTGCAGCTGCAGGAGCAGCTGTGTGCACAGGTTGCCGATGCCCTCATGGATTATCTTGCTCCCCAAGGAGCGATCGTACTGATGGAAGCCGAGCATATGTGCATGACCATGCGCGGCGTGCAAAAGCCCGGTACCAAGACCGTAACGCTTGCTCGTCGCGGTGTCTTTGAGACCGATCCGTCGCTCGAGGAGCGATTCTTTAGGATGCTGGGTCGCTAACCATGAGAGTCGTCAACGACTTTGCATCGAAGACCGATGGGGGAACGCCGCGTCGCGGCTTTATGGCTTCGGGCCTGACCCCCTTTGGTGCCATGCCTCGCATTGATTACATCTGTGCCAACGGGCTGTTCCGGCGGCACCTGGGCAACATTGCTCAGTTGGAATCGGGGCGCATCTTTTGCCGCCACGGTATTGACCATCTGCTGGATGTCGCGCGCATTATGTGGATTAAGAATCTTGAGGAGCAACTCGAATTTGACCGCGAGGTCATCTATGCCACGGCACTTCTTCACGATATCGGCAAAGATGAACAGTATGAATCGGGTATATCCCATGATGTTGCAAGCGAGCGCGTCGCTGATGCGATTCTCGGCGGCATGCCCGAAGACGTGGCGTTTGAGCCGGCAGATGCCGCAGCCATTAAGACGGCCATCCTGGGCCATCGAAAGCTGCGCGTGAACAGCCAGCCGCTTGAGCGTCTGCTTTATGCAGCCGACAAAGCGTCGCGCGCCTGCTTTGCATGCCCTGCGCGCAATGCCTGCAACTGGAGCGATGATAAAAAGAACCTGTCGATTCGCGTGTAGTTGGTGTGCGCGGTCGGGGTTCTAAACGAAGGAGACGATCGCGATGACTAACAAAAAGCTGCCCGAGAATGCAACCAAGACCGAGGGTGCCGAGCTTGCCCGTCGTGGCAGGGGCGACATTTCTGCTGCTACGGCGGTACCCCATGTGAGCTATGACGACCTGCGCCATGCCGACCGCATTACTATCGACGGTCTCGAGGTCTTTGCCAACCACGGCGTGTATCCCGAGGAGAACGCCCTGGGGCAGAAGTTTGTCGTGTCCTTGGTACTCTATGCCGACCTGCGCGCGGCGGGGGAGCACGATAACCTGGATGCCTCTATTGATTACGGCTCGGTGTGCCACGATGTCGATGGCTATTTGCGCGAGCATACGTTTAAGCTCATCGAGGCTGCAGCCGAGGGTGTGTCCCAGATGCTGCTACGTCGTTACCCCTTGCTGCTTGGCGTGCGTGTTAAGCTCGATAAGCCTTGGGCGCCCGTCGGTCTTCCCCTGGCAAGCTGTGGCGTCGAGATCGAGCGCGTGCGCTAGCCGACGCTAGAGCTCGTTGGCGGGCGGTTTTTTGAGTCGCTGCGACAGAGCTCTATTGTTAGGGCAGTACGTGTCGAGCAGGGCGTGGAACCGCTGATTGTGGCTTGGCTCGAGCAAGTGGACGAGCTCGTGGGCGACAACCATGTCGAGGCATTCGACGGGGTAGGTGGCAAGCTCGCGTGCGATGCGAATGGCGCCGGTTTTGGGCGTGCACGAGCCCCAGCGCGTTTTCATGCTGCGTACGGAAACGCGGGAAACGGCGACACCCATTGCGATTTCGTATGCGTGCACAATATCGCGTAGCGCCGATGTGACCTCGGACGTATAGAGCTGGTCGATATGGACTTGGAGCTCGTCGGACGTTAGACCGTCTAGGATTGCGCGCCGCTTGGCCTGTGGGCCTTCGTCCGATTCGTCGGTACCCATAAAACTTGCGAAGGTAGCCTGCTTGGGTCGCGGTGCGGGTGATGCAAAGTTGTGGTCGAGTGCGTCCTGTACCGTAATGGGCTTGCCCCAAAGCGCAATGATGGACGAGGGGCTGAGCGGCTCCTGTGCCGTCGTCTGACGTTGCTCGCGCTGGGCAAGTCGGTTGATAATCCAGGCGCTGTTGCGCTTTACAAACGCTTCGATACGCTCGCGGCTGGCGTCGAGCGGTGCGCTGGCGTGGACCTCACCGCTCGATGTGACGCGCAGGTTGAAGTTCTTGACGCGCTTTTTGGTAACGACGACGGGGATGGGCATCTCATCCGGTCGGGGTACGGAAATCGTAAATTGCTGCGTCAAAAGTTATCCTTCAGATTGGGGACGGGCCGGCATGTCGATCGCTCGGCATGCCGGCCCGCTCAAGGGATGTGAAATTAATAACGCTCAAAGAAGGCAAGGGCGTTATCGCTGCAGAGTTTTTGCATCACGGTCTTGCCAAAGTGCTTGGAGAGCATGTTCTGGAATTCGGGCATCTTGCTGGCATCGGAGAGGAAGTCGGGTACCTTGGCGCCGTCCCAGTCGCCGCCGAGCGCGATGACGTCCTCGCCGTCCAGGTCGAGCCAGTGCTCGATATGTGCCGCCAGCTGGTCGAAGGTGACGTCTGCGGCGGTCTTGTCGGTTGCGTCGTTGGAAAGGAACTCGCTGCAGTAGTTGAGGCCGACGATACCGCCCATGTCGCGAATGGTGCGGAACTGGTCGTCGGTGAGGTTGCGCTTGACGCCGCAAACCGCACGGGAGTTGGAGTGGCTGGCGACGAAGGGACGCGTGGCGTGGGCGACAACCTCGTCAAAGCACTCATCGTTGAGGTGGGAGACGTCGAGTACCATGCCGGCGTGCTCCATCTGCGTAAGCGCCTCGATGCCGGCGGCGGTGAGGCCGGCGCGGGTATCGTGTCCGCTCGCGAGCGGTCCCTGCGCGTTCCAGCTGAGTGATGACATGAGTACGCCCAAGCTCTTGAGCACCTCGATCAGCGCGGGGTCCTCGGCAAAGAACGTGGCGTTTTCGATGGTGTGGATGCAAGCGACCTTGCCGTCTTTGAGTGCAGGGCGAATGTCAGCGGTGCTGCGTACGTTGACCATGCGGTCGTGGTTGAGCATGGCCTGGCCGCTCATGTGTGCCATGATTTGCGCCTGGAAGCGCGCGGCGTGGGCGGTGGGAATCTCGTCGGGGACAAACGTGGCGAAGCACTGTGCCCACGGCGTGTTGCCGATCTTTGCGAGCGAGATGGCGCAGGCGTTGCCCTCGATGAGGTCGAAATCCTGCGGATGTGTCTCGTCGCCGGGGAAATAACCGTCGGTGCCGGCGGTAAAGCGCAGGTCGAGATCAAGCGTGGCCCAGCCGATGCGGTCGGCGGTGTCGCAGTGTAGGTCAAATACGGGGTATGCCATGGTTCCTCCGGTTGCAGCGTTTCTTTGCAAACTGTCATTGAATTGTATGACTAGGGTATAGTTAGCGCCATATGTTCATGGCGGCCCGCGTTGTGCGCCGCCCTTATTACGGAGGTTAGCATGTCCAACCAGGGCAAGAAGGTTAAGACCCATTATCGTGGCACGCTCGACGACGGCACGCAGTTCGATAGCTCCTATGATCGCGGCGAGCCGCTGGAGTTCACCTGCGGTGCCGGTCAGATGATCAAGGGTTTCGATGCCGCCGTTATCGATATGCAGGTGGGCGAGAAGAAGTCTGTACACATTCCTGCTGCCGATGCCTACGGTGAGCACAATCCCGAGATGGTTATTACCTTCCCGGCCGAGCAGGTTCCCAACATCGAGCAGATCGAGAAGGGCATGAAGCTCTTCCTGTCCACGCCGAGCGGCATGCCTGTCCCTGCTGTTGTCATCGACGTGACGTCCGAGGCCGTGACGCTCGACGCCAACCACGAGCTGGCCGGCAAGGACCTTAACTTTGATATCGAGCTCGTCGAGGTCGAGGACTAGGCTATGCCTGCGAATCTGGTTTCGACAGCGTGCCTCGGAAATCTCAACGACCCGTCCTATGAGCTTTTGCTTCGCCGGGAGCTGGGCGGTGTCTTTGAGGTCGATGAGCTACTGCTCGATTGGGACCAGGCTGATGTATGCGCGTTTGTGGGCGTGACGGAGCTGGGGCGCACGGTCGATGTTCGGCTGGATGCTGCCGACGGCGGTCGTCTTGCCGATGGCGACGTGCTCGCCATTGACCGTTCGGGCGTGGTGCCCGTGGCGGTTGTCGTGCGTCTGCGCAGTGCCGAGGTTTATTTGGTCGAAGTCGACCGCATGGATCCGATTGCGCTCGCGCATGCGTGCTGGGAGATCGGCAACATGCATGCGCCGCTCTTCTGGGGCGACTCGGACGACCATACCGTGCGCATGTATACGCCGGTGCAGCCTGTTTTGGGCCGCATGCTCCGGGGTGTCGAGGGTGTTCGGCTCACGGTGGTTACCCGTGAACTCGATGCGGACCGGCGCTTTGCGTCGAGTGCGGCGGAGGTCGTCGTGAGCATGGCTCCCGACTTTACCATCGTAAAAAAGACGCGCGGCTAAGCGCGCGTATGCGCAAGACGGGCTTTGAGGGATTGCCATTCAAGGTCCGTCTTGCTGTTGATAGGAGGCTTTGGGGAAGCGTATGGGTCTTGAGGGAATCAAGCTGATTGCATGCGATTTGGATGGCACGTTGCTGCATCCGGGGGAGCGCGAGCCGCGCCCTGAGGCCTTTGAGCTTATCGATGAGCTGCATCGTCGCGGTATCGTGTTTATGCCGGCGAGTGGTCGTCAATATGCGAGCTTGCGCCACCTGTTTACCCCGGTGGCCGATGAGCTCGCCTATGTATGCGAAAACGGAGCTCTGGTCATGAGCGAGGGGCGTGCCGTTGTCAAGCGTTCCATGGAGCGTGGCCTTGCTATGGATATCGCGAATGCCGTGGTTGCGTATCCCCATGCCGACGTGACCCTTTCGTGTGAGGGGCACCTCTACACCATGAGCGGCAACGATGCGTTCGTCGACCATTTGCGCTATGAGGTCCACTGCGATGTGGCGGTGGTCGACCGTCCCGAGGACATCGACGAGGACGTCATTAAGATTGCCTTCCAGACGCCCGAGGTGGATCAGCCGGCGGCGCTGGAGCATTTTGAGCGCCTTTTTAGCGACCGGGTCGACGTGATGACGTCGGGAACCGAATGGACGGACTTTATCGGCTTTGATTCGGGCAAGGGCTCCGCGCTTGCCGATTACGGTCGTGCCCTGGGTATTTCGCCCGATGAGATGATGGCGTTTGGCGATAACGAAAACGACCGCGACATGCTCAACGTAGTGGGTCATCCTTGTCTAATGGAGAGCTGCAATCCCTCTATGAGCGGCATCAACGACCGCGTCCGTTACGTGCGCACGGTCGAAGAAGAATTGCGTCGCCTGCTTGCCGAGTAGGCATGTCCCAAAATCTACCTACAGTTGGGGCAGAGACCCTCGAAGATGGTGTAGTGCGAGGTGACGTTCCAGCCGATTTGCTCGGACGCCTTGGCGTCGAGCTGGGCATCGAAGGGGAGCGGCACATCGATGACGCGGCTGCACGAGGTGCAGATGATATGCGCATGCGGCTCGATCGTGCGATCGAAGCGGCTGCCGCCCGGCGTCTTGATGGAGAGAATCTCCCCGGCGTCGGCCAAGAGATTGAGATTGCGGTAGACCGTACCGCGGCTGATTTTGTCATCCTGCGCGTGCACGACGTTGTAGATTTCGTCGGCGGTGGGATGGTTATAGCTTTGGCGTACGGCGTCAAGAACCAGCTTTCGCTGCCTGGTATTCCTTCTTTGCACCGCCATGCGCCTCGCCTCTTTTCTATCAACGGTCGTAGGTAAATGATACCGTATTTAGCACACAATACTAATAATGAGGACTGAAACCGTCTTCATTGGCAAGTGGGGCTCGGACCTGGGCGTCTACGAGGCAAAAACGCGTTCCCATGCGCTTGTAGGAGGCATGAAGCGCCTCGAGATGAGATAGGATGCTTGCCGGAGCTCCCTGTATCTCCATCTCGACTGAGCCGTCTTCCATGTTACGCACCCAGCCGGTGAGTGCGCGTGCCTACGCGAGGTTGGTGTTGGTAAAGCGAAAACCAACGCCTTGGACTTGCCCCGTCCAGCGCAGGAAATAGCGCAGGGGAGTGTCTTGAGTGGCCTCGTCGCTTGCGAGTACGGTAAGCCTGCGGCGCAGCTCGAGCTCGACGTTTGATGGTTTTTGAGGCTCTCGACTGCCGCCGGTGACGCTGGAGAAGAACGTATCGAAGAGGCCCATCGCTATGCCTGCTTGCCTGCGTCGGCCGGGAAGGTTATGCCGGCCTGCTGACGCACGGCATCCATGATGCGCAGTGAGACGAGCGTGACATCGCGGTAGTGGCCGAGCTCGTGGCGTCCCGCCGGGGTCTCCCAGATTTCTTCCTTAACGTTATCGATGCCACCGATGGCGGTGATAAAGTCCGTGAGTTCGTATTCCATAGTGTTGCTTGATTTGGGCAGGTCGAGCGCGCGGCCGTTGTCGCCCTGTTCGCGCGGTGCCTCGGTCGCCGAGCCGCGTACGACGTCGCCGCGATAGTCGATGCGGACGTTGCGGGGCGTGGACAGATGGTCAATCTGGATAGTGCCACGCTCGCCTTCGATCTGCGAGGGCAGCAGGTCATTCGTAATTTTGGAGTGCGCGAGCTCGACGGAGATACGGCCACCGCCGTAGCTGGCGAGGATGGAACCGCAGCCATCGATGGGGCCGTGCGTGAGCTGTCGCGTGGTGGGGTCGAGCAGAGTAGTCATGCTCGTAAGGCCGGAGGGCATGCCGAAAATCTCGACCATGGGCTCGACGGCGTAGACGCCAATGTCCATGAGGGAACCCGATGCCATATTGCAGTCGAAGATATTGGTGGCGCGCCCCGCGAGAACTTCGTTGTAGCGCGAAGAATACTTGCCAAAGCGCAATGAGGCGCGGCGGATGGGGGCGATCTCGCCCAGGGCATCCTCGATGGCGTGGAAGGCGGGATCGTGGAGGGGACGCATGGCCTCGAGGGCCACGACACCTGCTGCCTCGGCAGCGCGGAAGACTTCCAGCGCCTGCGCTTCGGTGGCACAGAAGGGCTTCTCGACGATGACATGCTTGCCACCGGCGATGCAGGCGAGCGCCTGCTCGTGATGGAGCGCGTTGGGGCTGCCGATGTAGACGGCGTCGACGTCGTCGGCGGACGCGAGCTCGTCGAGTGCGGTGAAATTGCGTTCGCCGCCGTGCTCGGCGGTAAACGCGGCGCCGCGCTCGGCATTGCGCGAGAGCGTGCCTACGAATACAGTCTGGTCGTTGGCATTGACGACTTGGATAAAGTCGTCGGTGATCATGGATGTGCCGATGGTTGCTATACGCAGCATGTATCCCCCTCGTGCCGTTCGGTTTACAGGATGAGTGTAGCGCGAGGGGGCAGGAAATAGCGTGCGAAAACGCCGTTACAGGTCGCTCTCGTTAAACCCGGTGTCGATATCGAGGTTGGCCCCGTCGGCCGCGGTGGTGGCGAGCTCGTCGCAGCGCTCATTGAGCTCGTGGCCGGCATGCCCCTTAACCCAGATGAACTCCACCTTATGCTTGCTCTTTGCGGCAAGCAGGCGCTCCCACAGGTCGCGGTTCTTAACGGGCTGCTTGTTGGCAGTTTTCCACCCGCGCTTTTTCCAGCCGTCGATCCAGTGTTTGTTGAAGGCGTTGACGACGTACTGCGAATCGGAATGGACCTCGACCTCGCAGGGGCGGTTGAGTGCCTCGAGCGCCACGATGACCGCCATGAGCTCCATGCGGTTGTTAGTGGTCTTGGCGTAGCCACGCGAAAGCTCGGAGGTGAAGGTCTTGCCGGCGGGGTTGGTGTATTTGAGCACGGCGCCGTAGCCGCCGCGTCCCGGATTGGATCGAGCCGAGCCGTCGGTATAGATGATGACCTTCACATGGTTCCTTTCGTTGGGTACGCTTCGTGTGAGTGACCATTGTAGCGCCATGCCCGCCGCGGGCTAGCAATCTACGATTTCTACCCCGTCTTCCGACAGCTGGTCGGCATGGATGATGCGGTTGAGCTCGTCGAGGTATTGCTGCAGGAGGGGAGAGGGCTTGCGCTCGTCGTGCATGATATAGCCTACGTGCATCGTTGGGGCGTCTGCTAACGGGATTGATGCCATACCCCACTGCATTTCATTGGAGAGGACACCGGTCGACAGGGTGTAACCGTTCGACGTGATAAGTAGGTTGGTGAGCGTCCCGCGGTCCGAGATTCGTATGTTGCGGTCGCAAGGGATATAGCTAAAAGGTTCCTCGGCGTAATAGAAGGAGTTTGAGGTTCCCTGCTCAAAGCTGTAGCGCGTATAGGGCGTGAGGTCGGCAAGGGACAGCTGAGGGTGGCGTGCGAGCGGGTGGCGTTCGCTAACGAAGACGTGGACCGTCGCGTCGAAGAGGGGATGGAAGCTTGCGCGGGCATCGGCGAAGGCCTTCTGCAGAACGCGGGCGTTAAAGTCATCCAGGTACAGAATGCCGATATCGCTGCGAAATGCGCGGACGTCGTCGATGATCTGCGAGGTGGTGGTCTCGCGCATGATGAACTCAAACTTACTGTCGCGGCAGCGCTCGACCACGTTGACAAAGGCCTCGACCGAAAAAGCGTAGTGCTGGGCCGAGACGGCAAGGCGCGCCTGGGGTGTGCCGCCGTCCTCGTAGCGGGCCTCGAGGATATCGGCCTGCTCCACGACCTGGCGCGCATAGCCTAAGAGCTCGGTACCGTCGTTGGTGAGCGTGACGCCGCGGCTGGAGCGCGTAAAGATCTCCAGATGGAGTTCCTGTTCGAGGCTTTTGACGGCGTTTGAGATGTTGGACTGAGCGGTATAGAGGCGCTGAGCTGCGGCGTTGATTGAGCCGGACTCTGCCACGGCGATCAGAAAACGAAGCTGCTGAAGGGTCATCGGCGCCCGTCCTTTCGATAGTTATCTATAAAACAGATAACAGGTTAGCGCTTTTAAGTGATTGACTGAGGGAAACAACGCTCGTACTATTCAAAACACACAAAGGCGGTAGGTAATTAAGCCAACCACGGAACCGGGATGCGAAAGGAGGCCCGCATATGAATTGCTTACCAAGACGAATGCCGGGCTCCTGTTTGCGCCCGTTGGCGTGATCAGGAGACAGCGACTTACTTCTCTCTTTTTATTTACTTTCGTCCGATCAAGGAGTTCATCATGAGCCAGTTCATCAACAACCCCGAGCACACCTTTGGTTTCGACACCCTGCAGCTTCATGTTGGCCAGGAGAGCGCCGATCCCGCATCCGATTCCCGCGCCGTGCCTATCTACCAGACCACGAGCTATGTGTTCCGCAACTCCCAGCACGCCGCCGACCGCTTTGGTCTTGCCGACGCCGGTAACATTTACGGCCGTCTGACCAACTCTACCCAGGGCGTCTTCGAGGACCGTATCGCCGCACTCGAGGGCGGCGTTGCTGGCCTCGCCGTCGCCTCTGGCGCCGCTGCCATCACC
The DNA here is from genome assembly GCA_048367555.1 of Collinsella sp. Classification (GTDB taxonomy): domain Bacteria; phylum Actinomycetota; class Coriobacteriia; order Coriobacteriales; family Coriobacteriaceae; genus Collinsella. The sequence continues at coordinate 13,577 of DBGCAP010000010.1, forward strand.
TATACCCTGCAGGCTCTTGCCCAGGCCGGTGACCACGTGGTGGCTCAGAAGACCATCTACGGTGGCTCCTACAACCTGCTGGAGCATACGCTCTCCCAGTTTGGCGTCGAGACCACGTTTGTCGATGCCCATAACCTGGAAGAGGTTGAGGGCGCCATCAAGGACAACACCACGGTCATCTATCTCGAGACGCTCGGCAACCCCAACTCCGACATCCCCAACATCGACGCCATCTCCGAAATCGCCAAGAAGCACGGTCTGCCGGTTGTCGTCGACAACACCTTCGGCACCCCGTATCTGTTCCGTCCGCTGGAGCATGGTGCCAACATTGTCGTTCACTCCGCGACCAAGTTTATCGGTGGTCACGGCACCTCGCTGGGCGGTGTAATCGTAGACGGCGGTAACTTCGATTGGAAGGCGAGCGGAAAGTACGCCCAGATCGCTGAGCCCAACCCCTCCTACCACGGTGTTTCGTTTGCCGAGGCTGCCGGTCCCGCCGCCTTCGCAACCTATGTCCGCGCTATCCTGCTGCGTGACGAGGGCGCCTGCATCAGCCCGTTCAACGCCTGGGTCCTGCTCCAGGGCACCGAGACTCTGTCGCTGCGCGTTGACCGTCATGTCGAGAACACCAAGAAGGTCGCTGAGTTCCTGGCTGGTGACAGCCACGTCGCCAAGGTGAACCACCCGAGCCTGCCTGAGCACCCCGATCACGAGCTCTATCAGAAGTACTTCCCCCGTGGCGGTGCCTCGATCTTTACCTTTGAGATTAAGGGTGGCCAGGAGGCAGCTTGGAAGTTCATCGATCATCTGCAGGTGTTCTCGCTGCTCGCCAACGTGGCCGACGTCAAGTCGCTCGTCGTACACCCGGCTACCACCACGCACTCCCAGCTCTCTGCCGAGGAGCTCGCCGAGCAGAACATCACGCCCTCCACGATTCGTCTTTCCATCGGTACTGAGAACGCCGAGGATATCATTTGGGATCTGAAGCAGGCCTTTGCCGCACTGGACGAGTAGGGCGACTTGTGCAAGGACCCCTTGCGACTCGATAGGTATAACTGCATAAAATGCCTGCTCAAGGCGCCTGTGCGAACAATGGTCGCACAGGCGCCTTTTTTGCATAGAGAGGGTGCAAAAACAGGGTTTTTGGCATGCTTTATGCATTCGAGTTGTGGAAAACTCCTGTTGAGAGGATGTGAGTTTTACGCAATTGACGTGCGCCTTTTGAGTAAAACCGCAGGTCGCGATTTGCTCGGGGTACTATGCAGCGCGATCGAATCACACACAGCTCAAACGCAGCAAAAACGCACTACGGAGGTTTCCAGCTACATGAGGATCGATTCACGAAAACCGAAGGCCGCCGCCCTTTCTGCCACGCTTGCCGTGGCGCTTTTGGTGGGTGCCGGCGTAACCGAGGCCCACGCGGCGACGCTGTCCGACGCGGTTGGGTCCGCGCCCTCCGAGACCACGTTGATGCAGCCCGTCAATTATCGCGGCGACGGTTTTGGCTCTATGCAGGAGTGGAACGCCTCCATGGGGGCCAAGCGCGACTCTTTGGAAGTTCGCGCTCAAATTATCATGAACATGTATGGCGACTATGCCACCGATGACGAGCGCGCCGTGCTTCAAGAATGCATCGACGGTGCGGGTAGCCTGCTGACGATGGGGGAGGTCGACGCCAAGTCGACCGAGCTCGACGAGCTTCGCTCTACGCTTGAGGATGCCAAGCGCGAGGCGCTCGAGGCTGCCGCGGCCAAAGCCGAGGCTGCTGAGGCCGTTCAGGTTTCGTATTACAATGCCGGCTCCGGCTCGTCTTACGCGTCTGCTGCGTATTACGCGAACGGCTCGGGCCTGACGCGTTCGAGCGGCGTCAATAACTATAATGGCCGCCGCGAGACTTATTACAGCAGCAACGTGTTGTATCACCACCGCACGGGCGAATGGACGCAGGATTCCGAGGGCTTTTGGCGCGATTCTGATGGTTACTACGTCGTGGCCGCGGGCGATAAGGCTCAGGGCTCCACGTTTACCGGTTCCAAGGGCGAGTGCAAGGTCTATGACTCCGGCTGCGCAGCCGGAACCACCGACTACTACACTGGCTGGTAGTTTTTCTGCATCACGGATATTTGGCGGACGGGCGTCTATACCGAGCTTTAGGGCAACGTAAGGACGCCCGTTCTATGTATGCGTTTGAGTTAACAGAGCGCTTACCGTGGCAGTACGCCGCGCATATGGGCACGGGGCACACTAAGTCACGAGAAACAAAGTCTTTCTCGTGGAGGAAGTGGTTCCATGAACGCTCGAGATGTCGCTATTGCCGTCGTTGCCCTTTTGATCGGATGCCTTGGTCCGACGGCGGCGCTAACTGCCGGCTTGCAGTCCGATACGGGCGCCGCTCCTGTGATTGTGGGCGCCTTGATTGCAGCGGCGCTGCTGGGAAGCGCCGGCGTGCTGCTTTGCCGCGATGACGAGGACGAGGTTCCGGAATCGCAAAATAAGCCTCAGTTTTAGCCTCGAGCTAAATGCAACAGGCCTTCGCGAATGACGGAATCCTCGCGAAGGCCTGTCTGCTTGTATTGCGCACATCGCGATGCGGCCGAGGCTACCAGCTGCTTTCTATTTCGCGAATCCTCTGGTAGAGCCAATCGTTTTGCGGCACTTGGATATCGTGTTTGGTAGCTAGGCGGCAAATGGTGCCAGCGAACTCCTCGACTTCGGTTTTTCGTTGTGCGATGCGGTCCTGCGCCATCGAGGGCATACCGACGGGGTCGATTCCCTCGATGAGGTGCACCATCTGCGTCAGGTCTGCCTCGGTCAGCTCAATGCCCTCGGCGTTGGCAACCGCAAGCGTTTCGCGCATGGCGGAAACAAAGCAGCGACGCTGCTCGGAGCCCGGCTCCGTGGCGCTTCCGTAGGTCCCGCCGTAGGCCATACAGGTCTGGTTGATGCCGTCGTTGAGCATGAGTTTGGCCCACATGCGGTGCGCAATGTCGCTCTCGACGGTATGGGCGATGCCGCAGCGTGTGTAGAGCTCGTCGATGGCGCTGACGGTTGCGGGCTCGGTGCCTGCTGCCGCGCCAAAGCGAATCTCGCCCGCATTGGTAAAGGTGAGCGCGCCGTCGAGGAACACGGCATCCATGCCTTGGCAAATACCAAGAACGGTATGCTTCCAGCCAAAGCGCTCGGCAATCTTTTGCTCGCTCGTAATGCCGTTGCACAGCGAGGCGATGAGCGTGTTGGGCCCCACGACGCGTTCCATAGTCTTGAGCGCTTGGTTGAGTCCCGTCGTCTTGACCGTGAGAATGACCAGATCGGCGGGCGTTGCCTCACTGGCGCGGATGGACTTGAGCGCACAGGGCTTGCCGTTGACGGTGAGCGCATCGCCCACGTGACGCTCAAAACGGGCGTCATCCATAACGTATTCGACGGCGTCATTGCCGAGGGCCGTGGCAATCATGCTGCCGTAGAGCAGGCCGACGCCGCCCTTGCCGATAAAGGCGACCTTGTTGATCTGCATGTGAATCATCTCCCCACTAAAAGGCGCCCGCATGAGGGGCGCCTGGTGGATTGTATGCCGCTGGAGCATGTGGCGTGCACAGGAGGCGGAATTTAGAAGAACAAACGCATGGGAACTTATGCCGCGGGGCAGACTGCAAAAACGCGTGCGGGGTATCCGACACCATCGCGGACCTTAGGGAAGGTGCAGAAGATGACGGCGCCCGTGGCGGGAAGCTCGTCCAGATGGTCCATGACCTCGATCTGGTAACGGTCGACCGAGAGGATGTATTGTTCGCCGGGGTAGGGGTAGGCATCCTCGCGTGTGGTCACGCTCGCCTCCTTTCATCGGGCTTTTTGCTGATGTTAAAGCGGTGCCGTGACAGCTCGATTTCTGCTGCGTTACGATACGTTCTCGATTGCGATTCCACGATGTTTCGGCCGCGTGACCATTGTGTTTCGCCTTGCCGGGGCGCTGATGGCGAAGGGAGGGGCCGTGCAATATCGCGTTGACCCCAAAAGCGGTAACCGTATCTCGGCGTTGGGGCTGGGCTGCATGAGATTTCCCGGTGCGCCGGGACGTCCGGATGCGAAGACAGCCGATGCCATCATTTCCCGTGCGGTTGATCAGGGGATTAATTATCTGGATACTGCATATCTCTATTCCGGTAACGAGGCGTGCGTGGGTGCCTCACTTGAGCGCTTGGGGCTGCGCGACCGTGTGTTGCTGGCGACTAAGCTGCCGCATACTTCGTGCAAGTGCGCGGAGGATTTCGACCGTTTTTTCGACGAACAACTGCGCCGCCTGCGAACCGACCATATCGACTATTACCTCATGCACAACATCACCTCGCCCGCCCAGTGGGAACGTGTAGTGGCGTTGGGCATCGAGGACTGGATCGCGCGTCAAAAGGCGGCGGGGCGCATTCGCCAGATTGGTTTTTCGTATCACGGCAGCGCGGCGGATTTCCTGACGGTGCTTGACGCATATGACTGGGATTTTTGCCAGATCCAGTACAACTATGCCGGCGAGCGTTACCAAGCGGGAACGGCAGGACTCATGGCGGCTGCGGAGCGCGGTCTTGCGGTGTTTGTGATGGAGCCACTGCTGGGCGGTCGTCTAGCGGGCAAACTGCCGCCGCGGGCACGCGCTGTGCTCGATGGCGCCTGTGACCCGCATTTGCGCACTCCGGCCGCCTGGGGGCTTTCGTGGGTGTGGAACCATCCTCAGGTGACGATGCTGCTTTCGGGTATGACCGATACCGCGCAAGTGGATGAGAACGCGGCGTTGGCCGATCGGGCCCTGCCGGATTCGATGACGGCTGCTCAGCTCGATGCCATCGCACGCGTGCTGAGGGAGTTTGAAAAATCGAATCGCGTGCCCTGCACGGGATGCGGCTATTGCATGCCGTGTCCTAAAGGCATCAATATCCCTGGGTGTTTTGCTGCCTACAACGCAAGCTATGCGCACAGCTGGTTTACGGGGCTGTCTCAATACTTTACGGCGAGCGCGGTGCGGACGAACGAGCCCAAGCTGGTGAGCAATTGCGTCAAGTGCGGCAAATGCGCGCGGCATTGCCCGCAGCACATCGATATCCCCGGGCGCTTGGACGACGTACGCCGCCGTTTTCAGCCTGGCCCCGTGACGGCGGTGCTTAAGGCCTTCGGCAAAACGCGCTCCTCGTGACCCTTTTATAACTTGCGGTGGAATAGTTCCTGCTTGCGGCAGAATAGGGCTTAAACAGGAACTATTTCACCGCAACTGAAGGGGGCTGTCGTGGGCCATCGGGATTCATGTGATGATTTGCGTGAGGTTCGTTGGGGCGTTTTGGGCGCTGGACACATTTCGCATCGATTTGCATCGTCGCTCAAGGAGGTGGACGGGGCACGGCTCGTGGCTGCCGCCGGTCGCACTCCTTCGCATGTTGAGGAGTTTTGCAGGGCGTTTTCGATTGATGCCGCGCACAGTTATGCCACGGCTGACGATAACGGCGATGTGGCTTATGATGCGCTGATTGCCGACCCCGATGTCGACGCAATCTACTTGGCTCTTCCACATGGCATGCATGCGCATTGGGTCTGTCGGGCACTGCGCGCGGGAAAGGCCGTACTGTGCGAAAAGCCGGCCGTTTTGAATGAAGAAGAGGCCCATGCGATCGCCTCCGTTTCCCGTGAGTGCGGTGTGCCGTTTATGGAGGCGATGAAAAATCGGTTTTGTCCGATGCGTACTCGCGTGAAGGGCTTGCTTGCGTCGGGCGAGCTCGGCCGTATCGTTTCGATCGAAAGCGTGCAAAAACTCGATTATGGTGAGTCCCCTTCGAGTTATCTACTCGATCCGTTGCAGGGTGGCTGTCTATATGACATGGGCTGCTATGCAGTCGGGTGGTTTGAGGATCTGCTTGCGGGCGCGTGCGATGTTTCGTCTCGTGAAGTTCGCTGGCGTGACGTATCGGGCGGCCGCGTGGATTGGGCCGATGAGATCCATATGAGTGTCGGCGGTATACCCATTCATATGGCGTGTGACGGCAAAGCAGCATATGAAAGCCGCTTAACGATTGCCTGCGAGCGGGGCTCGTTGGAAATCGAGCGCCTCCATCGCCCCGAGCTCGCCCATGTGAGGTACTCCGACGGACGAATGCTCGAAGTAAATGCCCCGTTTGAGGTCGATGATTTCTACGGCGAAATCCAGCATGCGACCCAGCTCATCCGGGCGGGGAAACTCGAGAGTCCCGTCATGCCCCTTGCCGCCACACAGCGCTGCGCGCGCATTATCGATGCAATCCGTCTAGCCCTCTAGGGCTTGGCGCTGACGCGTAGGGGATCATGACGCCGGCGCCCGTAGCCGTAGTGCTTGGTGGCCCGCATCTCTGATGCCCCTTTTATAACTTGCGGTGGAATAGTTCCTGTTTGCGGCAGAATAAGGCATCGACAGGAACTATTTCACCGCAACTGAAGAGGGGGAGCTGGGGATGCTGACGATCGGGTGTCACCTATCCACGACGAAGGGCTATCGGGCAATGGGGGAGACGGCGCTGTCCATTGGCGCCAATACCTTTGCATTCTTTACGCGCAACCCGCGCGGCGGCAAGGCGAAAGACCTTGACATGGATGACGTGGCGGCCCTGCGCGAGCTTATGGAGCAAAACGACTTTGGCCCGCTCGTGGCTCATGCCCCGTATACCTACAACCCCTGCTCGGCCAAAGAGCGGGCGCGCGAGTTTGCCCTGGAAGCCATGGCAGAGGACCTGCGGCGCATGGAAGCGCTGCCCGGCAACTACTACAACTTCCATCCCGGTGCGCATGTGGGGCAGGGCTCCGACGCCGGCATTCAGATGATCGTCGACACCCTGTGTCAGGTGATGTTTGAGGGCCAGCAGACGACGGTGCTGCTCGAGACTATGGCCGGCAAGGGCACCGAGGTGGGCCGCAGCTTCGAGGAGCTGGCGCTCATCATCGAGGGCGTTGCCGACAAACGCCCCGAGCTGTCGGCCAAGCTGGGCGTTTGCCTAGACACCTGCCATGTGAATGACGCTGGCTATGACATCGTCCACGATCTTGACGGCGTGCTTGACGAGTTCGATCGTGTTGTGGGTATCGAGCGCCTGCGCGCCGTGCATATCAATGACTCCAAGAATCCCTGCGGCGCCCATAAGGACCGCCACGAGTGCATCGGTAAAGGCTACCTGGGTAGTGAAGAGTTTGGCGGCGGTATGCAGGTTATGCAGAATATTGTATCGAATGGCCGCTTGCGCGCATTGCCATTCATTTTGGAGACACCGAACGAACTTGCAGGTTATGCGGCTGAAATCAAACTTTTAAGGTCATTGCAGCAGTAGTGACTGTCATAAAGTGGAGTGCTCCATTCACGTTATGGGTTTGTTTCAATCAGTTTTCTAATTGCAGATTCTCCCAAGCGGGTGCATAATAACCCTCAGTTTTTGCAGACCCCTGAATCACGCGGGGTCATTGGAAGGAGACTGATTATGAAGCTGAAGAAGCTTGGCGCATTTGCCGCCACGGGTGCTATGGCGCTCGCCCTTGCTCTGACGGGCTGCGGCTCGTCCAACGCCACCTCTGGTTCTGATGCCAGTTCCAACAGCTCTGACGACGCTAAGGTCGAGAAGGTCGACGGCTCCAAGGAGTACGCGCTCGTCAAGGACGGTACGCTGACCGTCGGCACCTCTGCCGAGTACGCTCCGTTTGAGTACAAGGATGACAACGGCGATTATCAGGGCTTTGACCTTGAGCTCATCAAGGCTATCGGCGACAAGCTGGGCCTGGATGTCGAGTACGTCAACAACGACTTCGACACACTCGTCCCCGGCGTTGCTTCGGGCGCCAAGTATGACGTCGCCATCGCGGCTATCACTGACACGCCCGAGCGTGAGAAGGAAGTCACTTTCTCCGATTCCTACTACATGGACGATCAGGCTATCGTGACCAAGGTCGATAACACCGACATCACGGCCGACAACTACAGCGAGAAGCTCAACAACGCCGACGCTACCATCATCGTCCAGTCTGGCTCGACCGCCGAGGCCTTTGCCCAGGAGAACTTCCCCAAGGCCAAGATCGTCCCTTACAAGGACGCCACCGAGTGCTTCAGCGCCTTGCAGTCCGATAAGGGCGACGCCGTAGTCACCAACCGCTCCGTTGCCAGCCAGCTGACCGCCGAGCAGTTCAACACCTGCCAGACCATCAAGCAGGTCAGCACCGGCGAGGAGTACGCCATCGCCATCAACCAGGGCAACACCAAGCTCAAGGACGACATCAACCAGGCCATCAAGGACCTGACCGACGACGGTACCGTCGACGCCCTCATGGCTAAGTACAACATCAAGTAAAATAACTACTTGATTGCGCGCGGGCCCTTTCCGTTTTGCGGAGAGGGCCTTTGCGCTTCTCTTGACGGAGAGCGTTTCCGTCTCGTTTTGCCGGCAACTTCTACGATAGGAGCCACCTTGTCTCGACTGAACAAAGGGGCCGCGGAGCAGCGTTTTTCACTGCCCGCCTTGCTCCAAAAGCTAGCCTGCGTCATGGCCGTGGCGCTCGCGCTGGTGTGCGCGGGGGCATATGCGCCCACAACCGCCCAGGCGCTTGAGACCGCAAAGATTACCGCCCGACCCAACACCGGTTCGGGCAGCGCTGTGGTCGGCGGTACCGAGACGCGCATTACCTGGGAGGTCCAGGCCGATGCCGATGAGGAGCTGAGCGGTCTTTCGCTGACGTTTGTCGACGGCACGACGTTTGGTACCGATGACACGCGATTGACGATGCTCTCGGGCGAGGACCTCATGGATCGTACGCCCATGAAGCCCACGTGCAAGGCTGACGGCCAGACGCTTAAGATTGACTTTGGCGAGACGGCGCCTGCCGGCGGCTTTTTCCGTGTCGAGGTTTACGGCGTGACGTTCCCCGTCGAGGGCGGCGATGAGGCCTTTAGCGGAACTTATACGCTTGCCGACGGTTCGACCAAGAAGATTTCCAAGATTCCTTCCGTCGAGATTAAGGGTGTGACGGCATTCGATAACTTCCTGGCCGATCTTAAGGAACAGCCGTGGGTCGAGGCCTGGAACTCCAATATGTTCCTGCGCCTGTTCCTGAACCCGGTGATTTTGGTCCAGAGCCTGCCGATCGTCTTCAAGGGCTTCCTTATGTCGCTCTCGATCGTGCTCGTGGCATTTCCGTTGGCCATTCCCTTTGGCTTTGCGCTGTCGCTCATGCGCATATCCAAATCGCGCATCCTTCGTTGTCTTGCCGGCATCTATGTGAATATCATCCGCGGCACGCCGGCGTTCCTGCAGATTTACATTGCGTTCTTTGGCCTGCCGCTTGCCGGTGTCAAGGTTGACGACTACGTCTTGGGCGTTATCGTCATGGCCATGAACTCGTCTGCGTACCTGTGCGAGATCTTCCGTGCCGGTATTCAATCGATCCCCAAGGGTCAAAACGAGGCTGCTCGATCGCTGGGCATGAATGCCTTCCAGACACTGCTCTACGTTATGATTCCGCAGACGTTCCGCAATGTCCTGCCTACGTTGACCAGCGAGTTTATCCTGCTTTACAAGGATACGTCGCTGCTTGCCGCCGTGGGCGTGGTCGAGATCGTCATGAACGCCCGCACCATCGTGGCAACGACGGGCTCCATTACGCCGTATGTGGTTGCTGCCCTGTTCTATCTGGTCATTACCCTGCCGCTTGCGCGCTTGGTGAGCGGTCTTGAGGCGAGGCTGCTGGGTACGGCCGAAACCAAAAAGAAGCGTCCCACCAAGAGCGCCGGACAGGTTGTAGCGACGCCCGCCGACCATATCGCTGGTCTGTAAGGAGGTTCTATCATGAGCGAAACCAATAACTCGAACGAGGTCGTCGTCAGCATCAAGAATCTCCAGAAGGCCTTTGGCGATAACGTGGTCCTGCGCGACATCGATCTTGATGTGCACAAGGGCGAGGTCGTTGTCGTTCTGGGACCCTCGGGCTCGGGTAAATCAACGATGCTTCGCTGCATTAACCGTCTCGAGGAGCCCACGAGTGGTTCGATTGTCGTCGAGGGCGTGGATGTTTGCGCCAAGGGCGTTGACCTCAATAAGGTGCGTACGCACTTGGGCATGGTGTTTCAGCAGTTCAATCTGTTCCCGCACCTGTCGGTCAAAAAGAACGTCATGCTCGCCCAGCAAAAGGTGCTCAAGCGCAGCAAGGAAGAGGCCGAGAAGATCGCCGTCGAGGAACTCACCAAGGTCGGTCTGGCCGAGCGCATCGATTTTATGCCGAGTCAGCTTTCGGGCGGCCAGCAGCAGCGCGTGGCCATCGCCCGCGCCCTGTCGATGAATCCGCACGTGATGCTCTTTGACGAGGCCACGTCAGCGCTTGACCCCGAGCTTGTCCGCGACGTCCTTGGCGTCATGCGCGATCTTGCGCATGACGGTATGACCATGATCGTGGTGACGCACGAGATGGGCTTTGCCCGCGACGTCGCCGACCGCGTCGTCTTTATGGACGGCGGCGTTATCGTGGAGGATGGCACGCCGAGCGAGGTCTTCGACCATCCCAAGAGCGAGCGTACCAAGGCGTTCTTGGGCAATATCTCGTAGCCGCTTTATATGACTGACTTAGCAGAAAACGGGAGCTGGATGTGATCCGGCTCCCGTTTTTGTTGGGACGCGAATGTGTTTTGGTGCAGAGCACGTTACGGGCGGAGCTCATTGCCGCTAGGCGAGCTCGGCTCCAAGTTCGCGACAGGCCGCTTCGCCCTCATCGTCGGGGGCGTCGTAGCAAATGACGGAATCGACGACGTTGACGCCAGCCTCATCGGCATCGGCCTTCCAGTTGTCCATCCACTCGCCCTCGGCCCACGAATAAGAGCCAAAGAGGACGACCTTCTTGTCGCCGAGGGTCTCTTTGACCTCGTCCCACATCGGTTGGAACTCATCGTACTCGAGCTCCTCGGAGCCCATGGCGGGGCAGCCGAAGGCGAAGGCGTCATAGCCGGCGGCCTTGTCGGCAGAGAAATCGGCACAGGAGATGACCTCTACCTCGGCGCCGACTGACGCCGTGCCCTCGGCAACGAGGTTTGCCATGGCTTCGGTGTTGCCTGTGCCGCTCCAGTAGACGACTGCGATCTTGCTCATATTGAGTCCTTTCGGTTGTACGGCGTGCGGCCGCGGTTTGTATGCTCTATCGGGTTGCCTGGGCAAGTTTTGCCAGGCTGTGGCCCTGCTGATAGACATGGGTGAGGTGCTGCGTGCAAGCGCGGTAGGATTCGAACGTCGCAAGCGCTTGCCCGACATTCGTGTAGACCTTCCAAGGTCCAAAGACCTTGTAGTTCTCGCCGCGCTGGACGATAAACTCGTGCACGTCGTCGTAGGGATATCCAAGGAAGTAGCCTATTTCGTGCGGAAACTCGCAGGTGCAGTCTTTGCTGCAGCTAGCTTGCTGGGGTAGTGCGCATCGAGTCTGGCTACATGCGCATTCCGCGACGTTATTGCTTGCAAGCGTGATGCGTGATGCCAAATGCACAAGGCATGTCGAAAGGTCTCTCGTGTCGTAGCCTTCCGAGGCGAGAGCCGTTTGGGCGCGAGGGTCTGCGAAATAGGTGGTGAGGCTTTTGGCTCGGTACACGTACACGAGCGCTCCGCAGGGGCGCCAGACCAAAACGCTCAGGTGGATGCCGAGCGGGTCAAGCTCGCGATTGCACTGGGCGATAACGTTGAGCAGGCGTGCTCGGCGTTCTGCGATGGTTTCGGTTGCGGTCGAGCCGTCCCCGTGGGCGTAGGTGCCTGGATAGGTAAAGAGCGATGCCGGCTTGATGCCCGCGAGCGTGGGAGAGCAGTTGCGCACGACAGCTGCCTGAAACGTTGGGATGTCTATGGTTCGAGTCATGGTGCTCCTTACGGATCTAAACTGTTAGCCTAGGAAAACTTATACACGAAAGTAAGCCATGGTCAACAAAAAAGTTTGAAGAGGGAAACTAATTGACCGAACCGACACGAGTTTGGAGTAAGATGGGAACACCCCATGGGGGTATAGGTATAAGTATTTGGAGAAAGGGGAGCGCATGGAAGATCTGCTTAACCCCGCGAATATCATCGTGCTGGCCGTAATTGCCGTTGGCATGTTCTTTGGGCTGCGGCGTATTGTCGCTTCGACACACGGAAAGAGTTGCTGCAGCGATGGCGCGAGCAACAAAAAGACTAAGAGGACCGTGGTGGCCGACACCGACGAGTCTCACTATCCCTATAGCGATGAGCTGCTTATCGGCGGCATGAGCTGCGATGGCTGCGCTCAAAACGTTGAGAATGCCATCAATGCGCTGGATGGTGTGTGGGCTACGGTAACGTACGCGGACCACACGGCACGCGTACGCTCGAAGCGCCCGGTTGATCGCGACACACTCGAGACGGCGGTGAGGGGCGCGGGCTATTACGTTATGAAAATGTAGGCGTTGCCCTCTCCGGTGGATACCGGCCTCCTGCTCATGGTGACTATCGGCATCCAAAAATTTGCGCAAAAAATAACCTTTAGATGCGGCAAAAGTGGAGTTTGGTGACGGTTTGCGCGGAATTCGCTACCAATCGAGCATCTATTAACCCGTCAAAAAAATTACAGGTGTATATTTATACGCTGATTATTGCTGTGCTCAGATTGCAATTAACCGTGGACAGAAATGAAGAATGCTAAAGCTGGGCTTTAGGACAGGGGAGGTTATAGCCTTATGAGACGAGTGGGAGCACTTGGCTTGGTGGCAGCGCTTGCCGCTATCTTGGTATCGCCGCTGCCGGCGCATGCCGAAGACGCTTCGGGTGCCGTTACCTACAATGCGGGAAATGGGTATTCCTTTGAAAAGCTCTCGCATCCTACGGTAGGAACGTCGCAGCCGGATGGCATCGTCGACTACCAGGGTGGCGGTGCCGTTGCCGTTCCGGGCGCCGATGGTAATACGGCCAACAACGAAGGCGATCGCGGCCAGAGCTACACTTGGGCGGCTGCGAGCTATGGTGACTGGCTTTATGTGGGCACCTGCTATGCGGCGATGGGCAACACGCTGACGCTCATGAACGGCACGCTGGGCGATTCCTTTGATGCCGAGACCATGCGCCTGACGCTGGAGGCCATGTTTAACGGCACCTTCTTCTATGGACAGCAGAAGGAGGACGGCACGGCCGACAAGGACAGCGGCGGCATCTTGGTCAAGATCAATACCAAGACCGGTGAGACCAAGCTGCTGCTCTCTGATTCGCTCAACGGCGTCGCTCCTTTGTTCCGCAATGCCGTGAGCTATAAGGGCAAGCTCTATTTCTGCGGCAGCGTCAGAACCAATGGCGGCAAAAGCGGCCTGCCTGCTGTATATGAGATCGATCCTAAGACGGATGAGTGGAAAGTTGTCTATCAGGGCCTTTCGAGCATGCAGGATTACGGTGCTGCCTACAAGCAGGGCATTTCTACCGGTATCCGCGGCATGTGCGTCCATGATGGCCAGCTCGTCATCAGTAATGTGGGTAAAGACGCGAACGGTAATTTTGTATCGACAATCCTGACGTCGTCTGACCCCTCGAAGGGCCAGGACAGCTTCACCGAGATTGCTAACTCGGAGACGCTGTTTAACTATCCGGCGATTCGCTATAAGGACAGCATCTACGGCGGCGCCATTTGGGATATGGTCTCGTACAATGGCCATCTCTATGCGACCATCTGCACCGGTACGCCCGAGAACGCTCCCGATGATAATTCCATGCAGTCGTTTGCCATGGTCCGTGGCGACAAGAACGCCGACGGCAGCTATACGTGGACTTCCATTGTTGGCGATCAGGAGACGGACAAAGCAAAGTACTGCTTTGGCATCGATCCCGACCGCACCCGTTCTGGCGCTGCCAACCTCATCGTCTACAACGACTACCTCTATATCGGTGAATATAACGACGAGGAGATTGCTCTCGAGCGCATCCTGTTCAACAAATCCAACACCGAAGAGGGCGGCAAGAGCGGCATGGGCGGCGTTGACTGCTCGTTTGTGAATGCCAATCTTGAGCAGTCGGTTAACATCTATCGCATGGACAAGAACGAGAACATGGAGCTCGTCGTTGGCGATCCCACCGTCAAGTTCCCCAAGGGCGGTATTTCCGGCCTGGCTTCGGGCTTTGGCCGAAACGAGAACCAGTACATTTGGCGCATGCAGAAGTTCGACGGCAAGCTGTATATCGGTACCTTTGATACCGCGAGCCTGCTTGAGCCGATCGGCCAGTTCTCCAATGGCGACATTATCGATATGACGCCCGAGGAGTGGGACTCTCAGGTTCAGCGCCTTAGGGACCTGCTCGATCACCTGCTCGACAAGAAATCGCCTGACAAGCCCATCGTTCCCGTGAACACGCTTGCGGACGATGATTCAAACGAGGCCGTCGAGGACGATGGTTCAGACGAGGCCGTCGAGGTCGATGACGAGAAGACCGAGGTCGCTAAGGGCTTCGGCGACCTGAGCGATGCGCTGGAGGATGCCGCGGGCGACCTTTGCGATCAGGCCGCGACGATGTCCCAGGACGTTGAAGACGACGCTGCTTATGTTCAGAAAATCGATAGCGAGATTGCGTACTTCAAGTCCTTTGCCGATCAGTATCAGGACATGCTCGATAGCTATGAGAGCCTGAAGCAGCAGTACGAGGATGCCTATGGCACCGAGCTGCCGGGTGATATTCAGGATGCGCTCGATAAGCTGCTGAGTGCGGAGAACCTCAAGAAGTTGCAGAGTGTCCTTACGTGCATGTACTACCTGCGCGATGCCGAGCGCGGCTTTGATATGTATGTGACCGAGGACGGCGTGAACTTTACGACGCTGACGACTAACGGCTTTAACGATCCGTATAACCATGGTCTGCGCACCTTTGCGGTGACCAACCAGGGTCTGTGCCTTGGTACCGCCAACCCGTTCTATGGTTGCCAGGTTTGGATCCAGCGCAAGGAGAATTCGGAGAATCCGATTGATCCCGGTACTCCGGATCCGACGAAACCCACCGATCCTTCGCAGCCGGGTGGCGGCAATCAGCCTGGTGGCAGCCAGACGGGCGGCAACGACCAGTCGAGCAGCACCGCGACGACCGTTTCGACGACCACTAAGAAGACTCCGAAGGACGGCTCGCTGCCTCACGCTGGCGACTCGACCCTCACGCTGGTCTTGGGATTGCTGGTTGCAGCTGCCGCAGTGCTTGGCATTGCTCTCGTCTTGCGCAAGCGTTCTCATTGCTAGGCTCGACCACGCAGCTCGATGCCTTGGATATCGTCGAAGTTGATGGCGATATCCCTGAGTTTGAGCAGCTTGAATGCGGGTAACACTTCGTCGAGGATGCCGGTGCGGCTACGATAGCCGTACATATCGTAATAGGTGACGCGCACCAGGTCGCCGCGTTTGAGGCCCTCGAGCTTTTTCGAAAGCTCGAGGGCTTTTTCTTCCGTGAGTTCGCATTTGGGCTCAACAGTGATCTCTTGTTTGCGCACGAGCTCGTAGTATCCCGTGAGGGCGGCAAAGGGCATAAACTGCGCGGCACGGCCGGCGCGGACGGCGCCGTTGGCGGTGAGCTTGGGGTCGGCGGATCGACGTCTTCCCTCGGGGTCCGCTAGACGTTCAAAAGGCGTCGGTGGCCGCATCGGCTGTTGTTGGGACTTAGGCACGATGTCCTCCTACCTGATCGTTGCGTTCGCGTGCGGTGGCGCCGGCGGTGAAGCTTAATCCCTTGACGAGCGCGTTCTTGCCGTACTTGCCCTTCACGGCCAGGACGGCGCGCGCCAGGTCGCGCTCGCGCTCATCGGCCTTAACATCGCTGAACAGGTCGATAGTGGTAAATTCCTCGGGCATGAGGTTGCCAAATCCCAGGTTGATGCGCTTGACTGGTCGTTTGGGATCGACAGTCTGCGCCCAGAGCTCATCGAAATAGCCCATGATCTTCTTAAACGAATTGGTGCGCTCGGGTAGCTTTCGCGAAGCGTTGGAGTGCGCGAAGAGCGCGGCATAGCCACCGCGCGGTTTGCCGCCATGCTCTCCCACAAAGATGCCATCGATTGCCTGCGCCTCGCGCACCAGGCGGTGTCGCTCGTCATCGCGCTGGACGGGCTTGGGCGCACGGGGTGCGAGCTCGGGGCCGGCGGTTGCGGGGGGCTCGATGCTCGACGTGCTCGAGCGCAGGTGCCCGCATCCGTCCACATACTGCGCTGTGCCGCTGGCGTCGAGCCGGCGTATGTCGGCGCGCTCGCTCGCGTAGCCTACAAAGAGCGAGATGCTGTCGCACACCACGTGCTTATCGACTAAGTCCAACACGGCGTTGTCGACCATCTCGCGCAAGACGGTGTAGGCCTGCTCGTAGGCATAGCCTTTCGATAACACTTGCCCTGTGGTTGTTGAGGTTGCCTGCGGGCGATAGGCTTGGATATCGGCGATGGTTGTCGGCTCGCGCCCGAAGGCGTGGTCGATGAGATATTCGGCATTGACGCCGAGCTCGTCGTAGAGCAGGTTTTCGTCGAGCGCCGCGACGCCCATCAGATCGTAGACGCCGTATTTTTCGAGTCGTGCTGCCACGCCGGGTCCAATGCCCCAGATGTCGGTGATGGGACGGTGGGGCCAGATCTCCTTGCGAAAGGTCTCGTCGTCGAGCATGCCAATGCGGCTGGGTACGTGCTTGGCGGTAATGTCGAGCGCTACCTTGGCCTGGAATAGGTTGGGGCCGATGCCGACCGTCGCCGTGATGCCGGTGCGCCCCAGGACCTCGTCACGCAGCATACAGGCGAAGCCTTCAGCGTCGGTATGGTAGAGGTCCAGATAGGGTGTCACGTCGATAAAGCATTCGTCGATTGAATAGACGTGAATGTCTTGCGGGCTCACGTATTCCAGATAGATACCGTAGATTTGCGCCGACACCTCCATGTAGTGCTGCATGCGCGGTACGGCCTTGATGTAGTCGATGCCGTCGGGAATCTCGAACAGGCGGCAGCGGTTGCGTATCCCGAGGTCCTTCATGGCCTGCGTGATGGCGAGGCAGATGGTCGTGCGCCCGCGCGATTCGTCGGCAACGACCAGGTTGGTGGTGAGCGGGTTGAGCCCGCGGTCGACGCACTCGACGCTAGCGTAAAACGTCTTAAGGTCGATGCAGATATAGGTGTGACGCTCGTGCCCCACGCGTCCTCCCATCAAACACATGTTCTTATCGAATACTTGTTCGATAATAGCCGCTCGTCCGGACATCGTCAAAACCTGCCAAAAAGGACTGGTTTGTTTTGGTAGGTATGGTCGTGCGGTTGTATCGGGGTTTTAACGCAGCTCTAAAGAGTGCGAAACAGCTCGGAAAACCTCGCTTCGTAGCATGGGTCTAACGATTGATACCGCCTATACGCACGGAAGGGCTGTGGGAAAGATGGTCAATTATGGGTTTGGTATGCCGACGCGCCTTGTTGCGGATGGAGACGTGGCTCGCTGGTGCGGACGATTGGTAGCTCACTACGGTGGCACCAAGGCGCTGGTCGTGCTGGGCGGTGAAAAGCATACGCGCGATGAGCTTGTCTCGGCGGCACTCGGCTCGCTTGATCGAGCTCTGCTCGAGCGCGTGCTTTTCCGCTGCGGCTCGGTTGAGGGCGACGGGGGAGACGAGCTGATCGACGAAGCCGTGGCCCTGGCGACCGACGAAGGCGTGGACTTTGTCTTGGCGATTGGCGATGCCGATACTGCCGGCTTTGCACGCGAACTCGCCCGTCGCATGGCGGCGCTCGATGCCGGCGAAGACGGCTTTGTGCCTTATGGATGCATTGTCTCGGAGGGCAAGGTGCCTGCTGTCGTGGGCGCCGGCGAGGTTCCCGTTTTTGCCATTATCGCACCCGAGCTGTTGGAGGGCATCGGGTCTCCTCTGCGTGAGTTGCTCGGTAGCGTCTGCGCCGCGGCCTAATATTTTGCATAAAGGGATGGGTTATTTTTGGTTGGTAAAGTGTTTGACCTGCCAAAATAAACCTGTCCCTTTTTGGTCGGTTGCCGTTTGGGGGCCGATTGGTAACGCTCGCTGATTATAGTCTTGACCTGCGCTAGAATAGTGACATCTGAATGTCCGGGCGCATGGAGGCGTGCGCCCGTATGCTGAGGAGGACTCTATGGCAACTGTTGCCGCACCTATCGATGCTACGTCGACCGCCGCTTGGAAGGCACTCGAGGCCCATCAGGAGAAGCTCGAGGCCGAAGGTATCGACCTCAAGGCCTGGTTCGCCGCCGATGCCGAGCGCGTGAACAAGCTGAGCTTTGACGCCGGTGACCTGCACTTCGACCTGTCCAAGAACCTGGTGACCGATGAGACCGTCAAGCTGCTGTGCGATCTTGCCCGCGAGGTGAAACTCGAGGAGCGCCGCGATGCCATGTTCTCCGGCGAGCACATCAACACCACCGAGGATCGCGCTGTTCTGCACACCGCGCTTCGCCGTCCGGCAAGCGAGAAGGGCCAGCTCATCGTCGACGGCCAGGACGTCGTCGCCGACGTGCACGAGGTTCTCGACCGCATGTATGCCTTCGCCGAGCGCGTGCGCTCCGGTGAGTGGAAGGGTGTTACCGGCAAGAAGATCGAGCACCTGGTGTCTATCGGCATCGGCGGCTCCGATCTGGGCCCGGTCATGGCCTACGAGGCCCTGCGTCCCTACGCCGACGCCGGTATCGACTGCCGCTATATCTCCAACATCGACCCCAACGATCAGGCAGAGAAGCTCAAGGGCCTTGATCCCGAGACCACGCTCGTAATCATCGTCTCCAAGACCTTTACCACGCTCGAGACCCTCACCAACGCCCGCGAGGTCAAGACCTGGATGCTCGAGCAGCTCAAGGCTCAGGGTGCCATCGACGGTTCCGATGAGCAGAACGCCGCGGCCGTGGCCAAGCACTTCGTCGCCGTTTCCACCGCACTCGACAAGGTCGAGGCCTTCGGCATCGACCCCGCCAACGCCTTCGGTTTCTGGAACTGGGTCGGCGGCCGCTACTCCGTCGACTCCGCCGTGGGCCTGTCGCTGATCGTCGTCCTCGGCCCCGAGCGCTTCCAGCAGTTCCTCGAGGGCTTCCATGCCATCGACGAGTACTTCTGCAACACGCCGCTCGAGAACAACGCCGTCGCGCTGATGGGCCTGCTCAACGTCTGGTACGTCAACTTCTTCGGCTCCAAGAGCCACGCCGTGCTTCCGTACTGCCAGTATCTGCACCGTTTCCCGGCCTACCTGCAGCAGCTCACCATGGAGTCCAACGGCAAGCACGTCCGCTGGGACGGCAGCGCCGTGACCTCCGACACTGGTGAGATTTTCTGGGGCGAGCCCGGCACTAACGGTCAGCACGCCTTCTACCAGCTGTTGCATCAGGGCACCGTGGTGGTCCCGGCCGACTTTATCGCTTTCGCCAACACTGCCAACCCCGCAACCGACAGCGGTCAGGATGTCCACGAGCTGTTCCTGGGCAACTTCCTGGCCCAGACCAAGGCGCTCGCCTTTGGTAAGACGGCCGATGAGGTGCGCGCCGAGGGCACGCCCGAGCAGATCGTCCCGGCCCGCTGCTTTGAGGGTAACCGCCCGACGACCTCGATCTTCGGCGACACGCTGACCCCGTTCGCACTCGGCGAGCTCATCGCCCTGTACGAGCACATCACGTTTGTCGAGGGCACGGTCTGGGGCATCGACTCCTACGACCAGTGGGGCGTCGAGCTGGGCAAGCAGCTTGCCAAGCAGATTACCCCGGCCTTCCACGACGACGCCGCCAAGGCCGAGCAGGACGCTTCGACCCAGGCGCTCATCGAGTTCTACCGCGCTCACCGCAAGTAGTCGCTGCTGTTAACGCATCGCGCCTTATAGTCAGGGGCCCGTATCCGATAGGATACGGGCCCCTTTGCTTTGCCGTGGTCCCGGGGCGCACGGCCTTTGTGGAACATCGCCGGGGCGTCGCGCGCTGAGAGAACCCTGCGCCTAGATCTCGGCCTCCGCATGGCCTCGCTGCGCCTCGGGCAGCTCCCCGTAGAGCGGATGGTCTTCGAGCCTAAAGCGCTCGACCTGTTCGGGAGTGCGACCGCGTACAAAGAGCCACGAGCGATCGATCGGCGTCGCCATGAGCGTGCTGGGCAGCGCGTCGGCGCGGTCGGAAAACACCCGGGCACTCTCGGGATCCTGGAACGCCAGCACCAGATGCGTGTCGCAGTTGCCCATGATGGAGCGTGCGCGTGCCTCGCCATAGAGCGCATCGAGCTGGTTGGTCGACTGCAGCAGCGTTGCCCAGATGTTGCGGCTTCGGATAATCGAGAGCACGTTGTCGATCTGGGGGATCTGCAGATTTGCGAAGTCATCGAGCATAAAGCGCACGGGCACGGGCAGGCTGCCGTCGGGCTGCCTATCGGCCTCGCGAATGAGGCCCATAAACGCCTGCGTAATAAAGAGGCCGGTCAGCGGATCGAGATTGCGGTCGATATCGCTCACGGTTACAAACAGGGCGCAGGGGGTGTGTCCCATGGAAGCGAAGTCCACCTGATGGCACTCACGATAGAGCTGTGCCGCACCGTCGAATCCCAGACACATGACCTTTTCGGCAAGGATGCCGACGATGCTCGCGTGCATGCGCTCGGCATTTTGCGTAATGGCGTAGCGCCGCCATAGCGAGAGGGCATAGCTTTGGGGGTCGGTCGTGATCAGGTCGTCAAACAATCGACCCGTGGCACCGTCCTGCAGGTGCTCGATCAGCTTGATGACCGAGCTGATCGTCTGCTCGTCGGCGGGTAGCTGTTCGGTGACGTAGGCGATAAGACACGACAGCAGGTTTGCCGCCGCATGATCCCAAAAGGGCTGGTTGTTGTCCTCGATGGGGCAGATGGCCTTTGCCACCGAGAGGATGTCCTGCTGGTTGGGCCTGCCGTCCGCCTTGCGGCGAATGTGCCTCAGGGGGTTGTAGCCGCAGCGCTCGATGCCGGGCGCAAGGGCCGGGACGGTGTTGAGGTCGGCGAAGTTGAGACATTGCACGCGGTAACCGTGGGCTGCCAGCACGGGTCCCACTTCGCGACAGAGCGTGCCTTTGGTGTCGAGCACGATGTAGCTTGCGTTCATTTGCAGCAGGTTGGGCTTGAGGACGTTTCGGGTCTTGCCGGCTCCCGAGGGGCCGATCACAAGTGCATTGTTGTTGAGTCCCGTTTGGCGGGTGTCGCAGGAAAGCGTTCGATCCTTGGCAAGGATGGTAGACGATGCGGACTCAGATGCGGCGAGGCGGCTGGCGAGGTTAGACATGGGCGACCTCCTTGGTGGTCGAGAGGATTTCGTGGGCAAAGCCGAGCTCGACGGCGCGCTCGGCCGAAAGGTAGGTGTCTTTTGCAGTGAGGGACTGGATGCGCTTGGGCGTGAGGCCGCTGCGGTCCGAGAGGATTTGCGTGAGGGTCTTGCGGGTCTGCATGAGACGCCGGCTGGTTTCCTGCAGCGCAAGTGCCGAGCCGCCTGCCCCCTGGGGGATCAGTGGGTCGTGAATCATGAGCTCTGCATGGGGCGCCATACGGCGATCGTCGCCGGCCATAAAGATCACGGCGCCCATGGACGCGGCGAATTCCAGGCAGACGGTGCGGATGGGGCACGATGCGAGGCGCATGGCGTCATAGATCGCAAGACCCGATCGCACGCTTCCGCCGGCGCTGGCGACAAATATGGTGATGGGGCGGCTGGGGTTGGTGGCATCGAGCAGGCGGATCTGCTGGCATAGGTCGTGGGCCATCGGGGTTTCGATGTTTCCCATGACGGAGAGCTCGCGACGGGCGAGCATCTCATCGTAAATGCTGGTGAGCGCGATACCTCGGGCGGATTCACGCATGGTGAGGGGGCTGATGATGGGGGAATGATTGGTGTCCATGAGGACTCCTTTCTGTTGGTTGTGTTGTGGAATAGGATTGTTGCCCGCGGAGGGGCTGGCGGGCTACAGGGTTTGTCCGAGCCTGAGGTCGAGCTCGGTTGTGGGGCAGGCTGCCTGTTCGTGCGGCTCGCAAGCGCCAAGGGCTCCAAAGCGATGGAGCGTTGCGGCGGGCGTGGTGTAGGCGAGCCGCAGCTGATGCTCGACAGGGGCACATCCGTCATTTTTGTAATGAGCCGCGTAGTACTGCGCGATGCTGGCGTTCATCTCGCTGCCATTGCGATGGCGCTCAAACTGGCGTCTGCAGGTCTCGATGATCTTTGCTACCGACTTGGGTGCCGTCGCGGGAACAAGGGCGAGATAGCCCTCAAATAGCTCGTTGATGCTCAGGAGGCACAGCAGGTCGATCAGCGTCCTTATGGCTGCTCCCTCGGCAGGAAAGTGCGCGGTCATGCGGTTATATCGGTTGCGGTCGACGATGGCCGCATGGGGTCTTGGAGTTTTCTGCCCCGTGGTCCCGGGCTTTTGCCGCGCCTGTGTATTGAGCTCGACGTTGCAGCGCTTGAGGCCGTCCAACGGAAGGAACAGTGCGGTGCGCAGGGCGTTCCGCTTGCTTTCGAGTTCATGACGCTCGTCGGGTTCCCATTCGAGCTTGAGTTTCGTGTCGAGTGCCGTAAGCATATGGGCTAGGCAGCCTACGGTAAGAACGTACGAATCGTTGTCGCGTTTTGGGGCATAGGGGTCTGTCAGCTTGCGAATGTCGGGGTCGCCCATGATCTTTGTGCAGCGCTTCAGCAGTTGAGGGTGGTCGGCCAAGATCGTCGCGAGCGGTAGCGACGCGTAGTTCTTGATGGTCGCGGTGGCAAAGGCGGCGTCATATTCGTTTGCATATGCTCGCTCAATGCGGGCATCCAAAATGCTTTTCTTATCGCCGTCTTCAGCGTGGTGGTTTGTCATAGCTTCTCCAATCGGTTGATGTTCGTGCTGTTTGTTGATGTGTTGGTTGTCGTGAGTGATGTGCTTGCCGTGGGTGATGAGCTGACGTTGGGGTGCTATGCGGTTTTCAATGAGCCCGTGAGGCAGTTGCTGCAGGGGCGGGATGGAACGGCCCATGCAAGGCGGAAGGCATCGTGCTCAAAATCGAGACAGCAATGCCCTGGGTGCCTCACATGTGGCAGTTACCTCATTAAGTTGTCATTGCGTTTGGGGTTGTACTTTGCCGATCTTCCTTCTCTTACACGCTGAAAACTGAAACTGAATATGCTCGATCAAACGATGACCACCGGAGCGGTCATCTTTAAAGTACGTTCGTTTTGCTGATTTGACAAGACTAATTTTGAATTTTTTTTCTACGGGGTGAAACGAGGTTCGTGGAACGGTCGCGCTTGGTGTCGCCAGCTATGTATGTGGTGGCTCAGCGTTTGGCTGGAACGATTGAGCCCCGAGATGGCGTCCCGTTCATGTTCGGGACAATATGACTTTTTACCCGTTGCAGACAGAGCCGCCGTGGGTGTTCTGTATGATGGCTCAGACAAGGTTGTTCAATGACAGGGAGGCATATATGGCAATCAAAGCCATCGCAATGGATATCGACGGTACGCTCACCAACGACCAAAAGGTCATCAGCCCGCGTACGCGCGAGAAGCTGCTCGCGGCGCAGGAGTCGGGAATTAAGCTCATCTTGGCTTCGGGTCGTCCCGCATGGGGGCTGCACGCCTTGGCGCAGGAGCTCGACCTTCAAAACCATGACGGTCTGCTAGTCGCTTTCAATGGCGCGCATGTGGTCGATGCTCAGACCGATGAGGTCCTTTTTGACCAGGCCATGCCGGCTGACGAGCTGCACCGCCTGATTGATCACCTGCGTAATTTTGACGTGATCCCTATGATTTCGCTCGGTCGCGATTTGCACGTCGAGGACTCGTACCATTGCATGATTACGCTGCCTGACGGCTCGCAGAAGAATATCGTCAAGTACGAGCGCGACGCGTGCGATCTTAAGATTCGCGAGGTGGAGAGCCTGCATGAGGTCGCAGATGCTTATCCTGTGGACAAGCTACTCACTGCGGGCGATCCGGCCTACCTGCAGGCGCATTACGAGGAGATGTATGCGCCCTTTACCCAGACGCTTTCGGGCATGTTTACGGCCGACTGGTACTTTGAGTACACGGCGCCCGGTATCGACAAAGCCCGTGCGCTTGAGGGTGCTCTGCCCAAGCTCGGTATCGATGCCAGCGAGGTCGTCTCGTTTGGCGACGGCCAGAACGACAAGTCCATGATTGAGTGGGCCGGCACCGGTGTTGCCATGGGCAACGCCGTCGATGAGGTTAAGGCTGTGGCCCAGATGGTGACCGCCAATAACAACGAAGATGGTATTGCGGTGGCGCTGGATAAGCTGCTGGGCTAGAATCGCCGATTAATGCATGATTCGGGCGCCTGCTCGCGGGCGTCCTTTTGTTAGGGAGGGTGCCGTGTCCGCATTTCCGTTCGACGCCGTTATCTTTGACATGGACGGCGTCATTGTCGATACCGAGTATTACTACTTGGGCGAGACTGCCGCGTTTGCCAAGGAGCTTGGGCTTAACCTGACTCAAGAGGAGTTGAATGGGCAGGTCGGTACCTCGCATCAGTTCTTCCTGCATATGCTGGTCGATTGGTTTGAGCGCGCCGGTAAGGGGCATTTCACTGGCGAGGAAGCGTTGGCCCGTTGGGATGAGTGGGCGCATGAGCGTCCGCGCGACTATCAGGCTTTGATTAACCCAGGCGCCGTGGATACGATTCGAGAGCTGCCGCGCCGCGGCGTTCGCGTGGCGCTTGCCAGCTCGTCTCCCATGGATAGCATCGAGGAAGCGCTCAATGCGTGCGGGCTGTCGGATGCCTTTGAGTATGTGGTGAGCGGCGAGCAGTTTAAGGAGAGCAAGCCTGAACCCGACATCTACCTGCATGCGCTGGACCTGCTGGGGCTGCCCGCGAATCGCTGCTGCTGCGTTGAGGATTCGGTGCCTGGCATCACTGCCGGCAAGCGAGCCGGCCTGACGGTCATTGCCAAGCGCGAGGAGCGCTTTGGCTTTAGCCAGGATGCCGCGGACAAGATTATCGACCAGCTGCCGGAGCTGCTCACGCTTTCTTAGGAGCGCGGTAGTTGCGCGTTTTTCGGGTCAGATGAGTAAATACCTGACATTTTGGTGCGGCAGCAAGCATACTTTATGCTAATGCGGGCTTAAGGGCTTGTTGAATGTCCTTGAGCCCGCTTTAGACTGAATTGTGCTGGGAGAGGGTATATGCCATCGACTGAAGGGCTAACTGACGGTAAAGCAGCGATACCGCTGTACCAACAAGTCATTGATATCATTAAAAACGAAATCAACTCCGGTGCCTACAAGGCGGGCGCGCGGATACCCAACGAATTCGAATTGGCTGAGAACTATAAAGTTGGCCGCGTTACCGTGCGACGCGCTATTGAGGAGCTCGTCCAGCAGGGCTATCTAATGAAGCGACAGGGGAAAGGCACGTTTGTCAATGCCCCCAAGCTTAAGCGCAAGATTCGCCAGAAGGATGACGTTCAGAGTTTTTCGGACGCATGCCGCGTTAACGGAATGGAACCGGGGGCGCGCGTCATTTCGAGAAAGATACTGCCGGCGGATTCCACCGAAGCGCAGTTCTTTGGTGTTCCCGTTGGAACTGATTTGATTTGCGTTGAGCGTGTGCGTACTGCCGATGGAGTCCCCGTCATGCTCGAGAACAACATATATGTTTACGAGGCCAACGCTTATCTATCAACGGCACCTCTATCTAACCAATCCATTTTTGAGTTCGTGCGCAACCGGACGGGCCGTACGCCCGCGTTTACCGACCCGTGCACGCTCGAGATCGCGTGCGCGTCGCCCGAGGTCGCTCGGCTGTTGGCGGTTCCCGTTGGCGAACCCTTGTTTTACATGGATGCCTTCTTTTTCGATGAGCAGCGGAGACCGTTTATCATTGGTCGTCAGCGGATCGTTGGATCTCGTTACATTTTTGACATCTAGGACATTGCGAATGGAAACGCCCGGTGGATCATCTCACCGGGCGTTTCCATACCGTTCACGGCGCGAACGCAACCGTTCAACCGCGTTACGGCAATCAGTTTGAAATAATCTTGATGACGGGAAAAGCTGCTGGTAATCTATGGAACGTCATAGAACGTTTGCCTCATGCAAGCGTTGAGGCGAGATGCGATGCAGTCTCGAGTTCTTTGGAGGTATCTATGTCAGATACGAAGGCGAAGAAGACAAACAGACGTTTTAAGTTCAAATTACCGCATGTCTATACGATCATGTTCTTGCTGATCGTTGTCTTTGCGGTCCTGACTTGGATCGTTCCTTCTGGTCAGTATCAGCGCAAGACGATTTCGACAGCGGCGGGCGAGCGTGAAGTTGCCGTTGCTGGAACCTATGAACAGGTCGATAAGAACTACACCGATTCCGAGACCGGCGAGACCATCAATCTGGGCCAGGATATCTTTGCGGTCCTGCAAGCGCCTACTAAGGGCATCCAGGAGGCTGCCGACGTCGTTGCGTTCGTCTTATTGATTGGCGGATCGTTCGCAGTCATCACCAAGACCAACGCTTTGAATGCCGGCATGAGCCGTGTGATTAAAAAGCTCAAGAACAAGGACATCCTCATCATTCCCATCACGATGACGTTGCTGTCCATTTGCGGCACTACGTTTGGTATGTCTGAGGAGGCCCTGCCGTTCTATGCCATCTTCATTCCCATCATGATGGGTATCGGTTATGACTCGATGACGGCATTCATCATCTGCTTCCTTGGTCCCAACCTGGGATATTGTGCCTCGACCATCGATCCGTTTAACGTCTTGATCGCCCAAGGCATCATTGGCATCGAGGGCAATCCGCAACTGTGGCTGCGCGCCGTTTCTTGGGTCATCTTTACTGCCGTCGGTATCGCATGGGCCATGCGCTACGCCATGCGCGTCAAGAAAAACCCCGAGTCGTCCATTACGTACGAGGACGACAAGCTCAAGCGTGTTGAGTTTTCCGTGACCGATGCCTCCATCGAGGAAGAGTTCACTACCCGTCAGAAGCTCGTGCTTATCGATTTTGCCTGCGGCATGGGCATTATCGTCTGGGGTCTTGTTACCCAGGGCTGGTACATGAATGAGATTTCCGCCGTGTTCCTTGGTATGGGCTTGCTTGCCGGTATCCTGGGCGGCCTTGACCAGCAGACGATCGCCGAGGAGTTCGTTAAAGGCATTGCCGACTTTGCGTATGCCGCTATCGTCATCGGCATCGCTCGCGGTATCTTGGTCATCGCAGAGGGTGGCATGATCATCGACACCATCCTCCAGGCGCTCGCTACTGCACTCGCCGGTGCACCTGCCGCCGTCTACACCACGTTTATGTATATCGTCCTTGGCCTGCTCTCTTTGCTGGTTCCCTCGAGCTCTGGACTTGCGGCGCTCACCATGCCCGTCATGGGTCCGCTGACCGAGCTTATGGGCCTCAATCCCGAAGCCGCCGTTACCGCGCTCCAGTTTGCTAATCAGACCATCAACACCATCAGTCCCGTGGCGGGCATGACGGTTGCCGGCCTTGCCGTGGCAAAGATCTCGTTTGGTCAATGGTGGAAGACCATTTGGAAGTTCTTCATTTTCATGGTCGTCTTTGGCCTGATCGTAACGGCAATCTCTGGCATGCTTCCGGTGTAGGTGGTTGTGATGTCTGATCGTTTAACGGTCCTGACGTCTAAGAGCGTCTTTACCGGTACGGGGGACCTGCCGTTCGAAGGTTTCGTAGCGGTCCGTGGCAATCGAATTGAGGCGGTTGGCACCAAGTGTGAGGTAGCTTCGTATTTGACCCAGGCGGACGAGGTAGTTGACCTGGGCGACCGCACCGTCATGCCTGGCCTGATCGATGTGCATACCTTCTATACGGGCTGGGCGCTGCGGACGTTGGGGTCTGATCTATCCGGCGTCGCTGATGCCAAAGAGGCCGTGTCGCTCTTGCGTGCATGGAAAGATGATCATCCGGATTGCGCGGCGGCTTTTGGCCACAACCTGCCCGAAACGTTGGCATCGGATGCCGAGAACGCAAACACAGCAGCTGTGTTTGACGAGTGTTTTGGCGATATCCCTGTCGTCTGCTTTACACCGGGCGCGGAGACCTGTGTTCTCAATGCTGCCGCCAGTGCGCGATACGGCTTTACGCCGCAGGCGTGCTATGCCGAGAAGATCTGGCGCATGATGAGCGATTTCCTCGCGCTGCCCGAGGTGCGTGCCGGGTATTCGGACTACATGAGCATGCTTAACGAGCGCGGCGTTACCGCCATCAAGGAGATGGCGTTTGATGACTACTACGGCTTTGCCGACGAAATGGCTCGCCGTGAGGAATCTGGAGAGCTGACGGTTCGCGTCTCTATGATGTCGCAGCCGGTGGGTGCCGGTGCAAATCTGCCATATGCTCGCGAGGCACGAGAGCGCTTCCGGGGACCGTTCGTTCGTTTTTCTGGCTTCAACCGTATGACCGATCGCGGCGTATGGGCGGGGCTTGCCGAGATGATTGACCCCTATGAAGACACGGCCGATGCGGGCGCTGCCGGCAAGACGGTCGTCGAGGAGCCAGAGTGGGATCTGATTGAGAACGAGCTGCGTGCAATTGATGCTGACGGCTTCCGATATTCCTTGCATTGCCAGGGCGATGGCGCCGTTCGCCGCACCGTGGCGCTCTATGCCTCGCTGCCTCGAGACGAGCATGGACGGATGCTTCGTCGCCATGCGATTACCGATCTCGAGAACTCTGATCCGACCGATCTTGTCGAGTTTGGCAAGTTGGGTGGAATTTGCGAGGTCTATCCGCAGATTCTGACGCTGGACCGGCGCGAGGATTGCCTGTCGATGATGCGTCGACAAATCGGCGAGACGCGACTTTTGCACAGCTGGAATCGCCGCGGCATGGAAGATTCCGGATGCACAGTGTGCTGTGGCACGGATTTGCCGCTGCTGATCCCGAGCCTGGGCGAGTCAATCTACAGTGCGTGCGGCGGATACTTCGACGACGGACTGCCCGTGAATGAGGCCAACGCGCTGACGCTTGTCGAGCTCTTGCGCGCTTGGACTGCCGGGGGCGCGTACGACCTGATGCGCGAAGACGAGCTGGGTACGCTCGAGGTCGGCAAGCTTGCCGATATCTGCGTGCTCGATCGGGATGTGTTTGACCTCGATTATCGCGACGCACGCGATCTTGCGGTTGATATAACGATGTCGGACGGACAAATCGTGTTCGATCGAAATAAGGAGGCATAAGATGTCTGAATCCAAACCGACGCTGCGCCGCGAGCAGATTGCGGGCATGAATATCCACTACATCATGTGGTCGCTCGATTACTTCCTTGATGTGCAGCAGCGTTTGGGCTTTGAGTCCATTGAGCTGTGGTGCGCAGAGCCGCATGTGACGCTCGACCATACGGGCTACTTTGAGGCTGAGGTCCTGGCGAAAAAGGCTGCAGACCGTGGGCTTAGGTATCGTACTCTGTGCCCCGAGAATGTTGTCTATCCTTGGCAGTACTGCGCACGCAAGCCGCTGCATGAACAGCGCAGCCTGGCGTACTTCAAGCACGGCATTGAGCTTGCCGAGGTACTTGGGTGCGACCGTATGTCCATCAACTCGGGCTGGGGCGACTGGGACGAGGACCGCGAGGAAGCCTGGAAGCGCAGTCGCGAGCACTTGTCCATTCTGGCGGAGTATGCCGGCGAGCACGGTCTGGTGCTTACGATGGAAAGCCTGCGTCCCGAGGAGAGCAACCTTGTGACGACGGTTTCCGATGCGAAGCGCATGATTGACGAGGTCGCGAGCCCGTACTTACAGCCCATGGTTGATACAACCGCGATGGGCGTTGCGGGCGAGACGCTCGAGGACTGGTTTGCCGCCTTTGGTGATGGGGCAATTCACGAGATGCACTTTATCGACGGTGACCCGTATGGACATCTGGTATGGGGCGATGGCAAGCACGATATGGACGCCTTCGTCGCCACACTCAACGCCCATGGTTTCGACGGCATGCTGGGCCAGGAAATCACGGACGGTCGTTACTACGATGACCCGGCGGCGGCAGATGCCAAGAACATGGCCGCATTCGAGAAATATCTGATTGACTAAAACAACTATCGGCCACGCAACCAACGTCATTGATTGCGGCCTAAACAAGAAAGGAACTGGATATGAACGCACACGATCTGATCAAAGAGGCAATTGCCGAGAAGGGCAAGTTCGACAGCGTCTACTGGATTGCTTGCGGTGGCTCCATGATCGATTTGATCCCGGCTCATGAGCTTCTGCAGCGCGAGGCAACCACCTTCACTTCGTATATCTATACCGCGCGTGAATTCGACATTATGCGTCCGCGTCGTCTGGGCGAGAAATCCCTGGTCATCGCTTGCAGCCACAGTGGCAATACCCCGGAGGTCGTCGAGGGCTGCGAGATTGCCCTTGCAGCCGGCGCTACGGTGATCGCCCAGACCGACAACGCTGGATCCAAGATCGACTCCGGCAAGTGGACCACGTGGGTCTACCCGTGGGGCGAGGGCGTGCCGCAGGCCGAGGTCCCCGCTGGCATTTCGCTGTCGCTTGCGGCCGAGCTGCTCGATCAGCAGGAGGGCTACGCCGATCTTGCCGATATGTATGCCGGTATCGCCGAGATGGATAAGATTCTTCCCCCGGCACGTGAGAAGGTAAATGCCGAGCTGGGCGATCGTTTTGCCAAGCTTTGCCAGGAGCACGAGTTCTTCTACATTCTGGGCAGCGGTCCCAACTTTAGCCAGACCTACGGTTTCGCTATCTGCTCTCTTATGGAGATGCAGTGGCAGCACTGCAGCTACATCCACTCTGCCGAGTACTTCCATGGCCCCTTCGAGGCTACTCAGGATGGCGTTTTTTACTTCCTGCAGATGGGCTCCAGCGAGTGCCGTGCTATGGATGAGCGCGCCCTGGCGTTCCTTAAGACGCATACCGATACGCTGATGGTGCTCGATGCCAAGGAGTACGGTATGGAAGCCGTGCCGGCGAGCGTCCGTGCCTATCTGGACCCGGTGCTGTTCTACGCCATGAACTGCGAGCTGCGTGCCGCACGCGGCAAGGTGTTTGACCATGATCCCGATTTCCGTCGCTACATGGGCGTCGTCGAGTACTAGAAGGGTAAATACCATGGCATTTAACGTTAACGCGCTCGGATTTGGCGACAACGTCGTCGATCGCTACGAGCATATCCACACCATGTATCCTGGCGGCAACGCGGTGAACTTCGCCGTTTATGCCAAGAAATGCGGTGCCGCACGCTCCGCATACATGGGCATTTTTGGCAATGACGCCGCTGCCGAGCATGTCATTGCAAGCCTCGAGGATGAGGGTATCGAGCTTGACAAGTGTGAGCAGATGATTGGCGAGAACGGAGCGGCTCGCGTGACCGTTGTTGACGGTGACCGTGTCTTCCTTGGCTCCAACGAGGGCGGTATCCGTGGCGATGCGCGCTATGTCCTCGATCGCTTTGACCTTGCGTACATGAAGCAGTTCGATGTGGTTCATACGGGCAACTATTGCTTCACCGAGCGCGAGCTGCCCAAGCTGAAGGCTGCGGGCGTCACGGTCTCTTTTGACTTTTCGGACGACTCCACCGACGAGTACTACGAGCAGATTGCACCCTACGTCGATTTTGCCTTCTTTAGTGCGGCGGATGCCGCGAGTGAGGACGAGATTCGCGAGCGTCTGGCATGGGTGAAGGGCTTGGGTCCGCGTTTTGTGTCGGCTACGGCGGGCGCCGAGGGCTGCATTGCTTACGACGGCGAGCGTTATTACCGCCAGCTGGCTAAACCGGTAACGGACATGAAGGACACCATGGGGGCGGGCGACTCGTTCCTCACCTCGTTTTTGATGTGCTATCTCGATTCCGCCAAGCATGGTGAGGATGGCGCCGAGGCTATCGAGCGCGCGCTCGACTTTGCTGCCGGGTTTGCCTCGACCGTGTGCGGCATGGAAGGTTCTTGGGGCCACGGAGCACCAATCGTCGAATAGCCGAGCGGTCCCGGGGAGGTGCAGGATCCTCCCCGGGACCTCGTGTGCAAAACATGCCAAATATGAGTAATGTATCCATTCCGGTAACAGTACTCATATTTAGCATTTTTGCCCACTAGGGGTTAGCGAAGGCAGCGAAGGTCAAAAACATAGTGCGCATTTGCTAAAACTGCCGACTCGATGCGCTTTGCGTCACAGTTTTTGAGTGAGGCAATGCGCATCGAGGTCCTTGTGAGCGATTTGATGAGCGACTGCGCGCTTGTCTCTATGTTTGGTTCGGCTGGCGCATCGGTCTCGAGCAGTAGACGGTCGAGTGGAATCTGTCGGGCATATTCGCGACCGCGCTTGGTGGCGAGCATGCGTTCGTTGACGGAAAAATAGCAGCCCGCATTACGCGCGCGGACGAGTTCGTCCGAAGTGCCGCTAAACCAGTGGAAGATGATAACGGGGGAGTCGGAGTTTGGGATGAGTAGTCCATGCGATTCGAGGACGTCCAGTACGGCTCCTGCTGAACGAACGGCGTGAATTGATATCACGCGCCCGGCAAGAGGGCACTGCACGAGTGTATCGCAGAGCCGGTCAAATGCCTGTATTTGTAGCGGCTCACTTCCGGCAAAACGAGCGGAAAAGTCGAGCCCGACCTCGCCAACAAAACGCTCTTGCGCGGCAATTTGGCAGAGTAGGTCAATTTCTGCGTTGCCGCATCGCTCGTCGGCGAGCCACCAGGGATGGAGGCCGATGCCCTTGATGACGGTAGGAGGGCGACGGGTTCGTCCATGTGCGTTAGCGAAGTCGCGTGGATCGACGCCGCAATCAAATAGACCCAAGCCCAGCGCCGTTGCCTCATCGGCAACAGCGTCCGGGTGAGCCATTAAATCAAGATGGCAATGTGCATCAAATAATCGGGGCTCCATCTCGGCGCGCTCCGCTAGTCCAAGCGCTGGCCATCGGCGCGCACGCGCTCGGTACCGCGGCCGCTGATCTGGCGGATAACCTCGCCGGCAATCATCTGTCCCATGATGGGCGGCATAAAGCTGGCGGTGCCCAACTCGGTGCGCTCGTGGATATTGGAAGGGTCGCGGGGCTGTGTCTTAACCGATTCCTCGCAGCTAAACAGTACATGTAGACTCTTGATTCCGCGCTTCTTGCATTCTTTGCGCATGATGCGGCTCATGGGGTCACGTACCGTATCGAAAATGTCGGCAAAGCGGAGGCACTCGGGATGGAGCTTGTTGGCCCCGCCCATGGAGCTAACCAAACGAATGTCGTGGTCCTGAGCATATTTGGCAATGGTGAGCTTGGCCGAGATGGTGTCGATGGCGTCGACGACGTAGTCGAGCTTACCGTCTGTTTGCTCCAAAACGCTCGCGAAGAACTCGTCGATGTTGTCGCTCAGCAGGTATTCGGTGCGCTTGATAACGGTGGCGGCGGGATTGATATCGCGAATCATGGCTTCCATCACGTCAACCTTGCGCTTGCCGATGGTGCTGTGAAAGGCGATGGCCTGGCGATTGATATTGCTGGGCGCGATGATGTCCTTGTCCAGAATTACAAAATGACCAATGCCGCCGCGGGCAAGTGCCTCGCAGCAATTGGAGCCCACGCCTCCGCAGCCGAGCACCAACACCGTGGCGTTGGCGAGTTTATTAAGTGCCTCGCGGCCCATGATGATCTCGAGCTTGGTATCGCGCGTCTCGACGAGAGCAGCAGTTTCGGTCATAGACATCCTCCGATGGGGAAGCGAATCGTGTTTTAGCTATCGTCATTATAGGTATTATCGCGATTTCATTTGAGCCCTTGGGGCTTGTTGAAATGGGGTCGGGATTCGCATAAGATCGAAGCAGATGGCACCCGTTGCCGCGGGTTAGCCAACTCCGAAACACGTTTATGGCGTGAGAAGTGGCCGTCTTCGCATTGCGCGGGGGCGGCTATTTTTTGAGTGTAAGATTAGATAGTTAGACAAACATCTAAATATCGAGTATAGTGTGCGCGTCATGAGAGATGATGAGAGGAGGTCTTATGCCGGGAGAGGGTTTTAAGGCGCTTGCCGATCCAACGCGACGGCGCATTTTGGAGTTGCTGCGCGAGGGCAATTGCACGGCGGGGGAGCTTGCCGAGCATTTCGATATCAGTAAGCCGTCGCTAAGCCATCACTTGGCGACGCTCAAAAACGCCGGGTTGGTGACCGACGAGCGCCATGGCCAAAACATCGTTTACAGCTTAAACACCACCGTCATGCAGGACTTGATCGGTTGGTTTATGGGCTTTACAAACACGGAAGGTGATAAGGATGAATAACGAAAACAAGGGCATTCACCCCACGGGGGTATCGTCGCGCGTGTGGATTGCGCTGGTCGCTCTGTGCGTCGCCAATGTCGTAGCGCACCTCATGGTGATGCCGAGCTTGCCTGCGCAGATTCCCACGCACTGGGGCGCGAACGGCGCCGTCGACGGTTGGGGTCCTAGCTGGATGGCCTCCGCGCTCGGCGTGCTGCCTCTGGCGCTTCTCGCAATGTTCTGCGTGGTGCCGCGCATCGACCCCAAAGGTGAGGCATATCGAACCTCGGGCAAGTTCTACCAGGGCTTCGTAATCGCCTTCACCTTGTTCATGTGCGCCATAAGCTGGCTGGGAGAGCTTACAGTCTGGGGCGTGGTGCCGGCGGTCGGTTCGGTTAACGTGCTGATTTCCGGTGTTGTCGGTTTGCTGTTCATCGGCGTAGGCAACTACTTGCCGCGTGTGAAGCAGAACTATACGCTCGGTATCAAGACACCTTGGGCGCTTGCCGATCCCGAGAACTGGCGCCGTACGCAGCGTTTTGGCGGCGCCTGCTTTATGGTGCTGGGTATTGGCCTGATTGTGATGGGAGTGGCAGGCAGCGTGCTTTCGAGTGAAGTCGTCGCCGCGGTGATTGCGGTTCTGGCGTTTGGTTTGGTCGGAGCCGTCTACGTCTACTCGTATCTGCTGTGGCGCAAATCGCAGCGAGCCGTTCGTTAAGGTTGCGGAAAACTAGCGTACGCAGTTCATAGTGTGTTAAGGGGGACTTTTCCCAGGTAGTATTAGGGGGTGTGGGCAACCATGCCCCTTTTTCGTTACGTTTCAGAGCTGATTTCCTCATTTCGTTTCTACTAAAGCGAAACAAGAATAGGGAAACAGCAGGTAGAAAGGATAAAACAGGCAAATGGCAGAGTTTATCTACCAGATGTATCAGGCTCGTAAGGCCCATGGCGACAAGGTGATCCTTGACGACGTGACCCTGAGCTTCTACCCCGGCGCCAAGATCGGCGTTGTGGGTCCCAACGGCATGGGTAAGTCGACCCTGCTCAAGATCATGGCCGGTATCGAGGAGGTCTCCAACGGCGATGCCAGGCTTACCCCCGGCTACACCGTGGGTATCCTGCAGCAGGAGCCGCCGCTCGACGACGACAAGACCGTCATCGAGAATGTGCGCATGGCGTTTGGCGATATGATCGCCAAGGTCGATCGCTTCAATAAGATCGGCGAGGAGATGTGCGACCCGGACTGCGACATGGACGCCCTCATGGCCGAGATGGGAAAGCTCCAGGACGAGATCGACGCCGCCGACGGCTGGGATATCGATTCCAAGCTCGGCCAGGCCATGGACGCCCTGCAGCTGCCCGATTCCGACATGCCGGTCAACGTACTTTCCGGCGGCGAGCGCCGCCGCGTGGCCCTGTGCAAGCTGCTGCTCGAGGCTCCCGACCTGCTGTTGCTCGATGAGCCCACGAACCACCTGGACGCCGAGTCGATCCTGTGGCTCGAGCACTTCCTGCACAACTACCAGGGCGCGGTGCTTGCCGTTACGCACGACCGCTACTTCTTGGATAACGTTGCCGAGTGGATCTGCGAGGTCGACCGTGGCCACCTTTATCCCTACAAGGGCAACTACTCAACGTATCTGGAGACCAAGGCCGCGCGTATCGAGGCTCAGGGCAACCGTGACGCCAAGCTCGCCAAGCGCATGGAGGCCGAGCTCGAGTGGGTACGCAGCTCGCCCAAGGCTCGCCAGGCAAAGAACAAGGCCCGTCTGGCTCGCTACGAGGAGATGGAGGCCGAGGCCCGCGCAAGCCAGAAGCTCGACTGGACCGACATCCGCATCCCTGTGGGCCCGCGTTTGGGCAACAAGGTGCTCGAAGCCCATCATCTGCACAAGGAGTTCGATGGCCGCGTGCTCATCGATGACCTTTCGTTCACCCTGCCGCGCAACGGCATCGTGGGCGTGATCGGTCCCAACGGCGTGGGCAAGACCACACTGTTCAAGGCGATTGTGGGTCTGGAGCCGCTGACTTCGGGTGAGCTCGAGGTGGGCGAGACCGTCAAGATCTCTTACGTCGACCAGAACCGTTCCGGCATCGACCCCGACAAGAACCTATGGGAGGTCGTCTCGGACGGCCTGGACCACATGATGGTCGGCGAGACCGAGGTTCCGAGCCGCGCTTATGTGGCGAGCTTTGGCTTTAAGGGCCAGGACCAGCAGAAGCGCGCTGGCGTGCTCTCCGGCGGCGAGCGCAACCGTCTGAACCTGGCGCTCACGCTCAAGCAGGGCGGCAACCTGTTGCTCCTCGACGAGCCCACGAACGACCTCGACGTCGAGACGCTGTCCTCGCTCGAAGCGGCGCTGCTCGAGTTCCCGGGCTGCTCGGTGGTCATTAGCCACGATCGTATGTTCCTGGACCGCGTCGCCACGCACATTCTGGCGTGGGAGGGCACCGACGAGAATCCGGGCAACTGGTATTGGTTCGAGGGCAATTTCGAGGCCTATCAGGCCAACCGTATCGAGCGCCTGGGCGAGGACGCAGCCCAGCCGCATCGTATTCATCGCAAGCTGACGCGCGATTAGTCGAGCTCAGGTGACCTAACGAGAAAGGGACGATAACCTTGAGGGCTATCGTCCCTTTTTGTTACTTGGTAGAAGGCTCGACTTTATCGATGGTCCAGGCGGCTCCGAGACCGCCGGTGGTGTTGCGGCGGATGCGCACGGTAACCTCGCGGCGCTCGCCGGCCTGCGTGTAGCGCAGGGGGAAGCTTGCGCGGTTTCGCGCGGCCTCGATGGTACCGCGCTCGCGGGCGATCCAGTAGTACTCGCCGACGATGCCGAGCGTGTCGGCGCCGTAGGGGAGATAGGTCGACAGCTGGTGCAGAAGCGGGCCGGGGCAGAAGACCTCGGTTGCGAAATCGACGGGGAAGTCCTCGGGGATGGCGGGCGCTGCAGGTGCGGGGGCTGGGGCCGCTGCGGGTACCGAAGCCGATGCCGGTGCGGGAATTTGGTCGCAAGCAGCGGCGGGCACGGACTCGATGACGGGTGCGGGCTCCGGCGTCGCTTCCGGCCTGGTCGTGGAATCTGCGGGCTTCACGGTGACGGGCGCGTCTGCAACTGCATTTTCAACCTCAACCTGCGCCGCGTTCTCGTTCTCGACGCTCGACTTTGCCTCGATGGGCGTGGACGCCATGGTGGTGATGCCGGCGTTGGCGTTCTCGGGATCATAGACGACCGTGAGCGAGATGGCTGGCTTCGGCGTCTCGGGCTCCGGCGTCGACTCGATAGCGTCTTGATCGTCGGGCTGATCGTCCTCGGCCTCGCCGCTAAAGACATCGCTGTTTTGGAACGCAGGCGTCTCGGGTTGGTTAGCGGCTTCTTCGGTTGTCGACTTGGGAGCCTCGTTGAGCTCCGCAGTGGCTTCCTGCTCTGACATGACTTCGGGATCGGTCGTGGCGGCGATTTCGGTTTCGGCTTCTGCTGTTACCTCAATAGCGACTTCGATCCCTGTCTCGGGCTCCGGAGCGACTTCGGCCACGGGCTCGGGCTCGGCGCGCTTAACGTGCTTGGGGCGCACGGCCTTGAGGTCCTTCTCACCGCGCTTTTTCTTTTTGTAGGACTGCTTGGCGCCCTTGACAGCCTTGGGCTTGTCCTCGCCTTTGGCAAGGGCGGCATCCCAGGCCTCGTTGGCGATGACGGTGGCATACAGGCGACCGCCCTTAAAGACGGTCAGCTTAATGCAGTCGTCGAGCTCCTCGAGCAGCTCGCGCGTGGACTCAAAGCCCAGGTCATAAGCGACCATGTCACCAGCAGCAAGTGCCTCCTCGACCTGCGTCATAAACGTTTGCTTGCCGCACCCAATCGCGTCGCGCAGCAGGCGATACAGATAGATGTGGTTGCCCAGCGATAGCGTGGGCTTAACTATTGTCTTGCTCATGGCAAATCTCCTCTTTACACACCAAAGCATCTTACCATCGCGCGGGGCTTGCCATCTCGTCGCCCAAGGCAAACGGGCGCGACCGTTGCCGGTTCGCGCCCGTTATGCAGGTCGGTTATCTATGAGAGGCAAACGTGCTTAGTTGCCCGACGTCGTGCCTTGGCTCGAGCTGTCAGATGCCGTACCAGACGCGGTTCCGCTCGAGCTGTTAGTGCTGCTGTCGGTAGATCCCGTGCCCGATGTATTGCCGCTCGTCTGGTCGCCCGTGCTCGGTTGAGAGCCGTCAGTCGTTTGGCTTGAGTCGGTCGTGCCGGATTGCGTGCCGCTGTTGTTCGCAGAGGAATCGACGCCCTGCGATTGATCAGGGGTGTTCGAGGACGAGTCGGTGGATGTGGAGGTGCCCTGCGAGTCGTCCTGCTGGTTTTGCGATTGACCGGTGCTATCCGCGTCGTGCTCGGTCGTGCGCGACGACAGAATCGGCTCGGGGCGCTCGCCCAGACCCTCGCCGGCAGTGGTGATAAGGATGGCACCGGTGCAGGCGATGACCGCGACGATGGCGATGGCGATTGAGAAGATGATGACCTTCTTCTGCGTCTGGCTGCGCTCTGCCGCCGCCTTGGCGCGCAAGCTGTCGGGGGCAACGCGCGCCGTGGTCGCGCGCCCCGCAATCTGGCGCATCTCCTGCGTAGTCGCGGCGCCGCCCAGGTGCTCCTCGGCATTAAATTCAACGGGCTCATAGGCGCCGGCAGGGTAGTCGACGCCGGCGTGCGTGCCTTTGAGGGCTTTGGCGCTGGCAGAGATAAAGTGGCGGTAGACCTGCGAGGACACAACGGTGATGACCGAGCTCACGGCGGCGCCGATCACCGATCCGGCGATACCGATCTTGGAAGCAAGCGCGACGCTCGTGGCGGCTGCTGCGGCGCCGGCGATGATCTGAGGAATGGAAATGTCATCGAACAGGCCCTTTTTGGGCGCGATGGCCATGGTCTGTCCAATGGAATGGTTTTCGTGAACGCCGTTGTTGAGCGCGGCCGGTGTCATGACGCGCGTGCGCGGCGCGTCGGTGTACTTGGTTGTCATACGGGGCCCTCCCGGTGTAAATCTGCTTCGTTTCATGCAGCCATCAGGGTACCCACCAGATGTGAATCGTACGTGACATTTAACAGATACCATCAACTCATCAATAGCTCACCAAGTTGGTGGGATGCGGTTACACCCGGCGGTTGAACTACAATAGGGCTTGCTAATTGTTGTGAATGGCGTTTACGCACGGGAGCATTCTTATGAATCTTCACCTTTCTCAGTCTGATGGCTTTTTGCGCGTGGCGGCGGCCTCGCCCAAGATTCGCGTGGCCGATGTCGAGGGCAATGCCGAGGTTGCGCTGGCGGCTGTTCGCGAGGCTACCGAGCGCGGCGTCCGCGCGCTGGTGCTGCCCGAGCTTAACCTGACCGGCTATACCGCGGCCGACCTGTTCCATAATCGCACGCTGCTGCATGCCTGCGAGGCTGCTCTGGTACGTATCCTCGATGAAACCCGCGAGCTGCCGATTGTCTTTACCATCGGTCTTCCCGTGGCGGTGGCCGAGAACATCTACAACTGCGCCGCCGTGTGCTGTGCGGGTGAGCTTTTGGGTCTTACGGCCAAGAAGTATCTGCCCAACTATGGCGAGTTCTATGAGCGCCGTTGGTTTGCTCCGGCGCCTGCGGATCCTGTGTGGGTCGAGTTTGCCGGTCAGGGTCCGGTTCCGCTGGGTTCGGGGCTTGTCTACCGCTGCTGTGATGAGGGCGCCGAGGACCTGGTGCTGGGCGTTGAGGTCTGTGAGGACCTGTGGGTGCCGGCGCCCCCTTCGACCGAGATGGCGCTTGCCGGTGCGACGGTGATTCTCAATCCGTCGGCCTCGGACGAGATTATCGGTAAGGCAGATTACCGCCGCAGCCTCATCTCCAATCAGAGTGCGCGCCTGTACTGTGCCTATGCCTATGCAGACGCGAGCGAGGGCGAGTCCACGACCGACATGGTCTTTGCGGGGGAGAACCTCGTCTACGAAAACGGCTCCAAGCTCGCCGCGACCAAGCTGCTTACCTGCGACATGGCCGTCGCCGACGTTGACCTTGACCGCCTGGTTGCCGAGCGCCGTCGCTCGACGACGTGGACGCGCGCGGACGATGCGCCGGAGGCCACGACCGTTGAATTTTCGTTTGAGGGCGTGCCGGCAGATGAACCTGTCCTGCGCGATGCGTTCGACATCGACCGTGTCTTCCCCCGCGCGCCCTTTGTGCCGGCCGACCATGGCGATCTGGCCGAGCGTTGCGAGACTATCCTCGACCTGCAGACCGCCGGCCTCAAGACTCGCCTGGCCCATACGGGCACCAAGACGGCTGTCATCGGTCTTTCAGGCGGCCTTGACTCCACGCTGGCGCTGCTCGTGACGGTTCGCGCCTTCGATGCACTGGGACTGCCGCGCACCGGTATCACGGCCGTGTCCATGCCCGGCTTTGGCACGACGCATCGCACCAAGTCGAATGCCGAGTCGCTCGCCCGCGACTTGGGTGTGAGCTTCCGCGAGGTTTCGATCCACGCGCCTGTGGAACAGCACTTCAAGGACATTGAGCACGATCCGGCCGTGCAGGACGTGACCTACGAGAACAGCCAGGCGCGCGAGCGTACGCAGATTTTGATGGATCTGGCCAACCAGGCTGGCGGTTTTGTCATCGGCACGGGCGATCTGTCGGAGCTGGCGCTCGGCTGGGCTACCTATAACGGCGACCACATGAGCATGTACGCCGTCAACGCGAGCGTGCCCAAGACGCTTGTGCGCCATCTGGTGCGCTATGCGGCCGATGTCTTTGGTGGGCGCATTGCCGAGGTCCTGCTCGATATCCTCGATACGCCAGTGTCCCCCGAGCTTCTGCCGCCCACGGGCGATGGCGAGATTGCGCAGAAGACCGAGGATTTGGTGGGGCCGTACGAGCTGCACGATTACTTCCTCTATTACCTGCTGCGTTTTGGCTTTGAGCCGGGCAAGATCTACCGCATGGCGCTCAAGAGCTTTGAGGGCGTCTACGACGCCAAGACCGTTCACACGTGGTTGCGTACGTTCTACCGTCGCTTCTTTGCCCAGCAGTTTAAGCGCAGCTGTCTGCCCGATGGTCCCAAGGTGGGCTCGGTGACACTCAGCCCGCGCGGTGATTGGCGTATGCCGAGTGACGCCAGCTCGCATCTGTGGCTTGCGCAGATCGACGCGCTCGATGCAGTTGACTAAGGTTGGCTAAATTGAACCAATACGGGGGTTGCAAGCGTTACACTTTTGCAATCTGATGGCCCGTATCGCGCGGCGCTCTTGTCAGAGCGCCGCGTTTTTCATATCGAAAGGTGGCACCATGCAGGCATCGCAGCGTCTCGACCGCTTTGGCGCGGAGGTCTTCGCCTCGCTCAACAACAAGCTTCTCGCGCTGAAGGCTCAGGGCAAGACCATTTACAACATGAGTGTGGGCACGCCCGACTTTAAGCCGTACGACCACGTGGTCGAGGCGCTCACGCAGGCGGCCCAAGATCCCGAGATGTGGAAGTACGCCCTGCGCGACCTGCCTGAGCTTAAGCAAGCCGTGTGCGATTACTACGAGCGTCGCTTTGGCGTTTCGGGCATTACGCCGTCCATGGTGCAGTCGTGCAACGGCACGCAGGAGGGCGTGGGTCATTTGGGCTTGGCCCTGCTCGATCCGGGTGACACCATTCTAGTTCCCGATCCGTGCTACCCGGTCTTTGAGGCGGGTGCGAAGATCGCCGATGCCAAGCTCGAGTACTATCCGCTGGTTGCCGAGCACAATTACCTGCCCTATGTGGCGGGCATCGATCCCGAGGTGGCCGATCGCGCCAAGTACATGATCGTTTCGTTGCCCGCGAACCCGGTCGGCTCGGTGGGTGCGCCCGAGGTCTACGAGGAGATTATCGCCTTCGCGCGTGAGCACGATCTACTGAT
The DNA here is from genome assembly GCA_048367555.1 of Collinsella sp. Classification (GTDB taxonomy): domain Bacteria; phylum Actinomycetota; class Coriobacteriia; order Coriobacteriales; family Coriobacteriaceae; genus Collinsella. The sequence continues at coordinate 55,678 of DBGCAP010000010.1, forward strand.
TGTTCACGACAACGCGTACTCCGACATCGTGTTCGACGGCGAGCCGGGCGGAAGCTTCTTGCAGTATCCCGGTGCGCTCGAGGTGGGCGTTGAGTTCTTCTCGCTCTCCAAGTCGTTTAACGTCACCGGTGCGCGTATCGGCTTTTTGGTCGGCCGCGAGGACGTGGTCTCGGCCTTTGCCAAGCTGCGCAGCCAAATCGACTTTGGTATGTTCTTCCCGATCCAGAAGGCTGCTATCGCCTGTCTGAACGGTCCGCGCGATGAGGTCGAGGCGCAGCGTCTGAAGTACCAGGAGCGTCGCGATGCCCTGTGCGACGGTCTCGAGGGTCTGGGCTGGGAGCGTCCCAACGCGCATGGATCTATGTTTGTGTGGGCCAAGCTTCCTGGTGGTCGCACCGATTCCATGGCGTTTTGCGAGGAGCTTATGGAGAAGGCCGGCGTTGTGGTGACGCCGGGCGCGAGCTTTGGCCCTTCGGGCGAGGGGCACGTGCGCATGGCGCTGGTCCTGCCGCCCGACCAGATCGCTTTGGCTGTCGAGGCCATTCGCGAGGCGGGCCTGTATTAGAAACCTATTTCGACTCGTCAATAGCTCGAAACCGATTTCGTGCAGTTAATTTACGAATTCTGCAAATAATTTCGGTAAACGGTCGATATTTGGTTGCGAATAGGAGCATAATCAAAGTCCCGATTGGATGTATTGGGATTACGGCAAGCCGCTCGGGTCGTTCCCGGGCGGCTTGTTTGTGGAGAGAGATGGGAGTTTCTAATGGTTAACGAGAAGAAGGTCGCTATTGTCGGCTGCGGTTTCGTCGGTTCGTCTTCGGCGTTCGCGTTGATGCAGAGTGGCCTGTTCTCCGAGATGGTCCTCATCGACGTGGATAAGAACCGCGCCGAGGGTGAGGCCCTGGATATCGCGCACGGCATGACGTTTGCCGAGCCGATGAAGATCTACGCCGGCGATTATTCCGATGTCGCCGACGCCGCCATGATCGTCGTCACCGCTGGTGCTGCCCAGAAGCCCGGTGAGACCCGCCTGGACCTGGTCAACAAGAACGTCAACATCTTTAAGTCCATTATCCCCGAGATTAAGAAGTCTGGCTTCGACGGCATTCTGCTCATCGTCTCCAACCCGGTCGACGTTCTGACCTACGCCGCCATCAAGATGTCCGGCCTGCCCGAGGGCCATGTCATCGGCTCCGGTACCGTGCTCGACACCGGCCGTCTGCAGCAGATGCTTGGTGCCCACGTCGAGGTTGACCCGCGCGATGTCCAGGCCTATGTCATGGGTGAGCACGGCGACTCCGAGTTTGTCGCTTGGTCCAGCGCCCAGGTTGCCGGCGTGCCGCTGAACACCTTCTGCGAGCTTCACGGCCACCTGGAGCACGAGGCCGCCGAGAAGCGTATCGCCGAGGACGTCAAGAACTCTGCCTACACTATCATCGAGAAGAAGCACGCCACCTACTACGGCGTCGCCATGGCCGTCAAGCGCATCTGCACTGCCGTCATGCGCGATGAGCAGACCGTTCTGCCCGTCTCCTCGCTCATGGTGGGCGAGTATGGCCTGTCCGATCTTGCCATTTCTATGCCGACTGTCGTTGGCCGCGACGGCGTTGTCTGCCGCGTCCCCGTCCCGCTGGACGATGACGAGCAGCATGAGCTCACCGCCTCCGCCAAGGCCCTCAAGGACATCATCGACAGCGTCGACTTCTCCTGCTAAATCAAGCTCTTTTGGGCAACAGGCTACAATGAAAGGCGTCCGGGTCCACACGGCCCGGGCGCCTTTTTGGTGCAAAGTAACCTGACCCCAATGCACCATAGTTGATGGGAGGGCCATGTCGGATTCGCCTAATTTTTTGACCTATGCCCAGACGGCGTTTGATCCGTTTGAGGAGCGGCCGTTCTGCGCGGTGGATAGCCTGGTCTTTGCGTGGTTGTCCTATTTGCGTTTGCCGGGTGATATGGCGGAACTGGCCGGTTGGCAGGGGCTGGAAGTGCGTGAGTTGCTGCGTGCCGAGTGCTACCAGGACATGATTGGCGATTTGTGGAATCCAGAGGGGAGCCGCGCCTTGTTGGAGGCCGTGGCAGCAAGCCCTCGCTACCGTGGCGTGCACGTTTGCGGCTATCGTGCCGTGAGCGATGTGGTGACGACAGAGCAGTTTGCAGCTATGGCGTTCCGGTTTCCGGCGGGGTTTAGTTATCTTTCCTTCCGGGGGACCGACAGCACGATCGTGGGCTGGAAAGAGGACTTTAACATGGCGTTCCGGTGTCCTGTGCCGGCCCAGGAATCCGCGGCGCGTTATGTGGACGAGGCGGCGGATGCGATTGACGGGCCGCTTTTGTGCGGAGGTCATTCCAAGGGTGGAAACCTTGCGGTGTACGGTGCGGCGATGTGCTCCGATGTCGCCCGTGAGCGAATCGAGCGGGCGTATTCCCATGATGGTCCGGGCTTCGTCGAGGAGTTTCTGAACGGCGACGCCTTTGCCGATCTTTCCGGTCGAATCGACAAGACGCTACCTCGGTCGTCGATCTTTGGCATGATGTTCGAGACACAGGAGGACTATGCCATCGTCGAGGGCACCGAGTTCAGCCTGCTGCAACACAATCCCTTTAGCTGGGTGGTCGACGGCTGCGATTTTGTGTATTGCGAACGCCTGTCTGCTGGCGCGCGATATGTTGATGGCTCTATTCGCGAGATGCTGCTTGCGGTGTCGCCTAGCGAGCGCGAGCGTTTTGTGGATGCGTTGTTCTCCGTGTTTGAGGCTACGGGTGCTGAGCGGTTTGCGGATATCGCTGGGAATCTGCGTGAGAGCCTGCCCGTGATGCTCCAGGCTGCACAGGGCTTTGACAAGGATACGCAACGCTTTGTCTCGCAGACCATCGTGGCAATCCTTAAATGCGCACTGCTGCCCAAACGACCCCAGATCGACATGCCCACTGCCGGCAAGAGTTTGGCAGAACAGCTCGAGGCTTGGCAGTCCGAGCTCCTGCGCTAGCCATTGGTGCAAAGCACCTGTCCCCGATGCACCAATCTTCGATGCGTCTGGGGCGGGCTCGACCGCTATACTGGTTCGTGCCGAAATCGATCTAGAACGGAATGCCGTATATGAAAATCAATCACGCGATTCTGCATATCCTGGACTTTGACTCTGCCGTCAACGTTATGAGCCAGCGCGAGTTGGATATCGAAAGCCGTACCGTGCGCAACTTCGTGACCACGCATCTGCGCCGCGCACGCACCTCGGCCGACAATAAACGTGCCACGTTTGCCGAGAACTCTGCGTTTGGCGGCGAGCTCAAGGGCTATTTCTTTGGCGAGCGCGAGTTCGTGGACCTGTCGCAGCAGATTGCGGAGTTTATCTCCTCCGAGCTCACCAAAGCCGAGAAAGCCGAGTCCACCGACGTGCTCGTGGCCGATTTTGACGACGATGAGGATGCCCGCTGGTTTGCCGTGATGCTGCTGGGCTCCAAGCAGGCTTTTATGCACGAAGTGGGCCGCGAGGAGGGGGAGGTGCGCAATGACATCGCGCGCCACTACGCTATTCTGCCAAACCCCTCGCAAAAGGTGCCAAGCTATGCCATCGTGCGCGCGAGCACCATGGAGATCGGCTACGTGGACAAGAAACGCAAGATTGCCGGCGAGGACCGTATGCTTATCCCCGATGGCCTGCTGCAGTGCGACACGGGCGTGTCGGGCAAGGAGGTCATCGACACCGTGACGCGTGTGGTCGAGGAAGTCGCCGAGGAGCACGGTGCCAACACGGCCGTGGCACTCGCCAAGGTTAAGGCTGCCGTTGCCGAGAAGGTTGAGGATGACGAGGAGCTGCCGCCTTGGGATATCGTCGATGAGGTCTTTGAGGACGAACCGGTCATCAAGGAAAGCGTGCGCGCGGCACTGACCGAGGAGAAGGTTCCCGAGCGCGTTCCCGTGGAGCGCAAGCAGGTCGAGCGCGCTGCCGTGCGCAATCACAAGATCCGTACCGACACGGGTATCGAAATCAGCTTCCCGGCCGAGATGGGTTCGAATTCCGAGTACATCGAGTTCGTCAACGAGCCCAACGGCCTCATCTCCATCGAGCTCAAAAACATCGGGTCAATTGAGAATCGATAAACTGCGCTTGGACGCCGCAAAAAAACAAAGGCCGAAGCCTCGGATGAGGGCTTCGGCCTTTTTGCTTGGAGCTGAATTGCGCCGTAGGTTGAGCATACGTCAGCGAAAACGCCCCTAAGCGAGCAAGGTGACGTGAAAGAGGAGGGAAGCGTACTTCGGTACGCGACCGACGATTGAACGTCAGATTGCCGCTTAGGGGCGTTTGCAGCGTCGACCGGTCCGTCGTTCGTTAGAACGACGGAACCAAAAGTGCAGCGTCGACTAGTTACGCGGTTTGGTAAAACCGCGTAACCCTAGAGCTGGCGCAGACCCTCTTCCAGGCCGGTCTTGCTGTCGGTCTTCTCGTCGCGCATCTTGATGACGCGGGCGGGGACACCGGCCACGACGGCACCGGCGGGGACGTCCTCGACGCACACGGCGCCGGCGGCAACGACAGCGCCCTTGCCTACGTGCACGCCCTCCAGGACCACGGCATTGGCGCCGATCATAACGTCGTCCTCGATGATGACGGGCGTGGCACTGGCGGGCTCCACGACGCCTGCCAGCACGGTGCCGGCGCCGATGTGGCAGTTCTTGCCCACGGTGGCGCGGCCGCCCAGCACAGCGCCCATGTCGATCATGGAGCCTTCGCCAATGACGGAGCCGATGTTGATGATGGCGCCCATCATGATGACGGCGCGATCGCCAATCTCGACACGGTCGCGGATGATCGCGCCCGGCTCGATGCGGGCGTTGATACCCTTGAGGTCGAGCATGGGCACGGCGGAGTTGCGGCAGTCGTTCTCTACGTCGTAGTAGTCGATGGAGTCGGCGTTGGCGTCGAGGAGTGCCTTGAGCTCATCCCAGTCACCAAAGACGGTCTTGCCACGACGACCGCCGTAGACGTGCGCATTGCCCCACTGGACCTTCATGCCCGGCTTTTCGCGCACGTACAGTTTGACGGGCGTTTTCTTGGGCGCGGTTGCGATGTAGTTGATAATCTCCTGTGCATCCATCTCGGCTGCATTACTCATTTGCTGTCTCTCCTTTGAGTGGATCCGGTTGATACCTGGTTAGGCAAACATGACCTGGTCGAACGTATAGAAGCCAGGCTCGCGGGTGACGAGCTTCTGCGCGGCTGCCAGGGCGCCGTTGACGAAGATCTGACGGCTCGTGGCGCGGTGCGTGAGCGTGACCTCCTCGTCCTGGCCGAAAAAGCTTACCTCGTGCACGCCGGCGACGGTGCCGCCGCGCAGCGAGTGCATGCCGATCTCCTTGGGGTCGCGCGCGCCGCACATGCCCTCGCGGCCATAGACGGGGTGGTAGCCAGCCTCAGGCTCGGCCTCGACCACGGCGTCGAGTAGCAGCTTAGCGGTGCCGCTGGGAGCGTCGACCTTTTGGCTGTGGTGCGTCTCGACGATTTCGCAGTCAAAGCCGGGCAGCTCGCTCGTGGCCTGGGCAACCAGATGGCGCAGGGCGGCGATACCGATAGAGTAGTTGCCCGAGTGCATAACACGGGCGTTCTGACCCAGCTCGCGCAGGCGATCCATCTGCTCGGGCGTATAGCCCGTGGTGCCGGAAACGAGTGCGGCACCCGTGCGCTCGACATAGGCGACAACGGCATCGAAGGTCACGACGTTCGAGAAGTCGATGATTACATCGGCGGCCGGTGCGCTCTCGAGCTCGGACAAGTCGAAGCCGATCTGGGCGACGATGTCAAAAACGGGCTCTCCAGCGGCGTTGACAATGCCCTCGGCGGTGGTGCGGATGAGCGAGCCCATGCGGCCCGTTCCCATAATGACGGTCTTAATCAAGCAGACCAGCTCCCTTCAGAGCATCGGTAAGTGCAGCGCGCGTGTCGTCTGCCATGGGGCATAGCGGCATGCGGTAGTTTGCCTCGATCATACCCATCTGAGCGAGCGCTTCCTTGACAGGGATGGGGTTGACCTCGCTAAAGAGGGCATTGATGAGCGGCTGGCCGGCAATCTGGATATTGCGGGCGCGTGCCACGTCACCGTCCAAATAGGCGCGGCACATGTCATGCACAAGCTGCGGCTGAACGTCGGCCCACACGCTGATGGTGCCCGAGGCGCCCAGGCTCATGAGCGGCACGGTGAGCGCGTCCTCGCCCGAGTACATGCGGAAGTCGTCGGACAGCAGGTGGGCGATCTTGGCCGCGTAGGCGACGTTGCCCGAGGCTTCCTTAATACCCATGATGTTGGGGTGCGCGGCCAAGCGCTCTACGTTGCGCTCGCTGATGCCGCAGCCGCAGCGGCCGGGGATGTTGTACAGGATGCAGGGGATGTCCACAGCATCGGCGACGGTCTTAAAGTGCTGATAGATGCCCTCTTCGTTGGACTTGTTGTAGTAGGGGGTGATGAGCAGCAGGCCGTCGGCTCCCAAGCCCTGGTAGGTGAGCGACTTGGTGAGCATCGTCTGCGTGGAGTTGGAGCCCGAGCCGGCGATGACGGGGACGCGTCCTGCAACATGCTTGACCACGGCGGCGACGACGGAGTTGTCCTCGTCATCGGTCATCGTGGCGCTCTCGCCGGTGGTGCCCAGGGTGAGGATGGCATCGGTGCCGTTTTGCAGGTGGAAATCGATAAGGCGTTCGAGCGCGTCAAAGTCGACGCTGCCGTCCTTTTTAAACGGCGTAACAAGGGCGACGATTGAGCCCTCGAGATTGCGGATGTCCATGTTCTTCTCCTTCGCGTCCGCGATCTGGATGCGTTTGTTCCATTGGGCGGCGACTGCCAGGCGCTCGTCTTGGGCGCGACGGCGAGCACTTTCGGCGCGCGACTTGGCCAGCAGCTCTCGGCCGCTCGGCAGCACGTCGAGTGTGGCAAAGTAATCGCCCGGGCGCTCGGCGCGGCGGATGAGGTCGGCCGAGCCATCGGGGCGCAGCAGCACCTCGGCGGAGCGCAGACGGCCGTTGTAGTTGTAGCCCATGGAGTAGCCATGCGCGCCGGTATCGTGGATCACGAGCACATCACCCATGTCGATCTGCGGTAGCTCGCGGTCGATGGCGAACTTGTCGTTGTTCTCGCACAGATTGCCCGTAATGTCGTACGTGTTTGTGACAGGCGCCGCGGTCTTGTCGGCGCCACCCGGCTGACCCATTACCGTAATGTGGTGGTAGGCGCCGTACATGGCAGGACGGATCAGATCGACGGCGCTTGCGTCGACACCGATATAGTCCTTGTAGATCTGCTTTTCGTGGATAGCCTTGGTGACCAGGCAGCCGTAGGGCCCCATCATAAAGCGGCCCATCTCGGTGCAGATGCCCACATCGCCCATACCGGCGGGAACCAGGATCTCGTCGTAGGCCGCGTGCACCCCCTCGCCGATGGCGTGAATGTTGTTGGCCTGCTGCTCGGGTAGATAGGGGATGCCGACGCCGCCGGACAGATTGATGAAGGCGACATGTGCACCGGTCTCGCGCTCCAGGCGCACGGCAAGCTCAAAGAGGATGCGCGCGAGCTTGGGGTAGTAGTCGTTGGTGACGGTGTTGCTGGCAAGGAATGCGTGGATGCCAAAGTCCTCGGCGCCTTTGGCTTTGAGCATGTGGAAGGCCTCGAAGAGTTGCTCGGTGGTCATGCCGTATTTGGAGTCGCCGGGGTTATCCATGATGCCGTTGGAGAGCTGGAACAAGCCGCCCGGATTAAAGCGGCAGCTGACCGTCTTGGGGATGGGCCCCGCAACGCGCTCAAAGAACTCGATGTGGCTGATGTCGTCAAAGTTGACGATGGCGCCCAATTTGTCGGCGAGCTCAAAGTCCGCTGCCGGTGTGTCGTTGGACGAGAACATGATGTCGTGTCCCGTGATGCCCAGCGAGCGGGCGATCATGAGCTCGGTATAGCTCGAGCAATCGCAGCCGCAGCCGTATTCGTTGAGAATGGAGATGAGCGCCGGGTTGGGATTGGCCTTGACGGCAAAGTATTCCTTAAAGCCCGGGTTCCATGCAAAGGCATCGCGCACCTCTTGCATGTTGCGGCGGATGCCCGCCTCGTCATATAGATGAAACGGCGTGGGGAACTGCTCGACGATATGCTCGAGCGTCTCCTTGTCCACAAACGGCTGCTTGGCCGCATATGCCTCGTTGGGGGTCAATGCCATGTCCCGTAAACCTCGCTATCCAGACGGCGCCATCTGCGCATCGAATCCGCATAGCGTGGACCCAATGTCCGGATAGCGCTCCCGCATTGCTGCAGACAGTCCTGCGGGTGTTTCCCGCAGGCCCACCAGGTTGTTCGTGCCCGAAAAGCCCAGTTCGGCGGGTTTCGCCTCCCCACGGGGTCAAAGCCTGCCGGCTCGCCCGCGGTTCTTCGTGCCCGCGCCTCTATCAAGTGGTAACGACCCTACCACGTTGCACTTTACCAAACAAGAGTATTCGTATATAACGTTTAAAAAATGCAGGGATATGCTGGAAACA
>DBGCAP010000011.1:0-4468 GCA_048367555.1 Collinsella sp.
CGAGGACACGGTCAAGATCCTGACCGCGCTCAAGCCGCGCTACGAGGAGCACCACCATGTGCGCTATACGCAGGGTGCTATCGAGGCCGCCGCGAACCTTTCCAACCGCTACATCCAGGATCGCTTCCTGCCCGATAAGGCTATCGACCTCATTGACGAGGCCGGTGCCCGCGCTCGCATCGCCGCGAATCGCGCGCCCGAGCCGGTGCGTGAGGCCGAGCATCGCGTGGAGGAGCTTAAGGCCGCCGCGCAGGAGGCCACCGAGAGCGACGACATGAACAAGGCCGCCGAGATCACTGAGCAGCAGAAGGCCGCCGAGATTGAGCTCGCCGAGGCCAAGGCCGCCTGGACCGCCGAGCTCGACGCCAGCCCGCTCACCATCGATGTCTCCCAGATCGCCGACATCGTGTCCGTGACTTCGGGCGTGCCGGTGTCTTCGCTTACCGAGAGCGAGAGCCGTCGCCTGCTGCAAGCCGAAAGCGTGCTCAAGACGCGCATCATCGGTCAGGATGAGGCTGTCGAGGCAGTTGCCAAGGCCGTGCGCCGCAGCCGCTCGCCGCTCAAGGATCCGCGTCGCCCCGGCGGCAGCTTTATCTTCCTGGGTCCCACCGGCACGGGCAAGACCGAGCTCGCCAAGACGCTCGCCGAGTACCTCTTTGGCAACAAGGATGCGCTCATCAGCTTCGACATGTCCGAGTTCGGTAGCGAGTTCGAGGTCTCCAAGCTCATCGGTAGCCCTCCGGGTTACGTCGGTCACGACGAGGGTGGCCAGCTCACCAAGGCCGTTCGTCGCCATCCGTACTCGGTCGTGCTGTTCGACGAGATCGAGAAGGCGCACCCCGATATCTTCAACATCTTGCTGCAGGTGCTGGAGGAGGGTCGTCTGACCGATAGCCAGGGCAAGACGGTCGACTTCCGCAACACCGTGATCATCATGACGTCTAACGTGGGCGCCCGCGAGATTGCGCAGGATGCAAGCGTTGGCTTTGGCACCACCGGCGAGCAGGGCCTCACCTCGAGTGAGATCCGCGGCCGCGCGATGGGCGAGCTCAAGCGCCTGTTCCGCCCTGAGCTGCTCAACCGTATCGACGACATTGTGGTGTTCCAGAAGCTCTCGGGCGAGAATCTCACCAAGATCGCGCACCTGCTGGTGGACGATCTGCGTCAGCGTTTGATTGCCAACGGTATGAACATCAAGCTCACCGATGCGGCCTATGACAAGATCGTGGCCGAGGGTACCGACCTCACCAACGGTGCGCGTCCGCTGCGCCGTGCTATTCAAAAGCTCATCGAGGACCCGCTGTCCGAGGAGCTTCTGGCCGGCGAGTGGGGCGAGGGCGATACTGTCCTGTGCGACGTGGCCGATGGCAAGTTTGTCTTTGGCCACGGCACGGGCGAGATCCCGGCACCGCGTCCGGCGGGCACGCTCGGTGGCGATACCGCCCCGGCGGCACCGCACACCGGCAACGCCGCGCCCGTGAGCGGCGGCGTGACCTCGGGCCCCGGCGGCATGATGCAAGCCGGTTCCGGCGCGCTGTAGGGATTAAACATACCTTGTATAACGGGGGCGTTTCCGATAAGGAGGCGCCCCCGTTTCTATTGAAATGTGCTTCAATCTGCCGTGCTATACTAAAATTGAGATTCAGTATAGCAAAGGAGTTGATATGCCTACATCAATACTCGACACGCGGCCAGTTCAGATGAACGTGCGTATAGATCGCCAGCTCAAAGAGGCAGGAGACGCCGTACTGACTCATATTGGCATGACGCCGTCACAAGCTGTGAGGGAGCTGTGGCAGTACTTGACCGAGAACGGTCATATGCCCGTCGCAAAAAAGAATGATGACGAAGTCCTGCCTGACGACATACGATCGAAGGCGAGTTCGTCCCGCGTCTCGGAAGGGGCTGCGTTAATTTCGAATTTTTATGAGCGGTTCTCGATTCAGAGGCCGAGCCCCGATGAAGCCTTTGATTACGACGAGTTATACGATCAAATGATGATCGAGAGATTCAGCGATTGGATCGAATTATGAGCGGCGTCGGAACGAAACGTGTGCTCAAGCTGTTGATCGACACGAACGTCTGGCTAGATTACTTTCTCGCTCGTACGAATGCGACCAGGCCGATAGTCGAGCTCCTTTCTCGCGCGGCGGAAGCGGAGGATATCGTCCTCTTCTCGTCCTCCCTGTCTGTCAAAGACGTCTATTACATTCTGGGAAGGACGATGAAGGCCGACGCCCGCCGTGAGGGGGCTCTCACTCCCGAAGCCATCGCCGGTGCCGACGAGACAGCGTGGGCGTGCGTTCGCCTGATTCGGCAAAAGTCGATTATTGCCTCGGTCGGTGCAGACGAGGTCTTCGACTCCTTTGTGTTCAAGTATCATCACAACGACTTTGAGGACGACCTGATGCTGGGCGTCGCCAATCGCATTGATGCCGATTACGTCGTGACAGAGGACAAAAATCTCATCAAACATACCAATGGTGTATGCATTAATGTTCAACAGGCGTTGAAGTTGGTTGAAGGGTCCAACGTCCCTTCGGCACGGCCCGTCTAACATGCTTTATCTTGATAAAGTGGCGTTTCCTCGCCGTTAGCCGATGATGCGAGGGCGCTCGGCGTTTTCGACTGGTTTATGCACGCAAAGTCTGGGAATATACAAGTCGCATGTCTTACTGTCTAACCAGTTGCGCCAAGGAGGCACCATGGACTACAAGATTACCGGCTACGAGCCCGCCCAGCTGTTCCATTTCTTTGAGGAGGTCAGCGCGATCCCCCGTGGGTCTGGCAACGAGAAGGGCATCAGCGATTTCCTGGTCGCGTTTGCCAAGGAGCGCGGTCTCGATGTGTATCAGGACGAGGTCTACAACGTTATCATTCGCAAGCCCGCATCTGCCGGTGCCGAGAATGCCCCGACCGTGATGCTGCAGGGCCACATCGACATGGTGTGCGACAAGCTGGGCTCCGTTGAGCACGACTTTACGACTGATGGTATCGACCTGGTCGTCAAGGACGGCGTCCTCACCGCTAACGGCACCACTCTGGGCGCCGACAACGGTATTGCCGTCGCTCTGATGCTCACTGTTCTCGATGACGATTCGATCGTTCACCCCGCCCTCGAGTGCGTATTCACCACCGACGAGGAGACTGGCCTGGTCGGCGCCGAGACGCTCGACAAGTCCCAGATTAGCGCCCGCACCATGATTAACCTTGACTCCGAGGAAGAGGGCGTTGCTACCGTCAGCTGCGCCGGCGGTGTCGTCGTTACCTACACCTGCCCCATCGTGCGCGAGCACAAGACCGGTAGCACCCTCACGCTCGACATCTCCGGCCTGCTGGGCGGCCACTCCGGCAGCGATATCAACCTGGAGCGCGGCAACGGCAACCTCATCATGGCCCGCATCATCGACCGCCTGATGGTTGCCGGCGAGCCCGCCATCGTTAGCTTTAACGGCGGCACCAAGGACAACGCCATCAACCGTGAGTGCAAGGCTGTTCTGGTCTACGCCGACCACGCTGCCGCCGAGGCCGCGGCCCAGATCGCAAAGGGCATCATCGCCGACGTTACTGCCGAGCTCGAGGTCTTCGACCCCGGCTTTACCTGCACGGTTGAGATTGCCGACAACACTGAGGTCGAGGCCATGGACGAGAAGTCCGCACTTGCCCTTATTCGCGCTCTGCGTCTTGCCCCCAACGGTGTGATCCGCCGCAACGTCGCCACCGACGGCTCCGTCGAGGTTTCCTCCAACATCGGCGTGGTTGCCACCTCTGACGACCAGGTCAAGATCATGCTGTCCCCGCGCTCCTCGATCACCTCGCTGCAGAACGAGTTCAAGGACCGCCTGCATACGCTGGCCGATGTTCTGGGATTCGACGCCAAGTTTGAGTTCGAGTATCCCGGCTGGAGCTATGCCGAGCATTCGCCGGTCCGCGACATCTTTGTCGAGAGCTATCGCGAGCTCTTTGGCTCCGAGCTACGAATCGAGTCCATTCACGCCGGCCTTGAGTGCGGTCTGTTTGCCGAGGCCCTGCATGGCCTGGATGCCATCGCCGTGGGCCCGACGCTCTCCGATGTCCACACCCCGGACGAGAGCATGGAGCTCGCTTCTGCCGAGCGCTTCTACGAGCTGCTCATCGACGTCCTCAAGCGCCTCGCTGCGTAAAGGTTGCGCTAACGGCAGTCCGAGCCACGTGCTAGCGGATTGCAAATGACATTACGAGAGGGGGCACCCGGTCTTTGCGACAGGTGCCCCCTCTCTTCTTTTGGGAAATGGGAAATTGCGGGCGTCTAGCCCATATCCGCCTTGATGAGGTCGAGGGTGCGCTGGCAGTTTTCGCGGACGGGGCCGAGCATATGCTCGCGCAGGTCCGCCATGCCGGGCAGGTCGGCGTATTCGTCCATGACCTCTTCCATGCAAATGGGTACCTCGTAGGCGAGGTCCATCATGGTCGCAAAGCAAAACTTCTC
>DBGCAP010000012.1:0-4600 GCA_048367555.1 Collinsella sp.
GGTGCCGCTAAGTGGATGGGCGGTTTCAAGGTCTGCGCCGACATGGTCAAGGCTGCCGTCGAGGCCACGGGCGTTACCGTTCCCGTCGCCCTTCACCTCGATCACGGTTCTTACGAGGACTGCTTCAAGTGCATCGAGGCCGGCTTCACGTCCATCATGTATGACGGCTCTCACGAGGAGACCTTCCAGCTTAACCTCGACCGCACCAAGGAGCTCGTTGAGCTTGCCCACTCCAAGGGCATGTCCATCGAGGCCGAGGTCGGCGGCATCGGCGGCACCGAGGACGGCGTGACCTCCAGCGGCGAGCTCGCTGATCCTGCTGAGTGCAAGCAGATCGCTGACCTGGGCGTCGACTTCCTTGCCTGCGGTATCGGCAACATCCACGGCGTGTACCCTGCCGACTGGGCTGGCCTTTCCTTCGAGCGCCTGGGCGAGATTAAGGCCCAGACCGGCGACCTGCCCCTCGTCCTGCACGGTGGCACCGGCATCCCCGAGGATCAGATCAAGAAGGCCATCTCCCTGGGTATCTCCAAGATCAACGTCAACACCGACCTGCAGCTCGTCTTCGCCAAGGGTGTCCGCGAGTACATCGAGGCTGGCAAGGATCAGCAGGGCAAGGGCTTCGACCCCCGCAAGCTCCTCAAGCCTGGTCGCGACAACATCGTTGCTCGCACCAAGGAGCTCATGGAGGAGTTTGGCTCCGTCAACAAGGCGTAAGTAGCGGTTTAACTTCCCGCCGAAGGCCCCGTTTCCCCTACGCTGTTTCCCTCGCGCTCACCTGGCTTCGCCAGAAGTCGCGCGACGGAATCAGCTCCGGGGAAACGGGGCCTCCTTTGTTAACTCGCTACAGGGTTACTGGGCTGAATTATTTATTTGACTACCGTTCGGCGGTGTTGATGGCTCCTTTGTTGGGGCTTTCTTTTTATCTCGGTACAATGGGCTTCAAGGGTTCTAGTGACTTGGAGTTTTGGTATGGCTGTAATTAACGTGTCGCCTGCTGATGGGAAGGTTATTGCCGAGGGGCCGGTTGGGTGCTTGGTTGATGTTTGCTGTGATGACTTTCGCCATCTCGATATTGGACTGCCGCCCGAGATCCTGCGTTTAAAGGATGCAGGGTATCTTTCGCAGGCTATTGAGGCTTGCGATCGCCTGCTTGCCCAAAATCCCGATTCCTCGCTTACTGCCTGCGTTCGCGCTGAGCGGTATCGCATGATCGAGACGCCGCTTCATTTTTCGGTGTCGCGCGATCAGGCTATTGCGATGATTCGCGAGGAATGGCCTGAGTTTACCGAAGAGCAGTTTGATGACCTGATTAATCGTAAGCGTATTGACTGGCGCTATATCGATGGCGAGCTGTTTGTTCTCGACAACTTCCTTGATTCTTTGCGTGTGTATCCCAAGGAGGTTCCGGGTTTGCGTCCCGATTCTACGGATGGAATTGCGCTGCGCAACCAGATGCTCGAGGAGATGGAGTCGCAAGGCGGGCTGTCTCGCACCATCACGCTTAAGGCATGCGTGTCTGTCCCCGGTGCTTTGAAGGGGGAGACCGTTCGCGCGTGGCTTCCCGTTGCCGCCGCCTGCCGCCAGCAGTCCCAGGTCGAGATACTTGATATGACGCCGGAGGGCGCCATTGCTCCTGCGAGCGCCTCGGCACGTACTGCCTCGTGGGTCTCCTCGACCGATCGCTCATTCTCGGTGACCTATCGCTATCAAATCAATGCCGCTTATCGCGATATCTATGGGGGTGCGCTTCCGGCGCATCCGTGTATGGACGCGCCGTTACCCGAAGATATTTCCGAGGACCGTCCGCACATTGCGTTTACGCCGTACCTGCAACAGTTGACGGAGCATGTTATTGACGGGCTCGAGGATCCGCTCGATCGCGCTCGTGCTATCTATGATTATCTGACACAGCATATCGACTATCGCTATCAGCCACCGTACCTGCTTTTGGGATCTATTGCCGATGACTGTGCACACTCGCTCCGCGGCGATTGCGGTGTTATGGCGCTCACGTTTATCACCATGTGCCGTATTGCCGGTGTGCCCGCCCGTTGGCAGAGTGGACTGTATGTTGCGCCTGATTCGGTGGGGCCGCACGATTGGGCTGAGTTCTATACGCCGCAGACCGGTTGGCTCAACGCCGACGTGTCATTTGGATCTTCTGCTCGCAGGATGGGGGAGGAGTGGCGCCGCCGTCACTACTTTGGCAATCTCGACCCGTGGCGCATGGTGGCCAACAGTCGATTCCAGGCCGAGTTTGTGCCTGCTTTCGATGGCATGCGCGAGGATCCCTATGACAACCAGATGGGCGAAGTCTCGGTTAACGGACGCGGATGCCGTCGGCGCGAGATGCTCCGCACGGTCGAACTCATCGAAATGCTCGAAGTTCCATTTTCGGGCTAATCAACAGAAAGCTGTGATAAACTAACTCACGCATTACGTGCCCGAGTGGCGGAATTGGCAGACGCAGTGGACTCAAAATCCACCGTTGGCAACAACGTGCGAGTTCGAGTCTCGCCTCGGGCACCATACATGCAAGGGAGCGTTCAAGGGGGTTGTGGCCCCCTTTTTCGTGCCGAACTCGCATGAGCGCGCGGAGCGTTAAGCAAACAGTCCTGTGGCCTGTTTGTAGCGGAGCGTGGCGAGGGCGCCATGCGCCCGAAGCCCGGGGCTTCGCGAAGCGAAGACCCTTCGAGTCTCGTCTCGGGCACCATACATGCAAAAGAGCGTTCAAGGGGGTCAAGGCCCCCTTTTTCGTGTACGTAATGTGATAACGCGCTGCTCGTGTTATTATCCACAAGGCGTTGTTCCCGCAATGCCCTAAAGAGGAACCCGAGGGTTCCCACCTTTTGGCGCCAATGAGTAGCTGACTGGTCATACAACTTAGATTCACTTCCTCAAATCGAGGATGTCTATGTGTACGACCTGGTTGCTGAGAAGCGCCGGGTTATTTTTTTATGAATGGAGGTAGGGAAAATAGCTAAGTCTGATGACACCCGCATCAACGACGAGATCACTGCATCTTCGTGCCGTTTGATTGGCGTCGATGGCTCTCAGCTCGGTCTGTTCGCCATCCGCGATGCCCAGCGCGTCGCCGACGATCAGGGTCTCGACCTGGTCGAGATCGCTCCCAACGCGGAGCCGCCGGTCTGCAAGGTCATGGACTACGGTAAGTTCAAGTACCAGCAGGCCATGAAGGCCAAGGCCGCTCGTAAGAACCAGTCCAAGGTCGAGGTCAAGGAAATGAAGTTCCGACCCAAGATCGACGTTGGCGATTACGAGACCAAGAAGGGCCACGTTCTGCGTTTCCTCAAGAAGGGCGCACGCGTTAAGATCACCATCATGTTCCGCGGCCGTGAGATGGCTCACCCGGAGCAGGGTCTTAACGTTCTCGAGCGTCTCGCCGAGGATCTCAAGCCTTACGCTACGGTCGAGTCCAAGCCTAAGATGGAAGGCCGTAACATGCTTATGCTGCTCGCCCCGATTAAGGGCGCCTTTGATGAGGACAAAGCGGCAAGCGATACCAAGTAACTAGTGTTCTGTAACCGATTAAGGAGTATTTCATGCCTAAGATGAAGTCCCACAGCGGCACCAAGAAGCGTTTCCGCAAGACTGGTACCGGCAAGCTTATGCGCGCCAAGGCTTTTAAGAGCCACATCCTGAGCAAGAAGTCCACCAAGCGTAAGCGTGGCTTCCGTCAGGAGACCGAGATCGCCGCTGCCGACCGCAAGGTCATCAAGTCGCGTCTCGCCTAAGTTTGCGTTCCCGTTTTTCGTTTAACCGTCTAGGAGTTGATAGAACATGGCACGTATTAAGCGCGCTGTTGCCGCCAAGAAGAAGCGCCGTACCGTTATGCACCGTGCGAAGGGTTACTACGGTGCCGCTTCGCGTACTTACAAGCATGCTAAAGAGCAGGTCCAGCACTCCCTGCAGTACCAGTATCGTGATCGCCGCAACAAGAAGCGTGAGATCCGTTCTCTCTGGATCACCCGTATCAACGCCGCCGCTCGCCTGAACGACATCTCTTATTCTCAGTTCATGCACGGCCTGAAGGTTGCCGGTATCGAGCTCGACCGCAAGGTCCTGGCTCAGATGGCTTACGAGGACATCGAGTCCTTCAACGAGCTGGCTGCCATCGCCAAGAAGGCCCTCGAGGCCTAATCGATTCTCTTGAATCGCTAGGGGAGTGTCGCGCCGTGCGCGGCGCTCCCTCTTTTTATCTAAAGCGCTGGTTTATATAGCAAAAGCGCGGGTAAATAGACACTTACAGGTGACCGATCTGTATATATCTCTTAACCGAAGGGTCATCATCTGATACGTGCAGTACTTCTGCACTAGCCTTTCTATTACTTATATAGGAAGCAATATGTTGTGTAGGACTTGTGAAGAGTGGAATTGACGTCCCACATCGCTTCGCGGTCTGGCAATATATCTCCTTGCCGCGCGGCCCGGTGGAACCGGATGAGCCGCAAAGCGTGCACCTTGAGAACCGGATACTGCGAGGATGGGCACTTTCGAGTGTCGCATCCGGGCAGACATCGAACCATTTGAAATGGTCTAACTTGGATTTGTTTTTCGCAAGGCCGCCGAGAGGCGG